>CALLDH010000079.1 GCA_937998345.1 uncultured bacterium | reverse complement strand
CCGCATATCGGAGGAGGCGCGCCTTGAGCTCGTTTGAGCAGAACAGCCACTTCACCCGCGCCTGAGCGTCCATGATCAAGGTGCGCACGAGGTGCCAATTCCGCGCTTCGTCGAAACGGAAAATTCGATCGCCCAGAGACGCGAGGCCAAGACGGTCGAAGCGAAGCCAGCCATCACCGTGGCCGGCCAGGCCTCCGGCGTCTCGCGCGAAAAACAGCAGATCTGCGTCACGCCCGGTGCGGTGGGTGCGATGCCGGGAATGTGCGCCTCCGTGCGGGGTCGACAGGTCACCGACACGAAGCGGGTAGCCCCCCGGAAAAGCCTCGGCTACTTGCCGGGCCGCACGCTCGATCGCACCCACCAAGGTGGGGGTTCCGAATCGAGTTCCCTCTCCGGGACGCAGCCGCCGATAGCCGGCGCCCCGATCTGCCAGGCGAACCGGCTCATGGAGATATCCGTGATCGGTGGTGCCAACCGAGATGGTCTGCCCCGGCGGCAACGGCTCCGTCACGCAGGAACAGATCGCCATGATTGTGACTGCGGCGAAAACCCTAACCATTCCAAATGCATGATAGCGCACGGTTCGGCTTGACGTCCTAAAGCCGCCACGTAAGTTTCGGGGCTAAGTGATGTCCGAGCAGAACGAAGGATTCATGGACCGTCTGAGCGCGCATCTCGACCGCGGCTGGGAGCTGGTCACACAGGGGGACTTGAACGGCGCGATGGCGTCGGCCGAGCAAACTCTCGAGCTCGATGGCGATTCGCCTGATGCTCACAACCTCATTGGGTACATCCATGCCGCCAACGGGAATCTCGACATGGCCCTCGAGCACTACCGGCAGGCCGTCGACCTCGACGAGCACTATCTCGAGGCGATGCTCAATGCGGCTGAGCTCCTGATCCACCCGCTGGGAAGCTTTGCCGAGGCGATCCGGGTCCTCGATCAGGCGCTCGAGAGCTGCCAGACAGCGGACGACATCGCCGATGCCTCGGTGCTCAAGGTGGATGCACTGCTCCAGCAGGGCGATCGGGCCGCGGCTTCGGAGCTGCTGATCGGACTCCCCGAGGGGCCCTTCGAGAACCAGCAGCTCGAATTCCTGATCGGGCGGGCCCACTTCGAGCTCGACCAGATCGAGGCCGCAAGCGACTTGATCGAACGCGCGGCTGCTAGGCCCGACGCATCCTCAGACATCTTGTACTACCTCGGCCTGTTACGTGATCGGCAGGGGCGCACCGGTGAAGCGCCACTCGCGTTCCTCAAGACCCGGCATCTCGATGGCCTTCTGCCCCGGCCTCCCTGGTCGCCATCGCACGAGCGGTTCGAAAAGATCGTGCAGAGTGCATTGCGTGAGTTGCCGCCCGAGCTGGCACAGAGGCTCGAAGGCAATCTGATCATGGTGAGCGACCTACCCGGTCTCGAGGTTGTGGCGGAGGGTGTGGACCCGCGCACCCCGCTCTTGCTGGACGAGATGGCCACCACCGCAGGCGGCGAAGAACAACGACGCCTGTTCGTGTACCAGCGAAATATCGAGCGTCTCATTCGCCACCCGCTTGGGCTGCAAGAGGACGTGCGCGAAATTCTAAATCGAGAGCTCGAGGCGCATTTCAACAGGCCAAAGGACGAGTCCGGTGGCACGAAGTTCTCGCCCAAGCGTCAAGGCTGAAGGTCTGAAAGCTCCCCGCCGAGCGCCTGCCAGACCCGGATCATGTCTGGCCGCGCTGGAGCCTCGAGCCGCATGCGCTGGGCTGGAGCGCTCCCCGGCGAGCGCGACGGCGACGGCGACGGCGACGGCGACGGGAAGCTAACTCGGGCGCAGTGAAGCATCACGCGGCGCGCCGTGACGACACTGCCCTGCGGCAGCACTTTGCGGCGCTCGCCGTGATACAGGGGGTCGCCGAA
This sequence comes from uncultured bacterium, assembly GCA_937998345.1. Classification (GTDB taxonomy): domain Bacteria; phylum Myxococcota_A; class Polyangia; order Polyangiales; family Houyiibacteriaceae; genus SG8-38. The sequence goes on along the minus strand of CALLDH010000079.1, from coordinate 4,891 downwards.
CAATGGTACGCCGGCCTTGGCCGCGTGCACGCGAAGTTGGTGCGTCCGGCCGGTCTGTGGCCAGAGCCGAAGAAGGGTCGCGGCCGCCGTGCGCGCGGCCACTTCATACCGCGTCACGGCTTCCCGCTCGCCACGCCCCGGCCCGGCCATCCGGCGCTTGGGGTTTTGAGGATCAATGGAAATCGGCCAAGCCCACGTCCCTTGATCCTGGGACACCTCGCGAATCGTAATGCCCATGTACACACGATCGTATGTCCCGGCACGCCGCGCGTCGAGGAGGTTCCGATTGGCGTCGCCGCTGAGCGCGAACGTCACCAGGCCGCTGACTTGGGAGTCGAGCCGGGATGTCGCGTGTGCTCGAAGGCCTGGAAAGCGCTCGCGAACCCAATTGGCAAGGCAGGGCTCAGTTCGCGTCGGCGCCGTCGTGGGTAAGCCCGGTGGCTTGTGGATGATGAGCAGGTGCTCGTCGTGATGGATGACCTCCGGTTCGAGGTCTTCTGCCTCAGGCATCCAGGATCTCCACCGTGCCGGCATCGCCGTCGATGCGAACCAGGTCGCCGTCACGAAGGGACCGGGTGACGTTCATCACGTTCACCACTGCAGGCACCCCGTACTCTCTCAAGATGATCGCTGCGTGAGAAAGAGGACCGCCGAGCTCGGTCACGACGCCCGACGCGGCCAGGAACAATGGAGCCCAGCCGGTGTCGGCGGCCGCGACCACGAGCACCTCACCCGGCTCGAAGTTCGCGGCTTGAGAGGAATCGCGAAGGATGCGCACCCTGCCCTCCGCTACCCCGCGACTCGCTGCCAGACCCCGCAGACGTTTCCATGTGGACGCGACTCCCGCGTCGGCTGGCGGAAACCCGACGAAAGTAGTGGGCGGCTCGGGGAGCGCCTGATTGCGTTCGTACTCCAGGCGGCGCCGCTGCACCCGGATCGCGACTCGCTCGTTCTCGTCATACAGAACGCGACGAACCTCCGTGAGCGTCAGCAAGAACGCCGCGTCCGGGCCTGCCTCCGGCTCACGCGCTTCAATGCGGCGCGAGGCCTCGAGCGCGATGCGACGAAACATACCAAGCACCTCGACCACATGACCGCGCAGGTGCTCGCGCATGCGAGTGAAGCGCTGTACCACTTCGAGCAGCTTCGTCACGGAGGGACGAAGCGGAAACGGAACGCTCTTCCTCAGTTTGTCCTCGGCGTCTTGGCGCGCGCGCTGTAGGTCCCGATCGCGATCGTCGACCTCGGTCGTGCTACCGAGGTGCGAACGCAGCGCGGCAAACATGAGTGTCGGGTCTTCGGCCCACCGCGGCGCCGCAATCTCGGCCTCACGAATGCCACGATAGCCATAGTCCTCGAGAAAGCGGCCCAGAGCTTCCCGCGTGCGGCCGTCTGGCAACGCGGCCACTGTGAGCTCCGAAAGCTCTGCATCGCGGAGTTGCTGCGCTACCTCGGGCTCTTCGCGGGCGGTTCGAGCGATCTGTCGCAGCACGAGGCCGGGGCGCGCGCTGGCCACGTCTTGCAGCCCTGACAGGAGCTCGCGGTAGAAGCCTGAGCCCTCGCCGTGGGCGAACGTGCGCAACACGCCGGTTAGCGCGAGCACTGCCGTGAGCAGGTTCGCGTAAACGGTCAGAAGAATCGAACCGGTCTCGTCCAACAGGTGCTCGACGTCGCCGAGCATGCGGTCGAGGCCGCTCGGCTCGAGAAGCCGCGGGTCGATGCCATGGATCCGCAGCCGCTCGTCCGAGAAATAGGTTTCGAACTCGTCGATGCGGGATTGCAGCCGGAAATTCTCCCTCCCGTATCGGGAGACCGTTTGTGGCAAGCGCAGAAAGAAACCGGTCGAACTGCGCTCAGCCACGACCTCGTTGAGCTCGGACGCGTACTGACCCCCTCCGAGCCGCACCAGCGTCGACGGATGAATCCACGGAATCTGCGACATGATCGAGCTGAACTCGGTGAGATTGATATAGATGCGTCCCCGAAAGTCCCCCACGAGCTCCGCGTCGCGCGGGACCGTGCAGCCCATGGCGCCGAATGCTCGCCGAAACCCGAGGTCGCTGAACTGGCTGAGGACAGACCAGGTGAACGGCGTGGCGACGCCGGGCAGCGCCTCTCCAACGTTCGCGTTGCTCCAGACTATCTTTCTGCGATCCCATGGCCGGTCGCGCCGCGAGCCGCGGCGGTTGCGCGTAGTCGGAACCACGACGGGACGCGCTTGAAGGACGTACACTTGCTGCGCAGTGATGCCCCACTCGACGTCGCGGGTATCTCCAAAGTGGTCTTCGACTCGAGTCGCCAGGTCGCTCAAGTGCAGGAGCTGCTGCTCGCTCAGCGCCGGGCATTCGCGCTGTGCTGCCGAGACGGCCACCTCGCGCACACCGCCTGAGGGTTCAAGCACGGTTTGTTGGGCTTTGCTGCCAATGATCTGATCGCGCAGTTGACCGGTCGCCTTGTCGACGCGATACGTGTCGGGCGTCACACGACCGTCGACGACCGAGGAACCCAGTCCGTATGCGGCGTTGATGACGACCTCCCCGGCATCACCGGTGAGCGGATTGGCCGTGAAAAGAACACCGGACACCTCGGACGGAACCATCGCTTGGATCACGACGCCGACCGAGACCGGGACGTCTTCGCCAAGCGCGCGCAAGTACGAAAGCACCCGGGGACGGAAGAGGCTCGCCCAACAGGCTTTGATCGCCTCGAAAACTTCGTCTTCGCGCATCAGATTGAGCAGAGTCGAGTGCATCCCCGCGGCCGAAGCGCCCTCTTGATCTTCGTGCATGGCCGACGAACGAACCGCGAAGCCGGTAGCTCCCTCATCCGTCATCGCGAGTAGTGCGTCGCTCACGCTGCGAACGACGTCCTGCGGAAGCGTCGCTTCGCGGACGTACTCGGCGATCGACTGAAGGCGCGCATCGGAGACGTGGGGGGTGCGGAGAAGCGCCCTCGGGCGGTCCTCGATCTTGAGGACGCTCGAAAAGAACGAATCCCCCACCCAGCCGGGCATCGCGTAGGCGGCCGGGACAGGGAACCCTGCCCGGGCGAGCGCAGCCAGACTGCGAGCCTTGCCGCCATAGCCGGACGCCCTTCGAGGAACGACCGATTCGATTCGCTTCAGTACCCGGGGCATTTCAACCGGCCGGTTCTAGCGCACGCTTGGGCGGGGGGCATGCGGGGGTCATGGACGGAAGGTGGCGCCAGCGCTATGTACGCGCGGTGTCGGTGATAGACGACGATCATTTTCATGATCAATGCGGCGTGTTTGGGGTGTTTGGGGCGGATGAGGCTTCGAATTTGGCGTACCTCGGCCTCCACTCCTTGCAGCATCGAGGGCAAGAAGCCGCGGGCATCGTTTCGAGCAACGGCGAGCAGCTCTTCGTCCATCGCGGAATGGGCCTGGTGCAAGACGTCTTCACGGCCGATCAGATCGACAAGCTGCCGGGTAGTAGTGCCATTGGTCACGTTCGGTACACCACGGCCGGGGGCAGCCACATCAAGAACGCGCAGCCGCTTGCCGTCGACTGCGGCCACGGCTCGATCGCCGTCGCGCACAATGGAAATCTAACCAATGGCCTCGCGCTGCGACATCAGCTCGAAAAGGACGGTTCCATCTTTTCGTCGGACAGCGATACCGAAGTGCTCGTTCACTTGATTGCGCGCTCGAAAGCCGAGACCATGGTCAACCGCGTCGCGGACGCGCTGCATCAGGTCGAGGGCGCCTACTCGCTAGTCTTTCTTTCGCCGGACGAGTTGGTCGCCGTGCGTGACCCGTATGGGTTCCGGCCTTTGTGCTTGGGCAAGCTGGACGGCGCATACGTCATCGCCTCAGAGCCACCAGCCTTCCAGTTGATCGGCGCGAAATTCATCCGTGACATCAAGCCCGGAGAGATGGTCGTCATCAACGAGTCCGGGCTGCAAAGCCTGCGCCCGTTCCGCGTGGATGCAGAGCGCCGATACATGTGCATCTTCGAGTACGTCTACTTCGCCCGGCCCGACGCTTCGTTCGACGGGATCAGCGTCTACGACGCCCGAAAGCGCATGGGCCGCGCCCTTTTCGAGGACCAGCCCGTCGAAGCTGACATCGTGGTTCCGGTGCCGGACAGTGGCGTCGCCGCAGCTCTTGGATACGCCGAGGCCGCCAAGCTCCCGTTCGAGCTCGGGCTGATCCGAAGCCACTACGTTGGCCGCACCTTCATCGAGCCGGCTCAATCAATTCGCCATTTCGGCGTCCGTCTCAAACTACACCCGGTCCAAAGCCTCCTCGAGGGCAAGCGCGTCGTGGTAATCGATGACTCGATCGTTCGCGGCACCACGAGCCGCAAGATCGTCAAGATGATCCGCGACGCCGGCGCCAAGGAAGTCCATCTCCGAATCAGCTCCCCGCCCACCAGCTGGCCTTGCTTCTACGGCATCGACACCCCAACGCGAGAAGAGCTCATCGCCGCACACAACTCGGTTGCACAAGTGAACGATTACGTCACCGCAGACAGCCTAGGCTACTTGTCGCTCGAGGGCTTGAAGCGAGCCGTCGGCGGCCAAGGCTTCTGCAGCGCATGCTTCAGCGGCCGATACCCAATCCCAGTCACCGACGACGTCGGACTGCGAAGACAGCTCCCCCTCGTCGGCGTCTGATCACTGCCACCGACACTGCCACCGACGCTGTCACTGACGCTGTCACTGACGCCGTCGCCGTAGCCTCTAGTGCCCCGCAAACCAACGCAAAATGGCCTCATTCACCTCTGCCGGCCTCTCCAAATGCAGAAAGTGCCCCGCGTCCGCCAGCTTCACCATCTCGAATAGCGCGCTGAAGTGCTCCTCTTGATCGTCGGCCATCCCCGCGACAACGCAGCCATCCCGCTCGCCGTGAAGGTACATCGTCGGGACC
>CALLDH010000078.1 GCA_937998345.1 uncultured bacterium | reverse complement strand
CGACGACGGCCTCGTCGATTTCCTCCTCTACTCCGTTCTCGACGCCGAGTCGCTCTGTGAGCTCGGGCCATATCAGCAGCACTCGAAGGAAACCTTCGACCTCTACATCGACAGCGTCAGGCGCTTCGCCCGGCAAGACTTGCTGCCGACGTACAAGCCGATGGACGAGGAGCCTCCGGTGTTTCGCGACGGCCGCATCCACACGCATCCCGCGTTACCTCGGCTGTTCGAGCAGATGGTCGACCTCGGCGTGCTGACGGCATCACGTCCCGAGTCGGTCGGAGGCGCGCAGTTGCCAATGCTCGTGCACACCTTGGCGAGCGCCTACCTCATGGCAGCAAACCTCGGCGCCTATGGCTTTGTCGGGCTCACGGTCGGGGCCGGACACCTGATCGAAGCGTTCGGAACCGACGAGCTCAAAGAGCGATTCATGACGAAGATGTACGCAGGCGACTGGACCGGCACGATGGCGCTCACCGAGCCGCAGGCAGGCAGCAGCCTCGGCGACATCACGACTTCCGCAACGCCCACCGAGAATGGTTACTACCTGATCAAGGGAAGCAAGATCTTCATCTCCGGGGCGGACCACGGCATTACCGAGAACGTGGTGAATCTCGCCCTCGCTCGAATCGACGGAGCGCCCGACGGCACCAAGGGTATCTCGCTGTTTGCGGTCCCGAGGCTGCGTGAGGAAGGCGGAAGCTTGGTGTCGAACGATGTCACCGTTGCCGGGCTGATCCACAAGATCGGCTGGAAGGGGCTCCCGAGCCTCGCACTCGAGTTTGGGGATGAGGGGGACTGCCGCGGCTGGCTCGTCGGCGAGCCGAATCAGGGCCTCCGCTACATGTTCCAAATGATGAACGAGGCACGCATCATGATCGGCGTGAACGGCGCTGCGACGGCGTCGGCTGCCTACCACGAGTCGCTTGCGTACGCGCGGGACCGCAAGCAGGGGCGGCAGCTGGGCGCGCGTGGCGGTGATCAGATCTCCATCATCGAACACGCTGACGTTCGGCGGATGCTGCTGCGGCAAAAGGCGATCGTCGAAGGAAGCTTTGCGCTGCTCGGGACGGTCGCACGCTATGCAGACATCTCGGAGCACGGGGCGTCGGACGAAGAGCGAGAGCGCGCAGGGCTGCTGCTGAACCTGCTCACCCCGATTGCCAAGACGTTCCCGGCCGAGCGCGGGTTCGAGGCCAACGTCCTCGCGATACAAGTCCACGGCGGCTACGGCTACACGAGCGAATACCTCCCCGAAGCGTACATGCGCGACCAGAAGCTCAACACGCTTCACGAGGGCACAAACGCGATTCAAAGCATGGACCTTCTGGGCCGGAAGGTGATGTCCAAGGGCGGGGCCCCTCTCCGCGCGTTGGCCGAAGAGATCGGAAGCACCATCTCGCGGGCAAGAGAAGCAGGCTGCGACCCGGAGCTCTGTGCCGCGCTCGAAGGAGCGGTGGCCACCGTGGGCTCCACCACCATGGAGCTCGGTCAGCGCGGCATGGCAGGTGACGCGGACGGCATGCTCGGCCACAGCTGGGACTATCTCGACATGTTCGCCACCCTCGTCATCGGATGGCAGTGGCTCAACATGACGGCGGTGGCGCGCACGGCGCCGGTCTCAGAGGCACGCAAACGAGCGACCGAGGCGGCCACCCAGTATTGGATTCGCACCGAGATCCCGCGTATCCCCCACCTGGCCAACCTCTGCCGAACCAACGAAGACTCGTATATCAATGCTGAAACGGAGTGGTTCTAATGGACAAAGCAATCATCACCTGTGCGCTGAACGGCGTGCTCACCAACCCGACGCAGCACCCGGTGCCGGTGACCCCCGAAGAGATGGCGGCGTCGGCGCGTGATGCATACAACGCCGGCGCTTCGATCGTTCACATCCATTTTCGCCGTCAGGAGCCTGGCATGGGGCACTTCCCGTCTTGGGATCCCGAAGTCGCCGCCGCAGCGAGCGATGCGATTCGCGAAGCGTGCCCGGGCATCATCATCAATCAGACCACCGGCGTGATCGACGAGGACGTATCAGGGCCGCTGGCGTGCCTGTACCGCATCAAGCCTGAAATCGCGGCGTGCAATGCGGGTAGCCTGAACTACCTCAAGCTCAAGAAGGACAACACCTGGGCCTGGCCGCCAATGGTGTTCCTCAACAGCGTCGACAAGGTACAGAAAATGCTGGACGCGATGTCGGAAACCCACACCACTGCAGAAATGGAGTGCTTCGACGTGGGCATCGTCCGCTCGGTTGGCCTCTATCTTCGCGCCGGGATGGCCAAGGAGATGCACTACAACTTCGTGATGGGCGTCGCCTCGGGCATGCCCTGCGATCCTGAGCTTCTCGAGCTCCTCATGAAGTACAAGAGCGGCGACGCACACTGGCAAGCCACGCTCATCGGCCGCGAAGAGATCTGGGAAACCCACCAGCGAGCAGCCGATCTCGGAGGAATGCTGCGAACGGGCGTTGAGGACACGTTCTACCTCCCGAACGGCGAAAAAACCACCGGCAACGGGCAGTTGATCGAAGCGCTCGCTCAGTGTGCACGTAATTCGGGCCGGGAGGTCGCGTCGCCCGCAGAAGCCCGAGAGATGCTTGGCTTCAACTAGAGTCGGGAGTAAGGACGAACCATGGCCAACAAGGTGTATCGCGACGCGTCCGCAGCGCTCGATGGCTTGCTCAGCGACGGCATGACCTTGATGTCTGGCGGCTTTGGGCTGTGCGGAATTCCCGAATCGCTGATCCAAGCGATTGCAGACTCGGGCGTGAAGAACCTGACGGTGATCTCGAACAATGCCGGCGTTGATGGAATCGGCCTCGGCGTGATGTTGGAGACGCGCCAAATCAGCAAGATGGTGTCGTCGTACGTGGGCGAGAACAAGCTGTTCGCAAAGCAGTTTCTCGACGGCGACATCGTCGTGGAGTTCACGCCACAGGGAACCTTGGCGGAACGGATCCGCGCCGGCGGCGCAGGGATCCCAGCGTTCTACACGAAGACAGGCGTCGGGACGACGGTTGCCGAAGGGAAAGAGCTCCGCGAGTTCGACGGCGCGCAGTATGTGATGGAGCGTGGGCTCTTCGCGGATGTAGCGATCGTTCACGCCTGGAAGGGCGACACCGAGGGGAACCTCATCTACCGAAAGACCGCTCGGAACTTCAATCCGATGATGGCCACCGCGGCCGAGGTCACGGTCGCCGAGGTCGAGCATCTCGTCGAACCGGGCGAGTTGGATCCCGACCAGATCATGACCCCGGGGATCTTCGTCGACCGTATCGTTCACTACCCGAACGCCCCGAAGCACATCGAGCAACGAACCACGCGTCCGCGTGAGGCCTGAGGAGAAGACGATGGCTTGGACTCGTGAACAAATGGCAGCGCGCGCGGCGAAAGAGCTCCGCGACGGCTTCTACGTGAACCTCGGCATCGGCATTCCGACGCTGGTTTCGAATCACATCCCCGAGGGCATGAGCGTTCAGCTACAGAGCGAGAACGGCATGCTCGGGATGGGCCCCTTCCCCTACGAAGGCGAAGAAGACGCCGACCTCATCAACGCCGGCAAGCAGACCGTGACCGAGCTCCCGACGACGAGCTTCTTTTCGAGCGCGGACTCCTTCGCCATGATTCGCGGCGGACACATCAACCTGTCGATTCTCGGCGCGATGCAAGTTGCCGAGAATGGCGACCTCGCGAACTGGATGATTCCCGGCAAGATGGTCAAGGGCATGGGCGGCGCAATGGACCTGGTGGCGGGCGTGAAACGCGTGGTCGTCGTCATGGAGCACACCGCCAAGGGGAAGCCCAAGCTATTGAAGAGCTGCACCCTACCCCTCACGGGCACCCATGTGGTCGACTTGCTGATCACCGACCTCGGGGTTTTCGAGATCGACAAGGGCGGGGATGGCGGGGTGACGCTGGTCGAGCTGGCCAACGGCGTCACAGTCGACGAAATCGCGGAGAACACCGAAGCGGCGTACGGCGTGGCTCCGGGGCTCTAGCCGAACAGCAGCAGGATCAGGCCGACGTAGAGGCCCATTCCGATGGCGAGGATTGCGGTGTAGCCCGCAATCTGGCGGGCCTTGAGGCCAGTGATCGCGAGCAGCGGCAGCGCCCAGAAGGGCTGCAGCAAATTGGTCCACTCGTCGCCATAGGCAAAAGCCATGATGGTGCGACCAGAGTCGAGTTCGAGGCTGGCGGCGGTGGTCAATAGGACGTCGCTCTGGAGCGCCCACTGCCCACCTCCGGAAGGGACGAAGAAGTTCACGAGGCCGGCGCTGAGAAAAGTGAGCAACGGGAAGGTCGAAGTGGACGCGATGGAAGTCATCCCGGACGAGAGTCGCTCGATCATTCCGCTCGCCTGCATCACGCCAAGGATGCCGAAGTAGAGGGGGAACTGGACGATAATGGCGCCGGCACCGCGTGCGCCTTCGGATACCGACTCGAGGAAGCTGTGGATCGAGCCGTGCGCGGCCAGGGCCAGGGCTAGAAAGAACAGGTTCACGGAGTTGAGGTTGAAGGCGACGTCACCACGGAACCAACTGAAGAGGACGAGCAGCGTTGCTGCGCCGCCGACAGCAAGCCCGAGAAACGACCGCTTCGCTTCCTTCGGGGCCGCGGCCTGCCTCGAGGGCATCTCGGGGACCGAAGCCTCCTTGGGAGCGAGGGCCACACACAGCAGGGGCAACAAGATGAGTAAGCCGCCGCTGACGATGATGTTGAGCGAGGAAAAGAGCGTCTCGCTGACGGCGATCGCTTGCGTTCCGCCCTGCGTGAACTGCGCGGACTCGGCCGCCTTCAAAGGAGCGGAGCCGCTCAGCCCACCGTGCCAGATCGCAAGCCCAGTGTATGCGGCAGCGCCGAGGACCGGGATGTCCATTGGCCTTCCGTCCTCGGCCGCGCTGTGGGCAATCTCGCGAACCACAAACGCCGCAACGACCGCACCGAGGCCCCATTGAATGAGGCCGGTCACGCAGGCGATGAGCGCGACCATGCCGGCCGCCGCCGGGGTTCGCTTCGGCCATCGCGCAAGGGCGCGGACGATTCCTTGGACCGGGGGGCTCGACGCCAGGGCCTGACCGGTCACCAGGATTAGGCACATTTGCAGGGCGAAAGCGAGGAGTTGCGTGTTTGAGAACCCGCCGTACCAGCCCTGGAGCACGGCACCGACCGACCCGGTGAGCGTGAACCCGCCAAGGAGCGTGAACAAGGTCAGCACGAGCGCCAAGACGAACGGATCGGGCACCCAGCGTTCGGCCCACCGGCTGAAAACCTCACCAAGTCGAGCCAGCATGGCGCGGACCATACCACCAAGTGGTAGAACCGTGCCCATGCATTGCGGTCACCTTTGCCTGGGCTTGTCCTTCCTCGCGCTGCTCGCGATCCTAGGACCGTACTTTGCGCTCAACCGCGAGACACAGACCCTCGACGGGCCAGTACGGGAAGCGTTATCGGGGAGCTACGTAACGCTCTCAGCGGGCGTCACGCACTACGAGCTGAGCGGCCCTGAGGACGGCGAAACCGTCGTGCTGATCCACGGCGGGACAATCCCGCTCTACGCCTGGGATGCACAGGTGTCGCCCCTACGCGACGCCGGGTTCCGCGTCCTTCGCTACGACCAGTTCGGCCGCGGCTACTCCGATCGTCCGAACGTGGACTACGATCGGGCGTTCTACCGGAAGCAACTCGAGGACCTGCTTGCCGCCCTCGACATCGAAAGCCCCGTGAACCTGATCGGCGTCTCCTTCGGGGGCGCCATCGCCGCAACCTTTGCAAAGGCTCACCCCGAGCGGGTGGCCAAGCTGGTCCTCATCGCGCCGGTGGTCGACTACGCCGAGGGCAGAGTGCTATTCGGCTTGGCCAAGATACCGCTCCTCAGCGAATGGTACGCTCGTGTCTTCTCGGTACGCGCGACCGTCGCACGCGCAAATGGCTTCTTTCAGGCATCGGGCGCTGACCCAAGCTACGCGCAACGCTTCGAAGAGCAGACTCGGTTCGAAGGGTACGAGCAGGCCCTCTTGTCGATGTCGCGCACCGACGCACTGACGAGCTACCGCGACACCTACGCGGCCCTCGGTGGCCTGCCCACTCTGCTCCTCTGGGGATCGGAAGACGCTGAGATCTCGCGCGAACACATGGAGCTCCTGCGAGCGAGTCTGAACAATGTAACTTGGATTGAGATCGAAGGCGCCGGACACGGCGTCACCATCCAACGCAAAGACGAGGTCAACCGCCAGGTTGCGGAGTTCCTGGGTACACAGTGACAGCGGCAGTGCCAGCGTCAGCGTCAGTGCGAGCGTCAGTGTCGGCGGTTGGGTCTGATCGCAATGAAGGTGAGATCGTCGGGCTTGGAGGGCGCTCCCTCGGCTGGCGCCTCCATGCGCTTCCGCCCCAGAGCAGCCAGCTCGTCGGCGGCTCGTTGGAGCGGCCCTTTGCGCACGCCCTCGACGATCTCTTCTAGGTGGAGATTGTCGCTGAGCCCGTCGCTCGCTAGCACGACGGTATCGCGGGGCGCGAGGCTGACGCTGGCGCCGAGCTCGATGCGCATGTCCTGGGTGCCCAAGAGATTGGACACCAGGTGGAGGTCTTCGTGATGCAGCGCCTCCCCGCGATCCAGCAAACCAGCCTCGACCGCGTAGCCGACCGGGGAGTGCGGGATGGTCAGCCACTTGATACGTCCGCGTTGCCCGGTCACCAGCACCATCGAGTCGCCCGCATGGTAGGCGCGCATGTGCGTGCCCTGGATCTCGACGACCGCGAGGGTAGCGGCCGCGCCGGTCCCGAGCTCCGAGATCGCCCGGTCCGCCGACTCGAAGCCGTTGATGATCGCGCCCCGAAGGTTCTCGAGGTCTCCTCCGAGCGCCACCACGGCGTCGCAGACCGCACGCACCGCGAGCGCAGCCGCCTTCGCGCCACTCGGATGACCTCCGGCGCCATCGGAAACAACAGCCACACCGGCCTGCTCGCCAAGCGAAATCACCGCCGCAGCGTCTTCGTTCGGGCCGTCCCTTCCCGGCTTTGCAAGGCTGAGCACCACCGCCTCACCGCCGCCGAGCTCGAAGCGCTCGCCCCG
>CALLDH010000077.1 GCA_937998345.1 uncultured bacterium | reverse complement strand
CGAGCTGAGCGAGGGCGAGATCGAGATCCGGGACGAGGACCTCGAGGTCAGCACCATGCGTTCCGGCGGCGCAGGCGGCCAGCACGTCAATCGGACCGAATCCGCCGTCCGGATGAAGCACATCCCTACCGGATTCACGGTCCGTTGCGAGGCCGAGCGCTCGCAGCACCAGAACCGCGAAACCGCCTTGAAGATGTTGCGTGGATTGCTCTTCGAGAAGGCACGCCGTGAGCGGGAAGAGGCCTTCGAAGAAGCGTTCCTGAACGACCGAGCCGAGATTGCGTTCGGTTCGCAGGTGCGCACCTACACCTTACAACCCTACACGATGGTCAAGGACGAGCGGACCGATCACAAGATCAACAACGCGGACGCCGTGCTCGACGGCGACCTCGACGAGTTCATCGAGACCTACCTTCTGATGAACGCCGAGAAGAAAAAGATGAAGGCGGGCGAAGCCCAAGAGGAATAGCAAGTGGCCACCGAAGACGAGCTACGACAAACACGGTTGAACAAGGCAGAGCGCCTACGCGAGCTCGGTGTGCTGCCGTATCCCAACACCTGGCGCACCCGGCCGGACCTCGAAGAGAAGCGCCGCCGGCTGGTTCAGCTCGCTGCCGACGAGGACGCCTGTGCCAAGCTGCCGCTCGAAGAGGAGCTCGCGGAGGACTCGCCTCGCCTGCCGCTCTTCGGCCGGGTGATCGCCAAGCGGGGTCCGTTCCTGGTGATTCGCACCCCGCACGGCGATGCGCAGGCACTGGTGCGGCCCGAGAGCCTCAGCGAGCGGGACGCTGCCGTGCTCAAGCTCCTCGACCTCGCCGACCACGTCCTCATCGAGGGCCCTGCCATTCGCACCCGGACCGGCGCGCTGGCGGTGAGCGCCCGCCGCTACGAGCATCTCGGCAAAGCCCTCCTGCCGCCCCCCGCCAAATGGCACGGCCTCAAAGACGTAGAGAAGCGGTACCGCGAGCGCTACGTCGACCTCTTTGCGAACCCGGCCGTCGGCGAGGTCTTCCGCGCGCGCACCCTCATCGTCCAGTCGCTTCGGCGCTTCCTCGACGACCTCGGCTTTCTCGAGGTCGAGACGCCCTTGCTCCACGCGATCCGCGGCGGCGCGACGGCCAAGCCATTTGACACGCACCACCGCGCCCTCGACCTAGATCTCATCCTGCGTATCGCCCCCGAGCTCTATCTCAAGCGGCTACTCGTCGGGGGCTTCGACCGGGTCTACGAGCTTGGACGAACCTTCCGCAACGAGGGCATCAGCACGAAGCACAATCCCGAGTTCACGATCCTCGAGTTCTACATGGCCTACGCCACGCACGAGGACCTGATGGATCTGGTGGTCGACATGCTTCGTGCGGTGGACGCGGATGTTCGCTCACGGTTTCCGGGCCTCACGGGTGAGCGGACGTTCGACCTAAGAGCCAATTGGGAGCGGGTGCGGATGCGAGAGGCCATCGCGGAACGTCTCGAGCGAGCCGGCCAAGGCCAGGTCCCCGAAACTCCCTGGACCGAAGCCCTCTCGCGCGACGCCATCGACGACGAGGAGGCTTTCGCCACGGCGTGCAACGCGATTGCCCCGAAGCTCGACCCGGCAGCACAGAAGCAGCTCTCGCACTGCGAGACCCACGGCGAGCGGGTGTTCGCCGTTTTCGAGCTCTTGGTCGAGCCCGACCTGACCTCGATGTACCGGACGCCGGACGGCGCCCAGTCGGTCCCCGTGTTCATCACCGAATTCCCCTGGGAGGTCTCTCCCCTGGCGCGTCGAAACGACGACGACCCCGCATACGTCGACCGCTTCGAGCTCTTCATCGATGGGCGCGAGCTGAGCAATGCCTTCAGCGAGCTCAACGATTCGGAGGACCAGGCCGAACGGTTCGAGTCACAGCTTCGCAACCGTGAGCGCGGAGACGACGAGGCGATGGACTTCGATGCCGACTACATTCGCGCGCTCTCCCACGGGATGCCGCCCGCCGCCGGCTTTGGGCTCGGCGTCGACCGGCTCGTGATGCTTCTCTGCAACCAGCCATCGATCCGCGACGTGCTTCTCTTTCCATTGCTCCGCCCGGAGGCCGAATGAGCCAACCGCGGCCGCTCGGTTTCTGGACGGCGGTCCTCTGTGTTTTTGGGGTCCTGCATGTCGCGGCGGTGCTCGTGTTCGGCGCAACGAGCACCCAATGGTTTCAGGCCACGATCGGCGACGATCTGCTGTGGATTCGTCTCGCCATCGCATGGACGACCGCCCAGCTCACCTTGGCGCTGCTCAGCGCGGCCGTCCTTCAGCGCGCGGTACACTTGCCCCGCGGCTCGCGGGGGCGCGCCCGGATCATTGGCTTGGCGACTACCGCCGGTCTGCATGCCGTGATCACCACCGCCTCCGCCGGCGTTCTCCTATGGGCGGCGCGCGTCTCGGTCGGACACGTCCTTGGTGGCACCATCGCGAGCCTGCTCTTCGGCCTGACCCACCTTGCGTACTCCGACCTCGACCTCGCCTGGGTGCCAACGCTCTATCACACCGCGACCACGCTCCAGGCGGTCACCGCCGCGCTGATCCTGGTCCTGAGCTTGTCCTGCTGGTTCCTGGTACCTGCCGCACGACGCGAGCGATTCTGGTGGGGCTTCGACGCGGCGCTCGTGGTCGCTTTCCTAGCGGTGAGCTTCTTGTTTCCGCTGTCGCCCACCGATGGAAACGACGCGAGCCTGATTCGCGCGGTGGTCCGCGTGAGCGTGACCACCGTCTTCGGCACCCGGCTCGCCCTGCGCATGGTTGGCCCTCTGCTGTCGGCATTTGAACGGATCGGTTTCCGCTCGATGGTCGCAGCGCGTCACCTTCGCGCGAAGAAAACCGGATTCCTCGCCGCGAGCGGCACCCTGTCGATCCTCGCGGTCGCGGTTTCCTCCTGCATGCTGATCTCGGTACTCAGCGTCATGGGCGGCTTCCGGGCCGACCTCAAAAAGAAGATCCTCGGCAACCACGCTCACATCGTGGTCGACCAGGCCTTCGAGGAGCTCGACGACTGGCAGCCCCTGCTCGAACAAACCCGCGACACCAAGGGCGTCGTGGGCGCCACGCCCTTTCTTCAGGTCGAGGTCATGGTGTCGAGTCTCTCCAATCGCGCCGGGGCCATCCTTCGCGGCATCGATCCCGCAACGGTCTCAGAGGTCACCGACCTCGCCCACAACCTCACGCACGGCAAGCTCGAGTACTTGCAGCACCCTGAACGGATCCTCGACTCCTCGATCAGCACCAGCGCCGCCGGCCCAATCGACGCCATGATCCACGACGCCGAGCGCGCGGCGGCCGAGGGCCTGCCTGCCGAAGCCAAAGAGGACGCGATGCCAGGCCTCATCGTCGGACAAGAGCTGGCTCGGGCGCTTCGGCTCGTCGTCGGCGATCGCGTCACCGTCGTCTCCCCCCGTGGCGACCTCGGCCCCACAGGCCCGATCCCGAAAACCAGGCCCTTCCGAATCGCGGGCATCTTCTATAGCGGCATGTACGAGTACGACATGAAGCACGCCTACATCGACCTCGGCGTGGCCCAGCGTTTTTTACGATCGGAAGGCCGCATCAGCGGCATCGAAATTAAGGTCGAGGACGTCGAGCGCGCCCCTGCCCTGGCGGCCGAGCTGGCGGCGACAATCGGGCAGGACCAGCTCCGGGTGCGCGACTGGAAGATGATGAACCAGCAACTCTTCGGCGCCCTCGCCCTCGAAAAGCTCGCCATGTTCATCACCCTCGGGATCGCGATCCTCATCGCGGGCTTCTCGGTTTTCGGCACGCTCACCCTCCTCGTGCAGGAGAAACGCCGGGAGGTGGGTATCCTCAAGGCCATGGGGACCTCGGCACGAGGCGTGATTCGGATCTTCGTGATCGAGGGTCTGTTAATCGGAGCGGCGGGCGGCCTCATGGGGCTCGGGCTTGGCTTCGTGCTCACATTTGCGGCCGAACACTTTGGAATCCGAATGAATCCCGAGGTCTACTACATCGACAAACTTCCGGTACACCTCGATCCCACCGAGTTCGCTCTGGTTGGCGCCGCAACCGTGGTGGTATGCCTGGCGGCAACTCTCTTTCCCGCGTATCAAGCGAGTCGCGTTCGACCCGTCGACGCGCTCCGTTACGACTGACTGCTCACGTCTTGATGTCCGATCCACTCGTCACCGTCCAAAACGTGACCAAAACCTTCGAGCACGAGGGCCGGTCACTGGAAGTCCTCAAGGGCATCGATCTCGAAATCGGCAGTGGCGAAATGGTCACCATCGTCGGCCCGTCTGGCGCCGGCAAGAGCACCCTGCTCCATTTGATCGGGACGCTCGATCTTCCCACAGAGGGCCGAATCCTCTACGGCGGCCGGGATGTGACCCGTCTCGGAAGCTCAGACCTGGCGGAGTTCCGCAACCGAAGCATCGGTTTTGTATTCCAATTTCACCATCTCCTTCCCGAGTTCACCGCGTTGGAGAATGTGATGATGCCAGGCCTGATTCAGGGGGGGAGACGACTCGAAGGCCGGGCCCGGGAGCTCCTCCGCGAGGTCGGGCTCTCCGAGCGGCTCACCCATCGGCCCGGTGAGCTTTCTGGAGGCGAACAGCAGCGCGTGGCCTTGGCGCGCGCACTCCTCATGGAACCGAAGCTCGTACTCGCCGATGAACCTACCGGTAATCTCGACAGTCAGACCAGCAACTCCGTGCAGTCGCTGATCTTCGACCTGAACCGGCGGCATGGAATCACGTTCCTCATCGTGACCCACAGTCGCGACTTCGCCGCAATGATGCCGAGGCAGGTTTCCATGAAGGACGGGCGCATCGATTCGGACGAGCGCCGCGCCCAACCCCTTGAAAACCAAGGAAAAGCAACTTGACCCCCCAATAGGGCACGGCTATAGCCGCCCGAATCGTTACGCCTCACAATGCGCCCTTCAGCCCCTGCCATAGCCCTGATGCTCGCAGGGCTCGCTTCCGTGGCGGGCGCTCAGAGTGGGGACAATATGCCAGAGCCGCCTCCCCCGGCGACGCGGCCCATACGTACATCCCCTCAACCGCAGCCGGCACTCGAGCCGATCACTCGCGAAGGGGATCCGGAGGGCGAGGCCGACCCCTACGAGCCGGTCGAAGACCCCAACGCGGCCATCCAGGTCCCCCGCACGAGCTGTCACGGCAAGGAAATTCGCCGCATCGTGGTGATCGGTGCGCGCCGCGTCGATCCTGAAGATGTGCGCGCCACGATGAAGCTCCGTCGAGGGTCTACGTGCACTGACCCCGCGGTCACGCGAGACGCCAAGGCGCTTTGGAACATGGCGTATTTCGACGACCTCCAGATCGAATCCGATCCGATCGGCGCCGGGATCAAGCTCACGATTCGTCTCGTCGAACGGCCCGCGATTCGCAAGGTCATCTACAAGGGCAACGACGAGGTCGACGAGGACGACATCGACGAGACGATCACGCTCGAGCCCGGGACGATCCTCTCGGTTCCCGATGTCGAGTCTCAGGCCGATGCGATGCGACAGCTCTATTCGGAAGAGGGCTTCTTCCTTGCGAATGTCGGGTACGAGCTCCGGCGAGTCCCCGGCGATACCAACCAAGTCGACATCGTGTTCAACATCGACGAGGGCGCCGAAGTCGAGGTGAGGCGCATCAGCTTCGTAGGCAACAAGGAGCTCCCCGCCGCGGAGCTCCTCAAAATCATGCAGACGAACGAGACCGGGATGTTCTCGTTCCTGAGCGACCGCAACAAGTTCAGCCGTTCGGCCTTCGACGAAGACCTGACCCGAGTTCAGGCCTGGTACTACGACAAGGGCTACTTGATGATGCGTCCGGGTCGCCCAACGGTGGAGCTCACGGCCGACCGCGCGTACGTCGACATCACGATCCCCGTCGAAGAAGGCCCACGCTTCCGGATTCGCGAGTTCGACATCATGGAAACCGATGGCGCCGGGAACGAAGTCGAGACAGTCGCGCCCAAGGCCCAGCTCCGCAAGATGGTGAAGCTCAAGCCGGGCGACTGGTTCAGCCGGAGCAAGATCGCCGAAGGCATCGAGGGAATCAGCCGCACCTACCGCGACAACGGCTATGCCCTGGTGGAAATGGTGCCGGGCACGGACCTCGACGATGTGAACCATCTCGTGGACGTGACCATCAACATCCAGCGGGGGCCGCTCGTCTACATCGAGCGCCTCCACGTCCGCGGCAACACCAAGACGCGCGACGCCGTCATTCGGCGAGAGTTCCGAATCAGCGAGGGCGACCTCTACAATCAGAGCAAACTCGAGGACGGCCGGGCCCTGGTGAATCAGCTTGGCTACTTCGAGCGGGTCGACGTCTCCGAAGAAGAGGGAACCGCCCGTGATCAGATGGTGATCAACGTCGAAGTCGCCGAAAAGCCGACGGGCACGTTCCAGGTCGGTGCCGGCTTCTCATCGCTCGAAAGCTTCATCGTTACCGCGCAGGTCCAGCAACAAAACCTCTTTGGCCGTGGACAGACGCTCGGATTGAACCTGCAGGTTTCAGGCATCCGGCAACAGATCGACTTGAACTTCGTCGAGCCCTGGTTCCTCGGGTCCGAATGGAGTCTCGGCTTCGGGTTGTTCAAGCGCATCAGAGATTTTCGTGACTTCCGCCAGGACTCGACCGGCGCAAACGTCACGACCGGACATCCCCTCTTCAACCCGCGTTTCCGTATCTTCCTCCGCTACGAGTTCGAGAAAGTCAACATCTCCCAGCCCAGAGGAAATCTCCTCGGCGTGGGTGGCGACCTGGCGAACACCTTCTCCAACATCTTCATCGCCAACGCCTTCCGTGACGGCATCACGAGTTCGCTCCGGTTCACCCTCAACTGGGACAACCGCGACAACCGGATTTCGACGACACAAGGAATCTTCGCGAACTACGCGGTGCAAGTCGCCGATCAGTACCTCGGCTCGGACAATACCTTCGTTCGGCAGACCGCCTTCAGTCGCTTTTACAAGAAGGTGTTCGGCCCCGTGGTCTTCAAGGTCAACGCCGAGCTTGGTCTCATCACATCGCGCAAGTCGGTCCCGGTGTTCGAGCGGTTCTATCTCGGTGGCATTTACACGATTCGTGGCTACCGCCTGCAGTCGGTCGGTCCACAAGCCGGCGTCGCCTCGGCGGGCGATCCGAACCTCCCGATCATCGCGCAGGGCCGCCCGATCGGTGGCGACTTCCAGGCCTTCTACAACATCGAGTTCGAGTTCCCGCTCATCGAGGCGGTCGGGATCAAGGGCGTCATCTTCACGGACGGGGGCAACGCCTGGAACGTTTTCGCCTTCCGGGACGGCTTCGGCAACTGCCAGGCGCCTGTGTCACCCGACGCCGATCCTTCGTCTGCGCCGTGCGGGATGCATGGCTTCCTCCGTTACTCGGTGGGCTTCGGTTTTCGATGGTTCTCACCGCTCGGGCCGCTCCGATTCGAGTGGGGTATTCCCATCCGTAAGCGACCTCAGGACAGCCCAATTCGTTTCGAATTCACGATTGGCCAGTCGTTCTGACCGAATGAAACCGGACTACGAGGCGTATAACCCCTGCGGCTTGACCGGATCCCGGCAAACGGCTAGCTACGCCGGGCCTGAAAGGATGCTCTAATGCGCTTTTGCAGAATCGTTACTATCGCTTTGGCTACCGTCATTCTCGCCGGATCGGCGTCCACAGTGGACGCGCAGGTCAAGATTGGCGTGGTCGATCTTCAGCGTGCCATCAACGAAACCGAAGACGGCCGGCAGGCCAAGCGGCGACTGAAGAAAGTCTTTGATGAGCGGCAGGAGTCGCTCAACGCGGCGCAAGAGAGCCTCAAAGCTCAAAAAGAGAGTCTCGAGCGGCAGCAAGACGTCCTCAGCAAGGACGCGTTCGAGAAGAAGGTCGAGAAGTACCAGGCGGACTTGATGGAGCTGCAGAACGAGTACGTGCAGTACCAGCAGGAGCTCTCCACCAAGGAAGCGGAGCTCACCCAGAAGATCCTCGAGAAGATGCAGGGCATCCTCCGTCGCATCGGCCAGACCGAGGGCTACACGATGATCATCGAAGCCAACGAAGGCGGTGTCGTCTGGGTTCCCTCGAACCTGGATCTCACGGACGTGCTCATTCAGCGCTACAACAAGCAGGCGAAACAGGGCGGCGGTAGCGGCGCCAAGAAGTCGAAGTAACCGCGCATTCGTGGCCCAGCGGCCCGTTTCCAGCTACAAAAGCGCATGGTCAGGATCTGGGCGCTAGGGATCATGGCGCTGTCGATGCTCGGCATCGCAGCGCATGTGATCGCCGAAGAGGCAGGCGCCAACGAAGCGGAGCCTTCGCCCGAACAACCCGTGGTCGGCCGGGCGTACCATGTTGACGAGTACACGCAGGCCGCAGTCCTCCGGTATCCGGGACTCAAGGCAGCGGCCGCGGATATCGACGCGGCGCAAGCGCGTCTGAGCGAAGCGAAGATTTCGCCTTTCATGCAGTTCCAGGGTCGGGCCACCTTCTTCGTGGCACCTGGTGCTCGCGGTACTGCAATCTTCAGCCCTGATCCACAGATCCCCTGGTCCAATCGTTGGGGTCCCGGCGGCGAGGTCGGCATCGAAGGCGGGATCCCGATTTACACCTTCGGCAAGTATCGCGCCGGCAAGAAGGCCGCCACCGCGGGTATCGCGGCATCGGAGCAAGAACGAGACCGGACCTTGGCGCGAGTCGTCTTCGACGTCCGCCGTGCCTACTTCGGCACGCAACTCTCCCTCGACCTGCAGGCGATGATCTCGGAGGGCAAAGACAAGTTGAGGACAGCGGTGGACAAGCTCGACGCGCGGCTCAAAGCAGACGACCCACGCGTGAAGCAAACCGACTACTGGCGCCTCGTGTCGGCCTTGTCTGAAATCGAGTCGCGCGAGTCGGAGGCTCTAAGGCTCGAAGCCTCAGCCCGAGCCGCCCTCGAAATCCTTTCTGGCCTCAGGCCTGCCATCGTTCCGGAATGCCCGCTGGAAGCGGTGCAGAGCGAGGTCATCGAGCTCAGCGAGCACGTCGACCGCGCCCTGGGGAATCGCCCAGAGCTTTTCCAACTCGAAGCTGCAAAGTCCGCGACCGACGCCAACCTCACGGTCAAACGTGCAGGGTACCTTCCCGACATCCTCCTTGCGCTTCGCGCGAGCTTCGCAAGGACAGCAGGCATCACCGACATCCAAAACCCGTTCGTCATCGACCGCGGCAACTTCGCCGGCGCGTATGCGGGCTTGCTCGCTCAGTGGAAGCTCGACTTCGGCGGGACACATGCGCGCGTGAAGGCGGCCAAGGCCGAGATCAAGTCGCTGAAGGCCAAGACCGAAGAAGCCCAACAAGGGATCGAGATCGAAGTGACTGCACTCTATGAGGAGCTGCAGGACGCTAAGCGACGACTCGGCAGCTGGACCCGCTCCGAGAAAGAAACCCGAAAGTGGTTCGTGTCCGCAGGCCAGGGCTACGAAGTTGGAACGACGACAGCAATGGAGCTGGTCGACTCGATCGAAGCGTATTTCAGCGCCCGCTCGAAACGCCTCATGGCCACCGCCGAGTACAACCTTGCGATTGCTGGCCTCGAGAAGGCTACAAACATGCCGCTGCTCGCGCCAAAGGGCTGGCGCCCGTTGGACTGCGAGGAATAAACGGCCTGCTATGCTCGTCTACAAGGAAATGATGGCTCGTTTATCAATAATTCCAACTCTTCTTGCAGCTTGCCTTCTTCTCTCTTCGCACGCGTTCGCCGAAAGCGAACCGGCGACCGCAACCGAGGTTGCGGTCACCGCGGCCGAAGCGGAAAAGGCCGAGGCTTTCATTCGCACTAAGCACAACAAGGTGCGCCAGGTGCTGCGAAAGCCGGACACGCCGAAGCGCGCCGAGGAGCTCACCGTCCTGCTGGGCGAGTTCCTCGACTACGGCCGCCTGGCGAAGCTCTCCCTCGACAAGGAGTGGGCCAAGCGCACTCCCCGCGAGCGCGACCATTTCGTCAGCCTCCTCCGCCAGCTCGTCGAGCGGCAGTACCAACGCAACATGGAGTCGACGCTCGAGTACAAAGTGAAGTGGGTCGGCACCGAACCGATCGAGACCGGCGTCAAAGTGAAGTCCTCGGCCAAATCGATCAGGAAGAAGCGCCAGCCCCCAGTCACCATCGACTACAGCATGAGCCCGGCCGACGAGGACTGGAAGGTCTTCGACATCTTCACCGACGAGGTAAGCCTCGTGAAGAACTACAAGCGCCAGTTCCGCAGGGTGATCAAGGACGAGGGTTGGAGCGGGCTGATCGGGCGTATGGAGAAGAAGCTCAAGGCCGAAGACGACCTGCTCTAACGCCGCAACCGGCCCCGGCAAAAAAACCGTCCGCCCGGCGGCGGCCCCCCCAGGCCGCGCCGTTCGGACGCTCCCCTTTTTTGTTAGACCCTCTTGCGCAATCCTGGGATGTTTTTGATGACGACGCGGCGATGATCGGTTGCGATCACGCCTGCCCTTTTGAAGGCGCCGAGCACCAATGTGACGGTTTCCCGAGTCGAGCCTACGTAGCTCGCTATTTCCTGATGGGTGAATTTCACACCCACCAGGATCCCCCTTGAATCTGGGATCCCGTGCCTCGAGGACGCATCGAGTAGAAATTCTGCAACACGCGATTCTACGCTTCGCGTGAGCAG
>CALLDH010000076.1 GCA_937998345.1 uncultured bacterium | reverse complement strand
TGATCAGAGTGAAGATGTGTCAGCAGCACGGTTGAGATGCGCTGCGTGGGGAGTCGAAGTGCGCTCATGGTGCGGCTTGCGCCTTCGCCGGCGTCGACGATGATGAACTCGTCGCCCGCGATAACCGCGTTGGCGGCGGGCAGGCGGTCGGAGCCCGGCTGGGGCGAACCGGTGCCCAGTATGATGACGTGTATCTGACCATCGGTGAACAAGTCGTTACGCTGACTGAGAGCTAGATTCTTAACGGTACTACGCATGAGCATGTCCGTTACATTGGTAAAACGAAACACGGCCCAGCCCGTGATGGCAAGAATCAGCGATAGGACGAGCGCTCCGATGGCGAAACGCGTCAGGAGCCGTCTCGTCGGTCGATCCGTATTATTCTTTTCAGGCTCGGCGTCTTTGGTCACTTCTCGTACCAGTGGCGCTGACTTCAACGCAGAAGGAGATTCACCAGCGTCTCGGCATGTGCCTCGATCGTCGCCGGGTCGGTCGTGTCAATGCCTGTCAGGTGCTTGCACTCGGTCCTTCCCGTGAAGAACAGGGAAGCCGCCCCGACGATGATGTAGAAGTAGTGAATGTACGGAGCGGGTGGCATCAAGCCGGCATCGATCGCATCGCGGATGATGGTGCACGCGTACTCGTACTGAGCCTTGATGTGACGCTCGACGAGCCACTTGATGCGGGGGCTGTCCTCGCGGCCCTCATGCACCATCAAGCGCATTTGCTCTGGTCGCTCCGCGGCTTGCCGGACAAGAAAGATGACGATCAATCGAAGCCGCGTCCGGATGTCCGCGTCCGCCAGCACCTGAGCGCGGTCTGCCAAATCAGCGGCAAAAGGGACGAAGAGCGAGTCGATGGCTGCTTTCCAGAGATTTTCTTTGGTCGAGAAATGATACGTAATCAGCCCTTGGTTCTCTCCAGCCAGCGCAGCGATCTGGCGAGTGGACGCGCCCTCGAAGCCCGATTCAGAGAAGGCCTTTACCGCGGCCCGAATGATCCGATCACGCGTCTCCTGCGACTTGCGCGGCCGCGGCTTTTCTTTCTTGATTTCGGTTGCTCCTGGTTCAGGCCCCATTCATTGCTCCGTGCTCATGCTCTTCGTTTCGTAGCACGTTTTATTCGATTGACAAGGGTATTCCTTCCAGTTATGTCAGGCGAATAAATCGCTACGTAGCTGCTGGAGGTGATGATGGAGCCGGCCAAGGCAATCCGAACAGCTCAGGTCCTCCTGACCATTTCGTGCGCCGAATTCTTCGGTCCTGCAATCCGGGACACCGGCGTGTCACATCTGCTGAACCCCGCATGGGTCGGCCACGCCCGCGTGCACCTCGCCTGGCTTCTCGGCTTCATGGTGTGCTCGGGCGTCTGTAACCTCTACTTCATCTGGCGAAGGCGAACGCCGAAGGTCCCCGACTTGAAGCTCTCCTGTCTCTGGCAGGGCTGCAACATCGTCGGCTTCTGGATCGCGGTCGCGTTCGTCGGCGCGTACGAGGGCGCGATGATCGATCCCCTATACCACATGCACATCTTCGGCATCGAAGAGAACACGTTTGCGTTCTCGGTGCTGACCGCGATTCTCGTCGCCGCGATTGCATTGGTCTACTCGGCGTCGAAGCACGAGGCGCAGGCGGGGTAGCCATGGACGACAAACAAACCGATGTCTTGATCGTCGGCGCCGGCCCGGCGGGCATGGTGAGTGCTCTTTGCCTTGCACGCCTCGGGCTTCGTTCGATCGTCGTCGAACGCCAACCTGGGCTCGATGAGCATCCGAAGGGGCATGAGATCAACACGCGTACGATCGAGATCTTGAATGAGCTCGGCATCAGCACCGAGGAGCTCGCCGAAGAAGCGTCGCCGGACAGCGACGGGTCGCGCATCTTGTTCTGCCGGACGATCAACGAGGAGTTCGGCCGGATCGATCTTCTGGCCGATGGAAGCAGCGCCCAGAAATACGCAAGCCACCTCCGCTCGAAGAAGCCCTACCTCAATCTCTCTCAAACCGAGTTCGAGCGTGTGATTCGCCGTCACCTCAGCGCGGATCCCCACATCGAGCTACTGCTCGAGCACGAGTGGCAGTCGGTCGTAGACGACGGCGCCGCGACCGAGTCCGAGGTACGGTCTCTCGCGAACGGCGAAGCTTTTCGCGTTCGGAGCCGATACTTGATCGGCGCCGACGGCGCTGGAAGCCGGGTTCGGAAGTCGCTCGGCATCGCAATGATCGGCCCCGAGAAGATCGAAGACTTCGTCAATGTGTACTTCGAAGAGAACCTCCGGGACTTCATCGAGACACCCGCGAAGCTCTACTGGATTCTCCATCCGGAAGGATATGGCGCCTTCATCGCGCATCACGTCGACAAGCGTTGGACGTATAATTTCCCGATCGCTTCGCCCTACGAACGCCGTGACGACTTCACCGAAGAAGTTCTGAAAAAGCGCATCAAGAAGGCGCTTGGCGCGGACCGCGACATCCACATCAAGTCGGTTTCGAATTGGCGCATGACCTGCCAGGTCGCCGACCGCTACCGTAGCGGTCGCGTCTTCCTCGTCGGCGATTCGGCCCACCGCTTTCCGCCGACCGGCGGGCTAGGCCTGAACACCGGCATCGCGGACGCGCACAACCTTTGCTGGAAGCTCGCGGCCGTCATGCGCGGGCAGGCTCCCGAGTCGTTGCTCGACAGTTACGAGTCGGAACGAAAGTCCGTCGCGGAACGAAACGGTGCCGAGAGCCTCAGGAACTACAACAAGATGTTCGAGGTCATCAAGGCATTCGGACTGAAGCGTGACGGCCCGGAGACCCTCGCCAAGATCAAGAACAACGCCTTCTTGAAGGCGCTGCCGTCGTTTCTTCGAAACGCGTTTCTGTGGCTGCTGCGACTTCCAGTCCACTTTCTCTTGAAGCGTTTCTGGTTGAGTAAGCGGGTTCGTTCGCGCGTGTTGCACTCGATCGTCGACCAAACCGGCCACTTCGATCGGATCGGCCTCGACATTGGCTACATCTATGAAAGAGGCGCGGTTGCTACGGAGCCCGGCGGTAGTGCGCCCTACGAGCAACAAGTCACCGAGTACACCCCGTCGACTAGGCCCGGGGCCCGTTTCCCCCACGTACAGCTGACTGGCAAACCCGAAGGACGTTCCAGTCACGACCTGATGAGCTATGACCGATACACCCTCTTGCTTGGCGGCGATGGGGCCGACTGGCGCGAGGCGGCACAGTCGCTCGACGCATCCCTCAAGACCGAAGTCCGCGCGGTGTCGGTCCATGAAGCGAGCACCGACCCCGACGCGCGCGCGTGTCTCGAATCGACGTGCGAAATCGGAAGCGACGGCGCGCTGCTGCTGCGCCCGGACGGGCACGTTGCGTGGCGTCGGAAGGACGGTGCCGAAAACCCCGCGACTGCTCTAAGGGACGCAGCTGCCAAAGTGGGGTTGGGATGAGATCGGTGCTGGTGATTCTGGCGGTGCTCCTCGTCGCCGTCGCCGGGCTTGCCTACTACCTGCTGCGTCCGCTTCGACACCCGCCTACACCCGCGTCCTTCTGGTGCTTGGACATCGCGCAAGGCTCGTACGTTCCATTGGAGCCGCCGTCGACGATCTACGGCATAGGTCTCGCGTACGCTGGCCATATCAATGAAACCGCCTCGGACTTCGAGCCCGGCGCACCGCCACCGATTTTTCGGAAGGCGCCGCAGGCACTCACGACGGATGGCAGCGAAGTCGCTCTTCCTGACAGCGAAGCGATCTTCGCGGCGGCCGACTCGATCGAGCCGGGTCTCGGCGCTCGGTTGCGAAGCGACTTCGAATCGATCGCACCGCTTCTCGACTACGAAACCGAGCTTGCGTTCGTGCTTCTCGAAGACATCGCGCCGGAGGCGCTTGCCCGTGACGACTTCTGGCCCAAGCTCGGGTTCTTGATCGCAAACGATCTGTCCGCGCGGGCGGTTGGGATCCTGGGTGAGGGCCAACCGAACCGCTATGACTACTGGGGTCTTTCCAAGAGCTTCCCAGGCTTCCTACCGACCGCCTCGAAGGTCTGGGTACCGAACGAGCACCAGCCTGACGGTCTTCCATGTGTGGATATCGAGACATCGGTGAACGGCGAGCTCCGCCAGCGGCAGAACACCAGCGATCTGATCTACACGCCGCGTGAGATGCTCCGATTCGTTCACGCCAAGTACCCCACCCAGCCACTTCACCGCGGCGACATGGTACTCACCGGCACGCCGGCGGGCGTGGCGATGGCGACGCCTCGCTGGCTCGTGCGGCTCGCCGATCTCATTGGGTTCGACCGCTTCAAGAAGCTCGAGGTAAGCCTCGGCAAGGATCAATCGCGCTTCTTGAAAGCGGGCGATGAGGTAATCGTCCGTGGCGAGGGCATAGGAAGCGTAAAGGTCACGATCACCGAGCCACGCGCAAAATAGGCGTCACCGCCACGTTCTGCACCAACGCACAAGGGGAGGTGCTACCGCAGCTCGCATGCCCAAGTCTGAAGCGCTGGATACGCTGAGAAGCGCACGAAGACACTCCTTTTTCAGGGGCAAAAGTCCGCTTTTCCCCTTTTCGGCGGAGCTGCACGGCGCCAAAGTTATTCGATTGACAAGTTTGTTTCCCTGTAATAAGTCGTTTGAATAACTAGATGAGAAGTCGTGGCCATGACCGTTTCGACCCGGCCTCAACCGCAACCCCACCTCAAGGAGGATGACATGGCACTCACGAACTGGTTACCGACACCAAAATTCGAGGACTACAAGGAGTTCTTCAAGGAGCACTTCGAGATGGAGCGCCGAGAAGATGGCGTGCTTTTTGTGTGCATGCACACCCTTGGCGGTGAAGTGCAATGGAATGCTCAGCTGCACCGCGCGATCTGGCAACTGTTCCGCACCATCGGCTCTGATCCGGAGAACGAGGTGCTGATCTTCACGGCGAAAGGCGGAAACTGGATGCGCGGCTTCGATACCGAAAGCTGGGCTGAGATAGAAGAGCCCGCTGCTGGTGGCGATCAGAAACGCGCGACCTACGAAAACATGTTCTACGACGGCCGCAACATGCTGATCTCTCTGGTTCACGACGTCGAGTTCCCGACAATCTGCGCGTTCCCAGGCTTCGGATTCCATGCGGAAATTGGACTGATGATGGATATCGCGATCGCCTCTGATGATGCGATTATTCTTGATGACCACTATGGCTACGGTCTGGTACCGGGTGATGGCATTCACAGCTGCTTCATGGAACTGGCGGGCTTGCGCCGCGGTACATACGCCATGTGGATGGGTAAACCGATCGATGCCAAGACGGCGCTGGACTGGGGCATGATCAGTGAGATCGTACCCAAGGATAAATTGATCGAGCGCGCCTATGAAATCGCCGATCGTCTGATGAGCAAACCGCGTCACACCCGCCGCATGACGACGCAAGTGTTCCGTCGACGGTGGAAGCAGCGCATCGTGGACGACCTGGACGGCGCATTCGGCATGGAAATGTACGTCGACCTGGCGGTTAATGAGCGGCACACCGACGAAAAAGCGGAGGAGATCATCCAGGCGCGTGGCGATGAATTGGCCTTTCTGAAAGAAGGTCGCAAAGACGGAATGAAGTTCGAGCGTGAACAGGACTGATCGACCGCTTGGTTCCTATTCGCTACCAACAGATTGCTTTCATCCGAACGAGCGCGTCCTAGCAGCGCCGTCGGCGTGGGACCCGTTGCGAATCGTTCTGCAACGGGTCCCCGCGTGGGTGAAGTCATGAGGAGCAGGCCATGAGATTGCGAAGGGTCCGACTGCGGGACGAGGCAGGTTTCTCAGTGGCTTTCCGAAATGGGAGCCAGTGGGTTCCCGTCGTGCCAGCCCTGGCTCGCCATCGTGCCGAGCGTGGTGCAGATCTTCCGGGCCTCGCGGCCGTCGCCCGCGACGTCGTTGCGTTTTGTGCGGAGCTC
>CALLDH010000075.1 GCA_937998345.1 uncultured bacterium | reverse complement strand
GCCGGCGGCAATCCCTTCCGGCCTTCGATGGCGAGGACCCATCGATCGTTCACGCACGCGACCGTCAACGCTTGCAGCAACCAGTCGAGGTCGTACAAGCCATAGCGCACGCCCGTCATGTGACTGTCACGCAAGAGATAGTCCGCGCGATCCACATCCAAGGTTCCGCTGACACTCTGGCTGAGATAGCTGAGCCGATAGTTGCCGTTCAACAAGCCCGTAACCCGCTCCGCCATCCCCGCCGAGAACGATTCGAGGGCCTGGTGCACTTCGGTCGATGGGTCGAGCAAGGTCTCCTGCGTCCACTGCTCGTGATGCTTGGCGTGGGGCAGCACTTCCTCGAACAGGTGCGAGAACGGTCCGTGACCCAGGTCGTGCAAGAGCGCGGCTGCGAGCCCCTCCGCCCTCGCCTCCTCGTCGAGCCTCTGCTCCACGGGCAACTCATGGCTGCAAGCGTCGATGCGGTGCTGAAGGGCCTGCATGACGTGTGCGGCACCGATCGCGTGCGAGAAACGTGTGTGCTCCGCTCCCGGGAATGCCAGCGAGGCCAGTCCGAGCTGGCGAACGCGCCGGAGGCGTTGCACTTCCCGCGTGTCGAGCAGGGATCGAACCAGTCGCTCCGCTGTGCCTTCAAAGGCGATCAAGCCGTGGACCGGGTCCCTCAGGATCACCCTGCACGGTACCACTGAGCGTTCAGAACGCCAGCGTCCCGAAGCGTCCGTCTCGCGGCACGTCGAAGCTCGATCCTTGGCGGACCACCGCGATGGTATCTGGCTGCCACAGGGGCAGAACCGGAATGTCACGGGCCAGGATGTTCTGGACTCGCTCGTAGGCCTCCAACCGCCGCTGTCGATCGACTTCGGTTCTGCCGACCTCGAAGAGTCGGTCGAGCTCCTCGTTCTGGTACCGCCAACGGTTCGCGCCCTCGCTCTCTGGGCCAGGGATCCGCGAGGAATCGAAGAACCAGCTGAGGACGTGCGGCTCGATCACCTCCGGCACCTGCAGCAAAGTGATTTCGAAGCGGCCGCGATTGAGGTCGGAGATCAAGGTCGCTGCTTCGGACGGCCGTACGTCGACCTCAATACCGACGTCGCCCAGCATCGCGGCGATCGCGCGTGCGACTGACTGCCGAAACCGTTCGGAGGTCGTCCGAAGCACGAGGCGCATGCGAGGCTCGGTGCCTGGCGGATCGGCAAAACCGGCCGCGTCGAGGAGCACGCGAGCCTGCTCAGGGTCGAAGTCGCGAGGTGGCGACACGCCGACGTCCGCCCAATGGCCATGTGGAATCCAACTGTCCGTGACTCGGGCGAGGCCGTCGTACTTGGCGCGCACCAGGAGCGCGCGATCGATGGCATAGCCAATCGCGCTGCGAACCCGGACGTCGTCGAGCTTGGGTGACGTGGTCTGAAAGCCGAGATACATCGTCGATATTCCTGCGGCGCTCCGCGTTTCAAAACGTGGGTCGTCTCGGAACATCGGAAGGAGCAGCGGAGGAATCGAGGCGATGGCGAGATCGCCCTGCCCCGCTAGCATTCGCAATGCACGGGTGTTGTCGTCCCGGATGACGACCAATCGCAAGCTAGGGTGCTTGGGGGTTCCGCGATGCCAGTGAGGGTTGGCGCGCAGCTCGAGCACTCCCGGGTCACGCTTGATGAGGCGATATGGCCCGGCGCCTACGGGAAACGGATCTTCGGGCGTGGCGACGCGTCGATAGGCGTCTTCACTTCGAACGATCGGAAGCTCGAGATCCGTCAGAAATGTGGCGTGCGGTTCGCGGAGGATGAAAACGATGGTTTGCGGGTCGGGTACCCGCATCTCGGCGATCCTTCGATAGGTGTGCGCGTAGCGGCTTCGGAGCTTCGGATCGACGATGCCCTCGAAGGTGGCCACCACGTCTTTCGCGTCTAGGGGGCTACCGTCACTGAAGCGCAAGTCATCACGGAGCCGCACCTCGAATTGGGTCGGGCTCGATACCGTCACCGATTCCGCGAGGTCTGGGATCACCTCGAGTGTACGCGGATCGATCGTCACCAGCGAGCCAAACAGGAGCCGTGAGACACGGAGCCCGTAGGGATCACCGACGAAGCGCGGGTCCAGTTGCTCCGCATCCCGCGGCAGCATCACGACTAGGGCGTTCGGGTCCGGAGCCACCGGCCGGCTGCAGCCAAGGCCGATCACTAGGAGCAGAACGAGGGCGCTGCTAGGCTGCAGACGATGGCGCACCGAGCGCTTCTTTGTTTCGCGATCATCGGCCTCCTGGTCGTGAGCCCTGGCGCTCGCGCCAAGGGGCCGGAGCCGCTTGCGCAGACGATCGCCACCCTCGTCCGGCGGGCGGGCCTTGGCGATGGGCTCGGGATTCATGTCGTTCGTCTGCACGATGCGGAGGAACTGTACCGCAATCGTCCCGAACGCCCTCGAAATCCTGCGTCGAACCAGAAGCTCCTGACCGCCGCGGCCGCACTTCGGCGCCTAGGGCCGGCCTTTCGAGCGGCCACCAAGGTCGAGGGTACGATCGAGAACGGCCGCGTGACTCAGCTGGTGGTTCGGGCATCCGGCGACCCAAGCTTGGGGTACGCAGGATTGGATGCGCTGGCAGAGGCCTTGCATCTAAGAGGGGTGGACAGCGTCGATCGCATCCTGATCGACGACACCTATTTCGACGATCAAATCCTCCCACCCGCGTTCGAACAGCAACCCAAGGAGTCCGCTGCATTCCGTGCGGCCATCTCCGCCTTCGCCGTCAATCGCAACAGCTACGTCGTGCATCTCGGCCCCGGCGCCGAGCTCGAAGGCCCTGGGCGCGTCCGCGTGCTCGCGGATGGTTACGTTCAGATCGACAACCGGACGGTGACCATCGCCGGCGGTCCGCCGACGCCGCGGATCGAGGACAAGCTTACAGAGGACGGACACCTCGCCGTTCGCGTCGATGGCGCGATCCCAAAGCAGGTTCGCACCTTGTACTACCGTCGCCGCGTGCCGGACCCGAAGACCTACGCAGCGCTTCTCTTGGTGCGTGCATTGAAGAAGGCGGGGCTCGGTGGTGCCTTGGCTGTGGAATATGGGCCGGTCACCGAGCAGCAGCCGGTACTCGTTGATATGCCCTCCAGTCAACTGAGCTCGCTGCTTTACCCCGTGGGCAAGTGGAGTGACAACTTCACCGCCGAGATGCTGCTGAAGATCCTGGGCGCCCAACTGGAACGACCCGGCACCTCTGCGAACGGCACCGTCGTCGTACGTGAGGAGCTCATGAAGATGGGCGTCGATACGGAAGGACTCGTCCTGGTCAACGGCTCCGGCCTCTTTGACGGCAACCAGATCGCCCCGCGGCACGTGACGGAAACTCTGGTCGCCGTCTATCGCGACCCTGCGATCCGAGCAGAGTACGTCGCACACCTCGCGGTAGCCGGCTCAGACGGCACCCTACAGACTCGCCTCCGGGACCTGCCCCGCCCAAGAATGGTACGGGCGAAGACAGGGACGCTGAGGGACGTGGTGGCGCTGTCGGGCTATGTGCTAGGCGAGCCCGAGCGATCCGTGGCGTTTAGTTTTCTGGCGAATGGGATCGCGGGGAAGCAGGGGGATGCAAAGAAGCTGGCGGACAACGTCGTGAGAGCCCTGGCCGACTACGCCACCCGCCCCACCCCGGAACCCTGACGCTGACGCTGGCGCCGACACTGGCACTGACACTGGCACTGACACTGGCACTGACACTGGCACTGACGCTGGCACTGACGCTGGCACTGACGCTGGCACTGACGCTGACGCTGATCCCTACGTGTGAAGGGGACGCGAACTGGGGTTCCCTCGGACTTGATGCGAAACTCCATCCCCCGTACCCTCCGATCGGGGGATACCGATGGTTTCAAAGGCCCCGTACTACGAGCTGGAGATTCGCGTCCGTCAGACACTGGCGGCGAATGGGGCGACTTCCTCGTACTCCACGGTCTATTGCCCTCGGCAGATGCGCACCGTCCGGGTGAACGAGTGTGTCGAGTGTGAGGAGTATATCGGGCTGTCCTTCGACCGGGAGGAGCAAAGTGGGCTGCTGCACTGTTACGAGAGCAACGCGCCGACAGCGCGGCAGTCTCTCCGGCGCTTTCTCGAAACCGGAGAACGCGAAGGATTCCTACGGAGGCGTCGGGAGCGCGCCGATTGCACGCCGGTGTCACGTATCATGAGCCTCAATGTGCAGTGCGTGACCGAAGAGGTGACCCTGCCTGCATTGGCGAGCTGCTTGCTCGACGGTGGGTATAGCGGAGTCCCCGTGGTCGACGCGGAAGGAAGGCCCGTGGGCGTCGTCTCCAAAACCGACCTCCTCCGGCATGGGGTCACTCCGGACGGCCGAGTGAAGGACATCATGACCTCGATGTCGTTCACGCTGGAAGAAGATCAGTCGGTTTCGAAAGCCGCAGCATTGATGGCCTATGAAGGCATCCACCGGCTTCCGGTCGTCGACGCAAACGGAAGGGTCGTGGGACTCCTGTCGTCGTTGGACGTCTTGCATTGGCTGGCATGCAAAACCGGCAACACAGTCCCAGCCCCACGCTCCCGCCGAAACCGAAACTGAATCACAGGAGACCGGCACGCGACGCACGTGCTCGCGAGCGAACCGGGGCACGGCGGGACACGACACGGGAACCCTGCGGACGGGTCGGCGTGCTCACAGGTTCACCGGGGCTCGGACAAACGCGACACGGGGTTGCGCCGGACGGGGCGCCTTGCAAAGGTGACCGGAGGGACTTGGGGCCTGAGGCCACGCAAGGCGCCCCTCGGAGCTCGCGCCCAATCGGCGGTGGTTGCTGTCGTGCCGATTGTCACTCGCTACGCCGACTCCACCCCATATCGCGTTTGTCCGATCCCCTATGGACGACTCCTCACACGAAAAAGGAAACAGTCCCCTTTTTCAAAGGGTTAAGTCCAAGCACGCCACGCACGACGCCCCTCGTACATTGACTTGTACCTAGGAGAACGGCTCGCGATGTGCGGCACAGCGAGTGGGGGGGAGGCTAGCCGTAGTTCGACGTGAAGAGACGGCCGAGCGGGTCCCGCTCGCGAGCACGTGCGTCGCTAGCCGTTCTCCGGTGATGCAGTTGCCGTGTCGTGTCCCGCCGTGCCCCGGGACGCTCGCTCTACTGCAGCTGGGTCAAGATGAACGCGTAGTCGAGAGCGGTTTCTTTTAAGTAGTCGTATCGTCCCGAAGCTCCGCCGTGGCCTGCGTCCATGTTGATCTTGAACAGCAGAGGCTTGTCGTTCGTCTTGAGCGCGCGGAGCTTGGCGACGTATTTCGCGGGTTCCCAGTACATGACCTGGCTGTCGTTGAGGGACGTGCGGACGAGCATGGTGGGGTAAGGGTGTGCCCCGATATTCGTGTACGGGCAGTACGCTTTGATGCGCGCGTATGCGTCGGGGTCGTTGGGGTTGCCCCACTCCTCGTACTCCCCAACCGTCAACGGAAGGGTGTCATCGAGCATGGTGTTGAGGACGTCGACGAATGGGACGAGCGTCACGACGGCGCCGAAGAGCTCAGGCCGCAAATTACTGACGGCGCCCATGAGCAAACCGCCGGCGCTTCCGCCCTGAATCGCTAGACGCCCGCTGGTGGTGTATCGCTTGGCGAGCAGATACTCGGCGACCACGATGAAGTCCGTGAAGGAGTTCATCTTGTTCTCCATCCGTCCCTGGTCGTGCCACGGCTTGCCGAGCTCGCCACCCCCGCGGATGTGCGCAATCGCGTAGATGAAGCCCCGATCGAGCAGGCTCACGCGGGAGTGTGAGAACCCCGTGGGGTACGGATAGCCGTAAGAGCCGTAGCCCACGAGCAGCATGGGAGCGGAGCCGTCCTTCGGCGTGCCTGTCTTGTAGACCACCGAGACTGGGATTTGGGTTCCGTCCTGGGCGGTCGCCCAAAGGCGCTCCGATTCATAGTCGGACGGATCGTAGCCCCCGAGCACCTCGATCTGCTTCACCAGGGTTCTCGACTTGGAGCGAACGTCGTAGTCGAACACCGAGTCTGGCGTCGTGAGTGACTCGTAGCGATAGCGATAGACAGCGGTCGCGAACTCCTCGTTGGTGCCCGGGTGAATCGAGTACACCGGCTCATCGATCGCGATACGATGGGAGTCACCGTCGGAAAACCGCGAGACGCGAAGATATGGAAGACCCGTCTCGCGCTCGAGGAGCACGTAGAAATCTTCGAACACGTCTAAGCTTTCGAGCATCACTCCATTGCGATGCGCGATGAGCTCTTGCCAGGACCCGGGGCCGGGGTTGTCGACCGGCGCGCGAACGATCCGAAAGTTGCGTCCACGGTCGTTGGTCCGGATCAAGAAGTCCCCGCCGTGGTGCGCAACGTCGTACTCGTGGTCCTGGCGGCGCTCCGCGACCACTCGCCACCCGCCCGTCGGATCCGAGCCGGAGATGAACCCGATCTCGCTGGTCGTGTGACTGAAGGCGCCGCGAAAGACGTACTCCCCGCTCCGTGAGCGCCACACTGCTACCCGAAATCGCTCATCATCCTCTTGGTAGACCAGCGCGTCGGCACCTCTCGCGCCAAGCCGATGGCGCAGGACTTGATGTGGCCGTTTTGTCTCGTCGTCTACGGTGTAAAACAGTGTCTCATCGTCGCTCGCCCAGGCCGCTGACTTCACCTTCTGGATGCGCTCGGAGAGCAGCTCGCCCGATTGGAGATCCTTGATCTGAAGCGTGTAGTCGCGGAAGCCGGTCTCATCGAGGGAGAATGCGAGGTAGCGTCCGCTAGGCGAGACCTCGTACACCCCGAGGGCGAGAAACGGCCGCCCCTCTGCGAGTGCGTTCATGTCGAGCAGCACATCCTCGGTCTCAGCCTTGCCCGGCTCACGCCGGCAGTAGGTCCGATACTGCTTCCCCTCTTCGGTCCGATGGTAGTACTCAAACTCGCCCTTGCGGTAGGGCGCACTCTGGTCGTTCTCCTGAATGCGCCCCAGGATCTCGTCGTAGAGGGTCTTCTGCAGCGCGGCCGTGGACGCCATCTGCTCTTCGGCATACGCATTCTCCGCCTCGAGGTACGCGGTGACCTCCGCCGAGCCTTTCTCGCGAAGCCAGAAGTAGTCATCGACCCGCGTGTCCCCGTGAAGGGTGACCGTGTGAGCGTGAGCGGGGGCGATGGGCGGAGGCATTCGGGGAGCTTGGATTTCGGTGCTGGGCTTTGAAGTCCTGACGCAGCTTGTCAGGACGACGGAGACGAGGACAAGGAGGAAGGGCATTCGCGTAGGTGTAGCACCCCGTGGAGTCGATGCTGGGGAGCGCCCACGGGGCGAAGGGGCCGGTGTCGGTGTCAGCGGCAGCGTCGGCGACAGTGCCAGCGTCAGTGCCAGCGTCGGTGTCGGTGCCAGCGTCGGTGTCGGTGCCAGTGACCGTGACGGTGAATTAGAAACGCCGGCGGGGGTTCCCTCGCCGGCGTTTCGTTTGTGTAAGCGTTGCCGCTTACTCTTTGATCTGTCGCCGGATCTTCCCCAGCGCCTGCTCTTGCAGCTGCCGGATTCGTTCGCGGGACAGGTTGTACTTGT
The DNA here is from genome assembly GCA_937998345.1 of uncultured bacterium. Lineage (GTDB taxonomy): Bacteria > Myxococcota_A > Polyangia > Polyangiales > Houyiibacteriaceae > SG8-38. The sequence continues at coordinate 27,339 of CALLDH010000075.1, read as the reverse complement.
CGCCGATTTCCTTGAGTGTGAGCTCGTCTTCGTCGTCGAGGCCGAAGCGCCAGCGGAGGATGCGGGCCTCCATGGGGGTCAGCGTGTCGAGGAGCCTGCGCACCTCGTCGCTCCACTTACGGGAGACGAGTTGCTCGTACGGCGTCGGCACGTTTTCCTCTTCGAGGAAGTCGATGAACTTGCGTCCGTCTTCGTCATTGACTGGACGATCGAGCGAGAAAGGAGTCTCGGCCCAGTAGCCCTTGATCTTCTCGAGCTTCTCGGCAGCGATGCCGGTTTCCTTCTCGAGCTCTTCGGGCGTCGGTTCCATGCCGGTCCGGGTCGCGATTGCCTGGGTCGCGCGCGCCACACGGTTGTACGTGTCGAGCATGTGCACCGGGATACGAACCGCACGGCCCTTGTCGGCGAGTGCGCGGCTGATCGCGTGGCGAATCCACCACGAAGCGTAGGTGCTGAAGCGGTAGCCACGGTTGTGGTCGAAGCGCTCGACGGCCTTCATCAGGCCGATGTTGCCCTCTTGGATGAGGTCGATTAGGGGCAGCCGGCCGCGATTGTAACGGCGCGCGATCGAAACGACGAGACGCAGGTTGGCGGCAACGAAGCGGTTCTTCGCTCGCTGCTGCGCTTTTTGCGCGCCACGCACGTGTTGCAGGTACCGCTTGAACGCCGGGGTCATCCGGACGTGATCGCCAACGATGTCACGCTCGTCTGCGAAGTCACCGGCAAGGCGGTGTACCGCGCGGTCCGACTCCTGAACGAACAGACGGTCGCTGTCGAGCTCGCGCATTTTGGTCGAGAGCTGGAGGCAGAGGTCGTTCCAGCGGGTCTCCTGTCGCTTGCCGAGCTTCTCGGCCTTCGCGCTCTTGCAGAGCTTGCGGAGCGACGCGATTTCGGGGAGCGGCTGGTCCTGCACGCGCCCCTCGATGACGGCCGCCACGCTCTCGAAGCACGACGGATGGCTGAGCAGAGCTTCCCAGTAGGCGATTTCGAGCCGCTCGACTTGCTTCGCGGCCTCAATCTCCTCTTGAGGGGTGAGCACTCGATGGCCGATCATCTCCCGGAAGTAACGGGTGAGGGTCGAATCCCCAGCGCCCTGGCGCTCGAACTCCTTGAGAGCCTTCTCGCTCTCGACGCGAGCCTTCTCGAGCTGTTCCTTGCTGGGCTCTGCGGCTGCAGCGGGCTGGGCCGCCTGCCCGGGCTTCAGCGGGGCTTCAGCCTGCTTCCGAACCTCGGCCTCAGCCTTCGGTTCCGACTGCTTGGATACCTTGGCCCGCACCTGGCTCTTCCTTGTGGACTGTCTTGTCGCTGCCTGTCTTGACATTTTGCCTCTCGCCTTCCGGTGGCGCCCCGCGATGTGTGGCGCCCCGATTACTGGCTGAACACTCGAAACCGCCCGGCTCTTCCACCGAGCGTGAACCATTCGTTCGAGTCGGATGTGGATGCACGCACCATGCCGGAATGCAGAGGGCGCTTGAAATCGTTTCTCGGACGGGTGGATTTGTATTGGGAGTAACTCGCAATATATGGGTCCTGAGCCGATGTTGGGAAGGGGTATTCGACGTGTTTCTGCGGGGAAATTCCAGTAGCAGGCCTACTTGTCGCAAGTTACTGGAATCGGAGCAGCAGCCCCTCGCTCCTGTCGTAGCCGCCCTGTCGGTCATTCTGGTTTCGGCTCTGGCCACCGCCAGGCGCGCATCGCGGGTCGGCCCTGTTTGGGCGAAGTTTTACGGGTGAACTGGGGGCCCCGCGCCTCATCAGACTCGCTGTCTCCGCCGGCGGTCCGCCGCCCAGATCGCCTGGCGCCTGGTCCTGCTCGGCCTCGTGCGCGCGGACTCCGAGGCGATTCACGCAAAGCTCAGCGCCTGGCTCGAAGTCAGTGTGGTGCGTGAATTCAGGGGCAAACTGCTTGGGCGCTTGCTGTGCCTCGAGCAGTCCTCCTTCCTCGGCCTGCCTCGCGGCGACCTAGCGTTCCGCATCCAGGTCGAGATTCATTGGCTGCGTACCCTACCTCTGGGTAGTCACCCAGGGCATTCAAGCCATACTGATGGCTACTGCAGTGGCCACTGTTGGGCTGAGGGTGGATACTACGCTAGCCAGCCTGGGGGTCCGGCTGCGGCCCCTGGCGGTCGCCGCCCTCGTGTTTGCCCCCCTTCCGGCCAGGATTTCCTTCGCCAAGCGGACCCCGTGTTAGAGCTGCGCGACGGAACGGTGATCGAGTGGGAACGACAGACCACAGATGCGCGATCGCACTAGCGACCTTCCTGTCGCTGACGGCCTGGGCCGGGGGAGCGTCGGCAGGCCCGGATCCCGTGCGGATCGTGGACGCCGTCGGAAATCTCGACGCCGACCACGACCAGGCGCTTGCAGCGGTGCACGTTCTCCGGGCCGGCGGAAAGCGGGCGGCCGAGCAAATTCGCGATGCCTGGCCGACTCTTTCCTTGCTGGGACAGACACGGGCCCTCGGCGCGCTCTCCGGGCTGGCCAAGGATCATGACGCGGCGATCGATACCCTGGTCGACGCCTCTCGCTCTGGCAATGAGGAGATCCAAGAGCGTGCGCTCGCGATCCTGCGGCGGACCACACCGAGTGGGCGCGACGGGTTGGTCGCGCTCCTTGCCGATCCGGCCGTCGGTGACCGCGCGGCATCCCTGCTGGCGCGTACCGAGCCCGACTTCGCGATCCAACCGCTGCTGAGGGCCATCGCCGAGCCTGGTGGCGCGGACCGGCCTGGGCTCCGGAGTGCCCTTGGGACTGCAGTCCAGCGCTCTGGCCGCTCCGCGAAACGGCGGCTCCGCGCGTGGCTCGTAGATGGGCCCCCAGCGGCGGCAGTTGCAAGTGTGGCGATGGGTCTCTCCCCGCTCGACGAGCACAGCGAGGTCGTCGCTTCCTTCGTCGAGTACGCGGTCGCGCGCTCGACCGATTTCGCGGACAAATGGCGACTGCTTCAGAGCGCCGGAGCCGCAGGTGCGAGCGACGAAGTCGACCGGTGGGTGCGAAGTCAACTCGACGGCCCTGAGCAATGGATGCTTCGCCAAGCCGCCGTTGACGCGGCCACCGCACGTGGACATCGGGAGGATGCGCGCGGTTCGTTGAGCGACCCCTACCCGCGAGTTCGAGCGAGCGCGGCAACTGCGTTGTCCGGTGATCCGGATAGTCTGGTGGAGCGTGCCACGCTCGCGCGCCGGGACACCTGGCCCATGGTTCGCGCCGAAGCGGTCGCGAGCCTCCGGACCGAAGCCGACGCGATTCCGGTGATCGTGGCATCGGTCGACGACTCCATGTCGCTGGTACGCGCGGCGGCCATCCGTGTCCTCGCAGACTCGTCCCACGATCAGGGCTGGGACCGCGTCCACCAGAGGCTGCGAGCCCGCAACGAATGGCCTCCGGTGACCGCGGCGGCAATCGACTATGTGGTTGCCCACTGCCGGACCGACGGAGTCGAGGCACTGTTCCGGGTCGTCATGCGCGCCGCGCCCAGTCATGCGCTCACCGAGGACCTCAACAACGCCGCCCGGGCCATTGAGGCCCTGCGCGCCCTCGGATCACCCGAAGCCAAGGCGACTGTCGAGCAGCTCCGGCGCACCGAAGGCGTTCCGCCCACGCTGAAAATGGCGCTCGAACAGCCCCTACCCGGGGACAGCGGCTGTGCCTCCGCGGGCCGCTAGATTGTCGCTCGCGAATCCGCCGTGTTACTTTGTGTGGGACAGGGGGAAACATGGGAGCTCGTCTAATTGGCCTGATGTTGGCTGGGGTGTTGTTGAGTGCCGGTTGTGAACAGATTACGTCCGCTTCGGAGCCTGAGGCTGAGGCTGAGGCCGAACAGCTTCCCAAAATAGTTCCGAACCTTCCGGAGGTGCCGACACTACCGCCGCCGCCGTTTCCGACGACCTACGAGGATGAGTCCTACAGCGTCTACGGTCTTCGTCTGCGACCAGTCAAGGTGCTCGACACCGACCTTTCGGTGAGCGGCTACATCATGGACATCTACGAGCCGCCAGCCTGCACGAAGCGAAAGAAGGAAGAGTGCCCGAAGGTCGCCGCGCCGCACATGTTCATTGCGGACACCGCGGACCAGACCGATCGGGCGGAGCAGTTGCTCGTGGTGGGCTACGCCGACAACCAGGAGCAACTCGCGCGCGCTCGCCGCGGACGCAAGACGACCACCATCGCGGGTGCGGTCGTGGTGCCCAAGGACTTGAAGGTCGGCAATAAGGTTCGCGTGAAGGGTCACTTTACGCTGATCTCGTCGGGCGGTTTCAACACGAGCAATGGTTTGCTCGAATACGCATCCCACGAGACGCTCGCCAAGGCCGAAGCGAAGTAATCAAGGCGCAGCGACTGCCGCGTCTTCTTCTGTACCGACGAGGTCCGATAGGTTCGGTGCGCCCGCGTCGCCTTTGATTTCGAAGGCATCGGCCTTGCGATCAAAGAGCGCGACCACGTCGTCGCTGACGACGATCACTTGCGGGCCGTCGTCGATGCGCACGTAGCCGCCGCCGTCCACCGGAGATCCCGAGCCCAGGGACACGCGCACCTTCGCTCGCCCCATCTCGAATGTGACCTCGGCCTTCGCTGTCTCGATGCCAAAGTTCTGGAGGTCCTCCGGGCTTGGGCTCTGCAATGTGCGAACCGGAATCGCAAATTCCCAGTTGCGGAGGTAGTCTTCGATGACCTCCGGATCGGCGGCGGCCTGCTTCGGCTCTTCGAGGGTCCAGGTCTCGTCGAAGCCCTCCCCCTCGCGGAGCAGCGCCACGCGCTCTGCCCCAGACGCGATTCGGACGCGAGTGATGCGTTCGCGTACCACGGATTCCAGCAGGAACCCGGACCGCGAGTCGATCTCCTTGCGTCCGGGGCGGCCAGTCTCGAATAGCAGTACGTAGGCCAACAGAATGGCAGCTACGATCAGCAGAATAATCGGGGTTCGCGCGCTCATGAACGCCTCGACCACCAGACGCCGAAACCGGCGATGAATGCCGCCAGCGGGAGCAGAACCACGACTCGGAACAGTAGGTTCTGCAGATCCGCGTCGCTCATGATCACCGCGCGCGCGTTGGTCTTGCGTGGCGCGATGTTGATCAGCGCCTCGCGCTGGGTGAGCCAGCCCGCCGTCGAGGATAGGAAGTCGATGTTCGACAACTGTGGGTTGTCGAGGAGCTCTGGGCTCATCCAATCACTGTCTCCGAGAACCAGTAGCCGACCCGGCCCGGGTCCTTCGGTCTTCACGGGCTTCAAGTCCTCGCCAAGGGGCGGGACGTACTCCCAGGCGACGGCAAGGGGCACCGCGCTCGGAGGCGTCGGCTCTCCCTTTGGGTCCGGGTCGATCGCGCGCGAGATGTCGGTTTCAGCCACGGCATTGGGGCTGGTTCGGAACAGCACCTCGGTGTCGCTTCCTTCGGCTGCATCTATCGAGCGGGTCACCGCCAAGAGGACGCCGCCGCCGCGTTTCCCGATCGTGTCGACGAGGCGATGCGTGCCGAGGTTGGTGACGAGGAACAGATCTCCGGGGTTGCCGGGGAGCTGCTGCGCCGTGTCGTTTTCGATGACCAAGTCGCGCCCGACGAGGATCCCGCGCTTCGCGAGTGACGCTTCAAACCCCGTCGGCGTCAGCGCTTCCTTCTTCAGCACCGGGTCGAACGCGAGAAGCACATTGCCGCCGGAGGTGAGGTAGCGGTCCACGACTGCAACCTCCTCCTCGGAGAACACCCGTTGCGGGCTGATGACGAACAGCGCGTCGCAGGTTTCGGGGACGTCCTCGGTGCGAACTTCGAACGGCTCGACTTTGATCTTCTCCCACTCGAGCTCACGGGCGACCCCATCGAGGCTGCGCTCGCCGTAGGCCCCGACCTCCCACTCGCCGTGGCCCGCCGCCACGCAGACCTTGGTCGGTTCGCCGGTCGTGACTTCGAGGATGGCGCCCGTTAGCGCTCGTTCAGATTGCAGGTCGAGCTTGTGGCCATCGGCATCTTCGAAGGTGTCGAAGTCTTCTACGATCAACTGATGGCGCTCCACTTTCCATTTTCGGTCGCCGCTGGTGACGACCACGGGCACCTGGGAAAGCGTCACCTCTCCCGCCAGCCAGCTCTCGATTCCGAACTTGTCCGCGAGGGCTTGATAGCGCGCGCGGTCGCGATCGGGGTCCACCCACTCGACGGTAATGCGGTCGGTCACCGCTTTGTATTCTTCGAGCAATGTCTCGACGTCGGCGAAGTCCTGCTCGCCGCGACCCAGAAAGACGTAGACCTGAACGTCCTGATCGAGCTCGCGCAGGGACTGCTGGCTACGGTCAGACAGGGTGAACAGCCCGTGCGCGGTCCAATCCCAGCGCTTGTAGTGACGCGCCGAGAGGTAGTTCACCAGTACGACGACCAGCAGGCCGAGCACGGCGGTCAGCATGAGGTTCAGGCGGGTACGAGGTTGTGCGCTCACCCGTGCCTCCGCGCCTTCAACGCGCCGATGCTCAAGCCGACCGCCAGGGCCGCGACCGAGAAATCGAACACGAGGTATCGGGTGTCGACCACACCTTTTGCGAAGCTCTGCATATGGCCCCACATGCTCAGATACGCACAGACTTCCCGCGCGGTGCCGTCGAGGACGAACTCGCCGATGCCCACGGCGAACAGAACTCCGAGCACAACGAACGCAAGCACCGCGGCGATGATCTGGGTGGGCGCGAGCACGCTCATCAGAAGGCCGACCGCCATGAAGTAGGCGCCGAGGCAGAATATCCCGAGGTAACTCGACGCCGTGGCGCCCCAGTCGACGCTCCCGTGCTGGCTCATGATCCAGGCGTAGATCAGCGTGGGAAGCCAGAGCACGCACCAGATCACCAGCGATGCCCCGTACTTCCCGAAGATGACCGACGCCTCAGAGACCGGGGCGGTCAGCAGGGCCTCGATCGTCCCTGATTGCTTCTCGCCGGCGATGAGACGCATGGTGAGGACTGGGACGAAAACTAGAAGGGGGATGAAAAAGAGCGCGCTTCCGCCGAAAAAACCCGACAGGGGGGTCGCTGCGCCCGAGGAGACTGCGTTACGAGCGTAGAACTGGGTGAGGACCCAGAACACGACGCCGTTCCACACCAGCCAGGAGGTGAGCACCACGTATGCCAGCGGAGACACGAAGAACGAGCCGAGCTCCCGCTTCGAGACGACCCATGCGCCCTTCATGAGGCGTCCTCCGTCACACCGGACGTCGTGAGCTCGGCGAATACTTCCTCGAGGCTGATCTCGCCGTCGCCCGGCCGGAGGTCTGCGACCTTTTCGCCCTCGCGAATGATGATCACCCGATCACATACCGCCTCGACCTCGGAGAGAATGTGCGTCGAGAGCAGCACCGTCTTCTCTCCTCCGAAGCTTCGCACGAGCTCACGGAACTGCCGGACCTGGTTGGGATCCAGGCCCGAGGTCGGCTCGTCGAGGATGAGGATGGGCGGATCCGCGATGAGCGCCTCGGCGAGCCCGACGCGCTGCCGGTAGCCCTTGGAGAGCTGTCCCACGATCCTTGTCCGCACATCCTCGACGCCGGCGAGCTCGAGAGCGCGGTCCACCGCCTCGGTCAGGTTGGGGACACGCTTCAATGCGCCGCGATGGCGCAGGTATTCGAACACGCGCATCTCACGATAGAGCGGCACACCCTCGGGCATGTATCCGAGTCGCTCGCGGGCTCGAATCGAATCGGTTACCGCGTCGATGCCGTCGATCCGAATGTCGCCAGACGTCGGAGCGAGATAGCCGGTCAGCATACGAAGCGTCGTCGTCTTTCCGGCGCCGTTCGGGCCGAGGAATCCAACGATCTCCCCTGGTTCCACGCGGAAGGACACCTCGTTTACCGCGAGTCGGCTTCCGTACTGCCTGCTGAGAGCCTCGACTTCAATCACGTGTTGCCCGCAAGGCGCACGGCGTACTCGATGCGATTCCCCGTGGCAACTGCTGACCTGTCCAGGTGTTGCGGGTTTCTCGCATCGGCTGCCCCCGCTTCCGTACGATCGTCGTCGAGATGGCCCGGATCCCATGGAAGGTTCGACTGAGTTGCTGCGCCCTCGCCATGGTAGGCGGCGGTTCTCTCGCGGGGGCTTCCGAGGTCAGCACCGCGCCGATGGCGATCGCGCCGTCGGCAATCCGTCCCGCGCCCGCCCCTGTCGTCGAACCCGTGCACTCGGAGCCAGGGCCAGCCCACGTCGTCCCGATTCCCAACCCGGACGTGACGGGCTTGCGCTTCCCGAGCGGCCTGACGATTCCTGGTGGCACCAAGCATCGCGCCATTCTCTTCACATTCGATGACGGCCCTTCGCGTCGGACCACGCCGCGCCTCCTGGACATGCTCGACGAGCTCGGCATCAGGGCGGTCTTCTTCGTGAAGAGCGAGAGCTTTGGCAACGCGAACCCCTGGGAACGCGAGCATGCGGAGATCCTCCGGGAGATCGTGCGCAGAGGTCACACCGTCGGCAACCATACCGAGACCCATCGTCAGCTTCCCCTGCTTCGCAACGCGGAGATCGAAGCCGAGCTCGCGCTAAGCGAGCGGAAGATCGAGAGAGTCCTCGGCAGCAGGACGCGATTGATCCGGCCGCCCGGCGGCGCGCTGTCGCATCGTGTCGAGCAGCTCCTCGGCGAAAACGGATACACCAGTGTGATGTGGGCGCTGTACGGTGGCGACCTCGAGGTGCGTACGCCCGAGGAGGTGGTTCGCACCTTTTTTCGGGTCCTCGAGCGCCGGGAGCAGGACACCGGAGACCGGGGCGGGATCGTCCTGATGCACGACACCAAACAGCACAGCCTCGATGCAGTGCCACGTTTGGTGAGGGCCCTTCAGAAGCGCAATTGCAAGCTGCTGGCAAACGGCGAAGAACTCTACGACATCGTCGACGACCTCGGGTACTTCATCCCGGGCCACGAGCCAGATGAAACGCTCGAGGAACGCCAAGAAGCGCTGCGGGAGCGCGCAGAGCGTGCGTGCAACACCGTCGCACTACGCTGATCGGTCTCGCGTCGCGAGGATGCGCCAGACCGGCAAGCCGTCTTCGATGGCCCGCTTCTCTCGATTGGAGCGCGCGTCGAATGGGTTCGCTTCGACGTATCCACTGTGGGACGCGAGCGTGAAGCCAGCCGTCTCCCGAAGCTGCGCGAGGTATTGCTCGGCGCGATGCTCGACGTCCGTCTGGATGAACAGCTCGCCGCCGGGCCTCATCAGCCGGTGGAGCTCAGCCAGGAGGGCCTCCCCGATCACCCGTCGCTTGTCGTGCCGCTTCTTCCACCAGGGGTCGGGAAAGTGCAGCGCCACCCTCTGAACCGATCTGCCTGGTTCAGCTCTTTTCAAGATTTCGCGCGCATCCCCGCACAGGATCGCCACATTCAGGAGTTGGTGCTTTTGGAGGCGCTCGTTGACCTTGTAGGCGAGCTTGGTCTTGACCTCGATGCCAATGAGGCGACTCTCGGGCGCGGCGGCCGCGCGCTCAAAAAGCGACAAACCGCGGCCAAAACCGATATCCAGCTCGATTGGACCTGATCCCTCGATCAGGTCTTCGAGCAGAAAGCGGCCTTCCGGGGCCCTCGGGGCCTCGTCGCGATAGAGCCAGCGTAGGTCCGAATCCGACACGAGCGCTCCCTACCGGTGGCCGCCTGCAGGGTCAAACCGGGCATGCCGCTTCTTGACCGGGAAGGTGCCGATCGCGTATGTCAGCGAGCATACATCTAGGTGAACGGGGCTTGAGTCGATGAGGATTCTGATCGTCGAAGATAGCGTGACCATGCGCAGGGTCATGGAGATGACTTTCGCAGGGGAAGACGCGGAGCTGCTTGCCGTCGAAAGCGGAGAGCTTGCACTTCAGCACGGGCGCGACTTCGGTCCGGACGTCGCATTCATCGATGCGTCGTTGCCCGGGATCGACGGGTACGAAGTGACCCGGGCGATGAAATCCGACCCGCAGCTCGCGGGCACATCGGTGATTCTGATGGCCAGCCAGCATCGTCCGCTCGACGAGGCCCGCGCTTCCGAAGTCGGCGCCGACGGCCACATTCTGAAGCCCTTCGACACGCAGGACGCCATCAACAAGGCCACCGAGCTCACGGGCCAGGACGAAGCCTTCTACGACGCCCCATCGATTCCCGTTGCACGGTCAGCGACGGCGCCGCCAACGGCGCGTCCGGCGACCACCCCGCCGTCGCCCGTCGCCCAGCCTTCCTATCGGCCGACGCCGCCGCCACTCCCTCTCAACGGTCCCTCCTCGCGGCCGATGGCGCCCACACCGATGTCGACCGGCACACCGCTAACCGGTGCGCACGTGGCCGTGGCGTCGACGTATCCTTCCCAGCCCGTTGCTGCGGTGGTCGCATCCACGCCGATGCAGACGCAGGCGACCGCAGCGGTCGATGAAGCGCTGTCGCACTCGGTGGTGGAACGGCTGGAGACGCTCGGTCTGACACCCGACCAAGTCGAAGGCGTGCTCAAGCTTTCCGCCGAGGTCGTCGAGCGTGTGGTTTGGGAGGTCGTTCCCGAGCTGGCCGAGGCGATGATCCGCGAGGAATTGCACCGTCTCGTCGGTGACTGAGGCTTGACTGCTCCGCGATTTCGCCGCACACGGTCGGTCGGATGAGCGAACCGTCTGACGAGATGCCCAAGCAGTACTCGCCAACCGAAAGCGAGGCGCGCTGGTACGACTTCTGGGAGGCCTCGGGGTACTTTGCCGCCTCTGAAGATCCGGACGACCATCGGCCGACGTACACGCTGGCGATTCCGCCCCCCAACGTCACAGGCTCGCTCCACATGGGGCACGCATGCCGGACCACCTTCGAGGACGTGCTCTGCCGGCACAAGCGGATGCAGGGCTACAACACCCTTTGGGTCCCCGGTATCGACCATGCCGGCATTGCGACGCAGGTGGTCGTCGAGCGGCAGCTTAAGAGAGAAGGCCTGACACGCCACGACCTCGGCCGCGAGAAGTTCATCGAGCGGGTCTGGCAGTGGAAGGAGGAGTCCGGCGGCCGGATCCTTCAACAGCTCCGAAAGATGGGCGCGTCGTGCGACTGGCCACGAACCAAGTTCACGATGGACCCCGACATGGTGCGGGCTGTCCGTGAGGCGTTCGTTCGGCTCTACGAAGAGGGACTGATCTATCGGGATACCCGGCTGGTCAACTGGGACGTCGAGTCACAGACCGTGCTCTCGGACCTCGAGGTCGAACAGGAGGAGAATGTCGAAGGGCTGATGTTCGACTTTGCCTATCCGCTCGCAGACGGAGATGGCGAGGTGGTGGTTTCGACGACGCGTCCGGAGACGATGCTCGGGGACACCGCCGTGGCGATTCACCCGGACGACGAACGCTACAGGCACCTGCATGGGAAGTACGTCCGCCATCCCTTCGTCGACCGGATGATTCCGGTGATCCTCGATCCTGAGCTCGTCGACCCCGAGTTTGGCACGGGCGTCGTGAAGGTGACTCCCGCGCATGACCAGAATGACTTTGCGACCGGGAAGCGGCATGGCCTCGAGGAGATCAACATCTTGGAGCTCGACGGCACGCTCAACGAGAACGGCGGGCCGTTCCAAGGGCTCGAGCGCTTCGAGGCGCGTAAGGCGGTAGAGAACGAGCTCGCCAATCTCGGGCTCGCGCGCGGGAGCAAGAAGCACATGATGACGCTTCCGCGTTCTCATCGTTCGGGAACGATCGTCGAGCCGATGATCTCGACCCAGTGGTTCGTGAAGATGAAGCCGCTAGCGGCGCCCGCGATCAAAGCCGTCGAGGACGGCACGATTCAGATCCTGCCGCCCGAATGGAGCAAGACGTACTTTCATTGGCTGCGCAACATCCAGGATTGGTGCATCTCCCGACAGCTCTGGTGGGGGCATCCGATTCCGGCTTGGTATTGCGACAATTGCGAGCATGTCACCGTCGCACGGGAGGACGCGACGGCGTGCGGCGGCTGTGGCAGCACTTCGATTCGCCAAGACGATGACGTGCTCGATACCTGGTTCAGCTCCGGGCTCTGGCCCTTTTCGACGCTTGGTTGGCCGGACCGGACCCTGACGCTCAGCCGTTTCTACCCGACTCAGGATATGGAGACTGGGTATGATATCCTCTTCTTCTGGGTGGCGCGCATGATCATGATGGGCCTGCACTTCATGGGCGAGGTTCCGTTCACGCGCGTCTTGCTCGCCGGCTTGGTCACCGACGAGCGCGGCGACAAGATGAGCAAGGTGAAGGGCAACGTCGTGGATCCACTCGACGTGATCTATGGCGCGACCGGCGAAGAGCTCATCGACAAGGCCGAGAAGGCAGGCGCCAAGAAGGCCGGTATCAAATATCTGCGGACCACGTACCCCGACGGCTTCGTGGCCTACGGCGCGGACGCGCTTCGGATGACCTTGCTCAGCTACTCGACCCAGTCGCGCCGCATCGCGCTCTCGATGAAGCGCATCGAGGGCTACCGAAATTTCGCCAACAAGCTATGGAACGCGTCACGCTACGCACTGATGCGGTTGAGCGATTCTTCGACCCAGGCCACGCAACAATGCCCGCAGCCAAAGGCGCTTGCGAACCGCTGGGTGCTCTCGCGCCTCTATCAGGCGCTGGACATCAGCTCGACGGGCCTCGACGCATACCGCCTCGATGAGGCATCCGGCGCGCTCTATCACTTCGTGTGGGACGAGTTCTGCGACTGGTTCCTCGAGGTGAGTAAGCCAGCACTCGACAGTGGAGACGCCGCCCTGGTGCAGGAGACCGAAGCGACGTTGGTTCACGCGCTCGAGACCGTGCTTCGCGCGCTGCACCCGATGATGCCGCACATCACCGAGGAGATCTGGCAGCGGGTGCCCAAATGGGCCGAAGCGCCGAAGAGCATCATGATCAGCCGTTTCCCGTCGGCATTGGTCGACGCAAAGATCGACCGCGGCGCCGAGCGCGACTTCGAAGTGGTCCAGGCGTTCGTCGGTAGCGCGCGAACAATCCGTGCCGAGCACCACGTTCCCATGAGTCAGCCCCTGAAGATCCACTGGCACACGGATGACGAATTCAAACGGACGGTGCTCGAAGCGGAGCGTTCGACCATCGAGAGCTTGGCGCGGGGCGAGATGTGCTTCGAGGCGGACGCTGCCAAGCTCAATGACGCTGCCGCCCACTTCGACAATGCGGCCGTTTTCGTGAACCCCGGGGTGCGCGCGGCGGTGCCGGGCGTCATCGACACAGAAAAGGAGCGCGACCGTCTCCAGCGTGAGCTCAACAAGGTCGAAAAAGAGCTCGGGGTCGTCGAGAAGAAGCTCGGGAATCCCAGCTTCGTGGAGCGCGCGCCAGAGGCGGTGGTTGAGAAGTCCAATCGCGACGCGACCGAGCTCCGCGAGAAGCGCGAGCGCCTGGAAGTGGCGTTGAATAGCCTTTGAAATGGGGAACTTGAGTACACCGCCCACAGATTCGATCACGGCTTCGACAAAGGGGCCGCTCTGCGTCGACCTAGACGGGACGCTGGTCGCAACCGACACGATGGGCGAGGGCTTCCTGAGGTTGCTCAAGACCGCGCCCTGGAAGCTCTTCGCGCTCCTCGCTGCCCTGATGACCGGCCGGCCAAAGTTCAAGCGCTACCTTGCGCGGACCTCGCCAGTCGACCCGGGCACACTTCCCTATCGGGATGAGGTCTTGGATGAAATAAGACAGGCACGGCAGGATGGTCGCCGTGTGCTGCTCGTCACCGCATCGGATCAGGCCACCGCAGATCTAGTGGCGGGGCACCTCGGGCTGTTCGACGAGGCGATCGGCAGCGACGGTGAGAGCAACCTCAAGGCAAGCCGCAAGGCGGAGTTTCTAGTGTCGCGCTTCGGCACCGGCGGCTTTCAATACATCGGCGACTCGCCGGCGGACCTTCCGATCTGGGCTGCCGCGAACGAGGCGATCATGGTTTCGCCGAGCGCGAGCACGCGCAGGCGGGCCCAGCAATCGCTTCCCAAGGTCACGGTTCTTTCGGAGCGGCCGAAAAAGTGGAAGGCTGTGCTGAAAGAGCTTCGGCCCCATCAATGGGCCAAGAACGTTCTGCTCTTCGTGCCACTGTACTTCGCGCACCAATACACGGACATTCGTCTGGTTTTTACCGCCTTGATGGCGTTCTTTTCGTTCAGCTTCTGCGCGTCGTCGATCTACGTGCTCAACGACCTGGTCGACCTTCCGGCCGACCGACAACACCGAAGCAAACGCAACCGGCCGCTTGCCGCGGGCACTCTCTCGATTCCGGAGGGCATCACGCTTTCCGTCGTGTCTCTCGGTTTGGCCATGACGCTAGCCGTGGTGTTCGTGAATCCGAAGTTCGTCGTGGTGTTGCTGGGCTATGTCGTACTCACGACCGCGTACACGTTCGTCCTGAAGCAGCAAATGATTCTCGACGTGCTCACCTTGGCGTCGCTGTTCACCTATCGAGTCATTGCGGGTGGTGTGGCTGTCGACGTCGCGCTCTCACCCTGGCTGCTCGCTTTCTCGATCTTCTTCTTCACGAGCTTGGCGTTCGTGAAGCGATACGCCGAGCTGATTCAGATCAAGGACAACCCTGGGCAATCTCTCAAAGGCCGAAACTACGTGCCGGCGGACATCCCGATCATTGCGTCGGCCGGGCCGGCGGCAGGATTGCTCGCGGTCCTCGTTTTCGCGCTCTACATCAATAGCCCGGCGATGGTGATGTACTACTCGCAACCCCGGGCGCTCTGGGCCATCTGCCTGGTCCTGGTCTACTGGATCATACGCATCTGGTTCCTGGCTGCGCGTGACCAGATGCACGATGACCCGGTGCTCTTTGCCGTGAAAGACAAGATTAGCCTTGCCGCGGGCGCGCTCGTGGTCGCCTGCTTGCTGGTCGCGCGTTACGCGTAGCTCAGAACAGCTCCATCTGCCCCGGCTGCACGACGCCCTCGTGGAAGCGCACGCCTTCGAGCTCGAGGAGGAGCTGCTTGCGTTCGAGGCCGCCACCGTAGCCGCCGAGATGGTGCCCCGCCTCCACGACGCGATGGCAGGGGACGATCACCGGGACGGGATTGACATGGTTGGCTTGGCCCACCGCGCGCATCGCCCGTGGCGAGTGAATCTCCTGCGCCACGCCACCGTAGGTGCGAACCTGGCCCCAGGGAATTTTCCGAAGAGCGTTCCAGACACGAAGCTGAAACTCGGTCCCGCGCAGATCGAGTGGAACCTCGACGAAGCCCTCGGGCTCCCCATTGAAATAGCGGCTGAGCGGCTCGGCATAGACGGCCGGAACAGCGCTCTGGTCAGCCAGGGTGTCGCTCAGGGGCTCGAAGGAAAGTCGCAGCAAGCCAGCATCGCTCCATTCGAGCCAGAGCGTCCCAAGACCTTTGGCCTCGAACGTCCCCCAGCCCGCGACCGGAGCTTGGTTGGGCTCGTCGGCGGTGATACCTTCCGCCGTCATGGCTCGTTCGCTGTTCTCATGTTGCCTGTTGGTTTCAATTGCATGCGGACCCAGCCTTAAACAAGCCCAAAGAAGCACCGACTACTACGAGCAGTGCTACGGAGCCGACTTCGATCCATCGGTGACCCCCGATCAGCGTCGAGGCTGCTGGAGCCACTGGCTTGCTGAGCAGTCTGAAAATCAGCCGCCGGAGCTCATCCGTTACGCCGAGATGCGCCTGCAGCAGCTTGCCGTAGACGGGTCGACGCGGCCGCTGCCGCGCCAGGAGCCAGAGCCGATCCCGGCGCGCGAGCATGAGTACCCGCGCGCCCCGCCCGGCGAGTACCAGGCATCGGCCTGCGTCCCTCTTTGCAATGACCAATGGGCCGGATGCAATACGTATTGCGACATGAAAGACAAAGCTTGTGTGGCGGCTTGCGAGAGCGAGTTTCGGGTGTGCGTCGATGGATGCCCTTAGGGCCGGGTCCACGGCCGTGGCCGAGACCGGTGCCGAGGCCGGGGGCCGGGGGGCCGTGACCGAGTCCGCGGCCGGGGCAGTGCCAGCGTCGGTGTCAGCGACAGTGTCAGTGTCGGTGTCAGCGACGGTGTCAGCGACGGTGAGATGAACGCTGTCCTTACCATCGTCACCCTTGTTGCGTTTGCGGCCAACTCCCTGCTCTGCCGGATGGCTTTGGCGCCTGATTTGATCGACCCGGTGGCGTTCACCGCCATTCGGCTTGGGAGCGGCGTTGCGGTTCTAGTGCCCCTCTCCTCCTTGATCTCCGAGCCTCGTCCTCGCGGTCGGTCTGCGGGGTCGTGGAAATCGAGCTTCGCGCTGTTCCTCTACGCGATGGCCTTCTCGCTTGCTTACGTTTCGCTGGAGACCGGGATGGGCGCGCTGATTCTCTTTGGCTCCGTGCAGGCGACGATGATCGGGGTTGGGCTTTGGCGTGGGGAACGACCTCGACTTCGGGAATGGGTGGGTCTGATCACCGCAATCGCTGGACTCGTCTACTTGGTATTGCCTGGCATCGCCGCGCCAGACCCGATCGGCGCGCTTCTGATGCTTGCGTCAGGAGTCGGTTGGGGAGTCTATTCATTGCGAGGCAAGGCTAGCGCGGCGCCGGTGGCGGCCACGGCCGGCAACTTCGCGCGCACACTTCCCCTGGCCACCATCGGCCTCGTCATCGCCTGGGGGTCGCTCCACGCAACGCCACGCGGGGCGGTTTTGGCCGTCGTATCCGGTGCCGTCACCTCCGGGCTTGGCTACGTGATCTGGTACCTCGCGTTGCGCGGCCTGACCGCGACACGAGCCGCGATCGTGCAACTTGCCGTGCCCGTCATCGCGGCGGCAGGTGGGATTCTGGTCCTTGCCGAGGAGCCGACGGCGCGCCTTGCCATCGCGAGCATGCTGATCCTCGGCGGCGTCGGTGGTGCGGTTGCGGCGCGCGGGCGCGTGGTCGACCCTTGCGACGATTCGCTGAAACGGTGAATATCGCCTCGGAACGAGGCGACATGACCACAGGAAACGAGGAAGTCTGGCCGAGGGGCGTGCCGAGCGTGGGTCAACGTGCGGAGCGGACCCGCGCGGTGTTGAAACGCGACATCGAGCTCTTCACCGAAATCTCCGGCGACCGCAATCCGCTTCACTACGACGAAGTCTTGGCCAAGGAGACGCGTTTCGGTGGGATCGTCGTTCAAGGCGGGATCACCAGTGCGATCCTCAACGCCGTCGTGGCCGAGGATCTGCCGGGTCCGGGGACCGTGTTCCTTCACGTAGATTGGAGCTTCAAAGCGCCGGTGCGGCCCGGGGATGAGATTACCGGACGAGTCGAGGTTCTCGAGGTGAGGACCGACAAGCCGATTACGAAGCTGAGGACCGAGGTGGTTCGGGACGACGGGACGGTGGTGCTGTCGGGGGAGGCGCTCTGTTACACGATGCCGCTGGGTGGGTGAGGCGTACCGCGGCCGGGGCCGGGTTGCCGGGGCCAGGAGACCGAGACCGAGGCCGGCAAAGCGACAGTGTCAGCGACAGTGCCGGTGCGAGTGGCAGTGTCGGCGCGGGTGTTGGTGAGCTACCGTATGTCTCATGGTGATGGGTTCGCATCAGGATCCGGGGGTGCTTGCGGAGGGCGTTGCTCGCTTCGTTCCTCCTGGCGTCGACCCATCAACGCTTCCGCGTTCTTTCGCGCTGACCGAGCCAATGCCCGCGCGCGGTCCCGTGCCCGAAGATTGGGCCACCGTTCCACAGTTCCGGCGCAGCTCCGAACACTTCGTCGCAAACGTCTCGATCGAGGCCGACACCAGTCTCTACGGTACCGGGGAAGTCGCTGGCCCGCTCCTTCGCAACGGATTCGTCACCGAGGTTTGGGCGAAGCAGCCGTTTCGGATCGAAGACGACGGGACGGTGACTCCTCACTACGACGAGCGCTCGAAGAGCCTCTACCAGGCGCATCCCTGGGTGTTCGCGGTGCGGCGTGACGGAACTGCATTTGGGGTGCTAGCGGACACGACCTACCGGCTTGGCATCGACTTGCGCGAGGGGATTCGGCTGAGCTGCTCGGAGCCCTTCCCCGTCATCGTGATCGAGGGCGCTTCTCCCGCCGAGCTGATTCAGCGCCTGGCCGTCCTCACCGGCCGGATCGAGCTGCCGCCTCACTGGTCGCTCGGCTACCACCAATGCCGCTTCTCATACCATCCCGACGCCCGCGTTCGTGAGCTTGCGCGTGAGTTTCGGAAGCGCGCCATTCCCTGCGACGCGATCTGGATCGACATCCACTACATGGACGAATACAAGGTGTTCACCTTCGACCCGGAACGGTTCCCCGACCCCACCGGCACCAATGACTACCTCCACGAGCTGGGCTTCAAGTCGGTTTGGATTCTGGACCCGGCGGTCAAGGCAGAGGCAGGGTATCGGGTGTATGACGAGGGCGTTTCGGAGGGGCACTTCCTTCGTGATGCCGAGGGCTACGAACATCACGAAAGCACCTGGCCCGGCGAGGCGGCCTTCCCCGATTACACCCGCCCCGAGACGCGGGCCTGGTGGATGCGCCTCACGAGAGAGTTTCTGGAGCGCGGGATGGACGGGGTCTGGGTCGACCTCAACGAGCCCTCTCCGATTCTGCCGCTCGGCGCGGAGCTTCCAGGGGACCTGGCGCATCGAGGCGGTGACGAGATGACGCCTGGAAGCCACGCCCAATACCACAACGTTTACGGCTTCTTGATGGCGAAAGCTACAGACGACGCCATGCGAGCATCCCGGCCGGAGCGGCGCCCCTTCGTTCTTTCGCGCTCGAGCTATATCGGAGGGCAGCGCCATGCGGCAACCTGGACCGGTGACAACGTCTCGAGCTGGAAGCACCTGCATTGGTCGGTGCCGATGGTGTTGAACCTCGGCCTGTCCGGGCAGCCGTTCAGCGGACCGGACATCGGCGGGTTCGCCCGGACGCCCTCGTCAGAGCTCTTCGCGCGCTGGATAGGCCTTGGAGCGTTCCTGCCTTTCTGCCGGACCCACAACTCGCTCGAAGGGGACCAGGAGCCCTGGTCGTTTGGGGCAGCGACCGAGAAGGTGAGTAGGGTCGCCCTCGAACGGCGCTATCGGCTCCTGCCCTACCTCTACACCGTGTTTCACGAAGCCGCGACGACCGGGCTCCCGGTGGCGCGCCCGTTGTTCTTTGCCGACCCCGCGGACCTCTCGCTCCGCGACGAAGGTCACGCCTTTCTTCTGGGCGGTGACGTCCTGGTCCAGCCGCGGCTCTTGAAGGAGGAGCGCGACAATCTCCCGATGCCCGCAGGCAACTGGCGCCCCTTCGCGCTCGCCGGAGAAGACCCCGCGTCCGAGATCGATCACCCGATTTTGCGCCTCCGCGAAGGCGCCATCATTCCGCTGGGCCATGGCGGACAGACGACCAGGGATGCGTTCGAGGGACCGTTGACCTTGCTGGTCTCCCTTGACGCCCTGGGTCGGGCATCCGGAGACCTCTACGAAGATGCCGGCGAAGGCTTCGGCTATCGCGACGGGGACTACCTGCTCACGACCTACCAAGCGGTGCTGAGCGGCGGCCGTGTCGAGGTGAGCGTTGCACGGGAGGAAGGCGACCGGCCGCGTTCCGTTCGCGAGCTACACGTCCAGCTGCTGACATCCACCGCTGTCCTGCGTGCGAGCGGCATCGATGGCGAGTCCCTGCTGGTGCAATTCTAATGCTGGTGTTGCTCGAGAACCCGCTTCGACAGCGGCCGGAGCAGCAAGCCGTAGAACATTTCCAAGTACCGTCGCGTCTCGTCGCGTTCTAGCGAGGAAATGTATCGCCAGAAGCCGTAGATGCGTGACAATTTGAGAAGGGTCGAGGCGTAGAGCTCCCAGTTGTAGCGCTCGTCGACCCGCTTGATCCCCGCCTTCGAGATCGTGTCCCACGTGGCTGGGTCCTCGTGGCACGCCCGAAAGAAGTCGAGCATCTTCTGCGTCGCCTCGGCGCCCTGGGTTGGGTCGATATGAAAACCACTGCGACCGTCTTGAATGATCTCGAGCGGGCCGCCGAAGCGCGTCGCGAATGTCGGCAAGCCGGAGCTCATGGCCTCGACGACCGTGAGGCCAAACGCCTCGAACAATGCCGGCTGCACGAAGGCGCCTCGCTGGTCGGCGACGAATCGATAGAACTCCCCGACCTTAGTCTTGTCGGTCTGCATTTCCACCCAGCGGACGCTGCCCTCGAGCCCGCATTCGTCGAAGAGCCAGTGCGTGCGCTCGATTTGCTCGCGCTCGTCGCGGTCGTTGGACTCTTCGACCCGGAGCCGGCCGCCGACGATGAGCAGGTTGGCCACCTTGCGGAGCTCTTCGTTCTGCGCGTACCACTCGACCAGGCCGGCCATGTTCTTGATGCGGTCGAGGCGCGACATGGCGAAGATCAATGGCTTCGTCCGATCGTTCAACAAGCCCCGGAACGCGCACCCGGGTGAGCCGTAGACCATCGTTTCGATCTCCTCGCGGATCTCTTCGGGGCGGCGGTCCTCGTCGAAATATGGAAAGAAGATGCGTGGGTCCGCTCCAGGGGAGACGATGTTGAACTTCGGGTCGAAGCAGTCGATTCCGGAGACCACCCGGTAAAGACGTGGCAGCGTGAACGAGCTGTAGCTTTCGTACTGGCCGATGCTGTCCTCTGTGCCGGCGATCTCCTGATAGGTGCTGGTGATGATGAAGTCCGCAGTGTTCATGGCCATCAAGTCGGCGGTGTATTGCGCAGCGAAGTGATGGTCGGCCTCATGCTCTTGCCAGTGCAGGTCCGACAAGAGGTACTTCGTCTTTTCGAGCGCATGGGCGATGTTGCACTGCGTGACCCCGAGACGATGCGCCAAAATGCTCGCGACGAGGTTGCCATCCGAGTAGTTGCCAATGACGAAATCCGGACGCACACCACCGAGCTCGGCGAGCAGCTCGCGCTCCGCATCGACCGCATAGCGCTCGAGGTACGGCCAAACCTCGAAGCGAGAGATCCACTGCGGAACGAGCTCCCCCTTTTCGTAGGTGCGGAAAGGGACGCGTAGAATGCGCGCGTTCTCTGTCCCGAGGATCGGCTCGATGTGCTGGTCGCACGTCGTCCCGTCCGCTTCCGGGATCAATCGGCTGAGGACGACGATCTGCGGCTCGATGTCGAGGCCCTGCTCGTGGATCGATTGCCTCATCTCGCGCTCGAGTGCGCGGACCTGGTCGAGGATGTAAACAATTTGTCCGCCGGTATCCGGTTTGCCGAGCACGTTGGACTGCCCGAAATAGCCATGCGGCGAGACGATCGCGATCGAGAAGATCATCGGCATGCGTGCGAGGAACTTCTCGAGGTTCCCTGGAGATGGGGCTTCGAGAATGTCTAGCAAGAGCTCCATCGTCTCACTGATGCGCTCTGGCGTTCGCCCCCAGCCTGCCTCGAAGCCTAGGCGCCGAAGCTCGCGGTTCAGTTCAACGCTCTCCTCGGCATGGGCCTCGAGCAGAGTGGTTGCCTTGCGCAAAGCCTCGCTGAGCTCCTCGATGTCTCGCAGCGTCCCGTTCAGCATCAGCTGCTGTCCCTGGACCTGGTGCACCTGCAGGAAGTCGAAGAGGAGCTTCTGGCCGCGTCCGCCGTCCATGAAAAGGCGGCCCGACAAATGACGGTTGAGGAACTCGACGCCGCGGCCGATGCTGCGGGGATCCTTGAGCTTGGGAAAGCCTCGTTCAAATGGGCTCAGATCGACCTCGAGCACGTAGCGGTCGCCCTGAGGTATTCCAGCTGCGAGGCGTTCCTTGATGTCCAAGTACTCCGAGACGGTCAGCTCCCGGCAGCGCATCTCCTCGGTGTGCACCTGAAGGTACTGCCAACGCCCGACGCGCGCACGCACCGCGAGGCTGACGAATGGCTCGTCGACTACGGCTTCCTGCGTGTGCCGCATGATCGACGACATGTGCGTGTCGAGAAGCGCGGCGCCGCCCTCGGTTTGGCAGAACTGCCCGTAGTCATGCACCAGGTCGGACCACAGCAGGAACCGGCGGTCCATCGCTTTCAGTCGCCTGAAGAGAAGATAGATCGGCTCGCGGTGGGTTTGGAGCAACTCTTCGAGCTTCTGAATCATTCCTGTTCCTCGGGCGGGACCCGGATGTCCCCTAAGAAATCATAGTAATCGATGCCCTCGAGGATCCCACGGGCATGTGGATGTTTAGCAAAATACACACGCGGCCGCCCGCGAAGTCGTTCGAGCTCCGGCGTATGATTGCTCACGACGACGCCCAAGGTATCTCCCGAAAGCATGTCCCAGTCGTTCCCTGAATCCCCAGCGACCAGCAAACGCTGCGGTTCCAGGTTCCACTTGAAGCAGAAGAAACGAATCGCGAGGCCTGACGACGCGCGAACTGGAATCACGTCGAGGTAGACCTCGTGGTCGAGGATGGTCGTGACGCGGAGGCCCTCCTGGCGCGCGCGGCGACGGATCTCTCGGAGGGTGGGAGCGCGGCCCGGCTCGAGCTGGTAGCGAAGTCGGTACTTGGTTTCCGATTCGGGGACGCGACTGAGACCAGGAATCGTGCCCACGACGCGGTCGACCTCGTCACGGTCCCACCGATAACGGATCTGCCGTTCCCAGGAGCGGTCTGGCAATAGCCGCTTCCCGTAGTGAAGCTCCGTGCCGGCGGCGGTGATCAGAACATCGGGCACCACCTCGAGCTCCTCCATGAGCGCGAGCGCTTCCTCCAGGGTTCGCCCGGTGGCGATGCCGAAGGCGGCCTTGGCGTCCGTGGTTTCTAGACGCTCCAAGAGCACGGCCAGGGCCTCGGCGTCGCCGGTGAGCGTGTCGTCCACGTCGGTGACGAGCACCCGGTCGATGCCCGCCAGCCTGGTTCCTGGCCGGTGCACGGGAACGGGACGAGCTCCCTTCACCACCTTGGTGACCTCCTGTACGTACCGGGCCGCGTGACTGTCCCAGGAATAGTTGTCGTGGGCGGCGGCGAGACCGTCCTCGGACCAACGCGTCCAGCGTTCCGGGTCGCTCAGCGCATCGCGGATCGCCTCGCCGATGGCCTTGGAGTCCAGCGCATCCACCAGGAGTCCGTTGTTGCACGTGCCGATGATGTCCTGTGGCCCGCCGTCGTTCGTGGCCACGAGCGGGAGCCCAGTCGCGGCGGCTTCGAGCAGCGTCAGTCCGAATGGCTCGGTCAACGCTGGGTTGACGAACAGACCTCTGGTCTGCGCGGCCAGCTTGTAGAGCTCGGGCACGTCGGTGGAGTCGTGGTGCTTTGGGTAGGCCGCCGATCCGTAGAGGTCGTAGCGATCGATGAGCGCGAGAATCTGCGTCAAGACGCGGCGCTGCCCAGGGCTCATCTCGGCGATGTTGTCGCGGTTTCCGGCGACGATGACCAAGTTGGCCATCTCCCGGAGCCCCTCGGTTTCGCCAAAGGCGCGCAACAGCCCTTCGAAGTTCTTGCGCTCGTCGGCTCGGGCAAGAGCGAGGACCATGGGCTTTCGAGGATCCGTCAAGAAGCGGTCGAGCTCGCCGGCGATCAGCGGGCGCGCCCACGAGTCCTCTGGCGGAGAGAAGCGCGAGAGGTCGACGCCGGGTGGGATGACCTGCATGCGGTCGGGTTGGTAGTGGTCGTAGAGCTCGTACTGCTCTCGCACCTCTTGACGTGTGCTGGCGATCACCAGCGCGGCGGTCTCGACCGCTCGTTCTTCGGCTTCGATCCGATGCGTGAAACGATACGTCTGCTCGCTGGCCTCGCCTTTCGACTCGAGCCGCATCTTCTTGACGCGTCCAAGCGAGTGTCCCGTGAACACAAACGGCACACCGAGCAGCTTCGCGAGCTGCGCACCTAAGTATCCGGCGTCTGCATAGTGTCCGTGGATGATGTCCGGCTTGCGCTCTTGCATGCGGACGTAGCGGGTGAGCTGGTCGAGGAGACTATCGAGATGGGGCCAAAGCGTCTCCTTGCGAAGATATCGGCGGGGCCCGAACGGAATGCGGACGATCTGCGCGCCTTCGCAGATCGGCTCGAACGGCCGTGAATAGCTCTCGTCGACCCTTCGGTCCTGAATCAACCGCGTGACGACGTCGACGCGCTCGACGTCCGGGTGATGAGCGAGCGCCCTCGCCTGGTCGACGACGTAGGAGACCTGCCCGCCGGTATCGGCGTCGCGCCCGAGCTCGATGTCCGTTGCGCGGACCAGGCCGTGGATGGTGAGCGAAAGGACATACAAACCCTGTGCCTGCGGCCCGGGCGCGCTGATCGAGCCGGCGCTCGTGTCTTCGGCCCATCGGCCGAGATGCCGCTCGTACAGTCCAAAGTCGGGCGTCGTCGCGCCTCGGATCGCGCACAAGTCCGCTGCAAACGCCGCGGCGCGGTCGAGTGTCGTCTGGTGATCCCAACCGTGGAGCAGCCCAAGGCAGACCACCGCGCTGAAGGCGTCGCCGGCGCCCACGGTATCTACGATGTGGGTGGCCGGCGCCACCGTCGCTTCGAAGACGCCCTTCCCATCGACGACCGAAAGTGCCCCTTTCGAACCTCGGGTCACGATCACGCCTCGAATCGAGTGATCGCGGGCCAGCACAAGTGCCGCGTCCCGGCATTGTTCGAACGACCCCGTTGGGTTTCCGGTGAGCTCGGCGAGCTCGGTATCGTTCAGCTTGATCCAATCCGCCGTAGACAAGCACCAGTCGACCTTCTCTTTCGTCCACCATGGGTCGCGGAGGTTCAGGTCCACAAAGGATGGGGCCTCGGTCTTGTCCCAGAGGGCCCGCAGGGTCTTCCAGCTCTCACCGGCGCGAAGAGCGAGCGTCCCGTGATAGAGCAGCCCCTGGGCTTCCTCGGATGCGACCTGCACTGCAGGAGCGGCGTGGACAAAATCCCAGGCCTGGCCCGGGGCGATCTCGAAGCGGTTCTCGCCGTCGACGATGGTTGCCGCCACCTTGCCCGTCGGATGCGTGGGGTCCGTCTGCACTCCCTCGGTCGACAGGTCCCAGCTGGTCATGCGCTCGAGGACCTCGCGGCCCGCCGCGTCCTCGCCAACCGCGCTGATCACCAGCGGATTCGCGCCAAACCCCCGCAAATGCCAGGCCACGTTGAACGGCGCCCCCCCCAGGACACGGCTGCCGTCGACAAAATGATCGAAGAGAACCTCGCCGAATATGACAGGTCGATTGTGGAAACGATGCACGGCGTCCTACCTGACGTCTTCGTGGGTGCAGGAGCGTTCGGTCCTCGCTACGCTCACGTCGGCATGAGCATAACACGATACCTCCTCGCGTCAGATCTGGATGGCACGCTGATTCCGCTCGAGCGAGACGCGCAAAGGCTGCGCGAGGTCGCTGAGCTGGTCGAAGCCATGAAAGCAAGCGAGGGGTTGGCCCTCGCCTACGTGACGGGCCGCCATTTGTCCCTAGCGCAAGCAGGGATCGAGGAGATCGGCCTACCCTCCCCGGATTGGTTCGTCTGCGACGTAGGCACGAGCGTCTATCGACGGACGAACGGAGTCTACGAGCCCGACCCCGGGTATCGCCAGGCGATGACGGCCGCGCTCGGCGGCCTGGCGGGCGACGATGTCCGCGCCGCGATCGGCACGGTGGAAGGACTGGAGCTTCAAGAAGAGGAAAAGCAGGCAGAGTTCAAGGTCAGCTACTACACCAGGGGCCGCCCGGAGGCCTTCCTAGAATCCGTCCAATCCCGCCTCGCCGCCGCCCACGCGAGGGCAAATCTCGTAGCGAGCCACGATCCGGTTTCCGGCCGTGGCCTCCTCGACGTGCTCCCCGAGGGCATCGCAAAGGACTACGCCGTCCGATACCTCCACGACGCCTCGGGCGTCGACGAAGAGCACCTGGTGTACGCCGGCGACTCCGGCAACGACCGCGCGGCGATGCTGACTGGGTATCGGGTGATCGTGGTTGGGAATGCGGATGAAGCACTGAAGAAGGACCTGGGCATCGAGTCGGTTGCCCGGGGGATCGCGGAACGGATCTATTTCGCTGAGCAGCCGTATGCGCGGGGGGTGCTCGAGGGGCTACGGCACTTCGGGCTGTTGCCGTAGCATGGGTGTCAGCGCCAGTGTCAGTGCGCGGCGCCCCAGTTGGGGCCCCACCCCATCTCGACCGGCAACGGGACCGACAAGGGCACGGCGTTCTGCATGTGATCCGCGACCAGCGTTTCGAGCCGTTCCCGCTCTTCGGGCGGCGATTCGAACACCAGCTCATCGTGCACGGTCAGCACCATTCGGCTCTGCAGTTTCTGCTTCTCGATGTCGTGCTGGATGCGGACCATGGCGACTTTCATGATGTCTGCGGCGGTGCCCTGAATCGGGGTGTTGCGGGCGATGCGTTCGGCGGCGGCGCGGAGATTGTGGTTGGTGCTTCGGATGTCGGGGAGCGACCGGCGGCGGCCCAGCAGCGTGGTCACCAGGCCGTTTGCGCTGGCCTGCTCGACCACCTCGTCGAGAAACGATTTGACGCCGGCGTACTGGTCGAAGAAGGCATCGATGTAGCGCTTGGCCTCGCTGCGCTCGATCTTGAGATTGCGCGCGAGCGCGAACTGGGTCTGGCCATAGATCACGGCGAAGTTTACCGTCTTGGCCTGGCCACGCATGGTCTTGGTGACCTCCTCGGGTTGGACGCCGAAGAGCGCGCAGGCGGTCTGGACATGGACATCGTCGCCGCGGGAGAAGGCGTCGACCAGCGCCGGGTCGCGGCTGAGGTGGGCGAGCACCCGGAGCTCGATCTGGGAGTAGTCGGCTGCCAGCATCGACCAGCCCTCCTCCGGCACGAAGGCGTCTCGAACGCGTCGGCCCATCTCGGTGCGGATCGGGATGTTCTGGAGGTTCGGATCGCTCGACGAAAGCCGCCCGGTGGCGGCGACCAGCTGGTTGTAGCGGGTGTGGATCCGGCCGGTGTCCGGGTTCACCTCTCGCGGTAAAGCGTCTAAATACGTGCTCTTGAGCTTGGAAACCGAACGATACTCGAGGATCGCCTGGGGTAAGGGATGCAGCAAGGCTAGCTCCTCGAGGACGCCATGGTCGGTCGAGCGGGCGGTCTTGGTCTTCTTGATGACCGGGAGCTCGAGCTCATCGAACAAGATGGTCTCGAGCTGCCTTGGGGACGACACATTGAACTCGTGGCCGGCGAGCTCGGTGCACTGGGCATGGAGCCGTTCGAGCTCCGCGCTGGCCTCCTCCGAAAGCTCTTCCAGGGGTCCGGTGACGACCCTGATCCCGGTGAGCTCCATCGTCGCGAGCACTCCGGCCAGCGGAAGCTCGACCTCATAGAAGAGCCGCTCGAACTCCCCTTCGTGCATGCGTGGGGTCAGCAGCTCGCTGAGCCGGAAGGTGTAGTCGGCCCGCTCGTTGGCGTACCCCGCGACGGGCTCCACCTCGACCTCATCCCAGGCCAGTGCCTTCTTACCCTTGCCTCGCACGGATTCCTCTTCGCTCAGATCCCCGTCCAGCTCTTGGCGCGCCACGTCTTCCAA
>CALLDH010000074.1 GCA_937998345.1 uncultured bacterium | reverse complement strand
TGCATCAGATACTTGCGATTCAGGGTCTTCTTCGTGTTCGGACCTTCGCTCAGGCCCCAATAGAGCTTGGTCGACATCACGTACGACTCGCGGGGCCAACCGAGCTCTCGGGCGACGTGCCCCATGATGATTTCCGACTTGCCGCCGGCATAGACCTCGGCGTTGTCGAAGAAGTTCACGCCCGCCGCCCGGGCGGCTTGCATGCACTGCAAGGCCGTCTCGTGGCCGAGCTGATTGTGGAACGTCACCCACGAGCCAAACGAGAGCACGCTGACCTTCAGGCCCGCATTACCCAGTCGCCGGTACTCCATCTCCACTATGTGTTCCTCTAGTTCCGGCCGCGCCGAGCGTAAAGGCTTTATCCTCGGCTCGGCTACCAGCGCAGCATGGGGAGCGGGCGCCAGGGCTGCTTCAGCGCTCCAAGCAGGAGCGTGCGGCACACGAAGCCGCGGAAACCGCACTTCGGGTACGACGCCTGGGCCTCGCGTCGAAGCGCGAAAGGAACACCCACTCCGGGCACGGCGAAGAGATCGACCAGATCGGCGCGCCGGAAAGGCTCGACGAGAGCCGCATCTTCGTCGCGGTATGGCGTGAGCTTGTGATGAAAGCCAATCATCCGGCCGACGGCGGGTGCGAGCTCTGAAAGGCCGAGACTCTCGAGATGCTCGGTCGCACACGCGATGCTCGGAGCGAGGTAGTCTAGGGTTTGATCGGTCGCGAAACGCAGGTCGTGAAAGGCCGCGGCTACGGCAATCGCAGAGTCGTCTCGATCGGCATCGTCCCCGCGCTGTGCAATCAGGTGCCGAGTGTAGTGATAAACCCGGTACACATGCCCCCGGTACCGAGGGTAGTGGGGCCCTAGTGGCTGACGATAACGATCGAGCACTGCATCGATGAGTGGAGACTCGTCCATGAATCCGCTTCCGTAGAGGATAACCGGTTGCGGCCCCCAACCCTTGTGTTTAAAACCAGTCCAGTTCAGTGACCGCCGAAGCCACACTGCAGGCCAGCCCCAGCTCGATGCCGAACAGGCCGATTCCCCGAAGGAAGGGGCACTGGTTTTGGGGCTGCCTGCTCGAGATGATCAGCGACCGTTCGGGGTTTTTGATCGACAAGCATGAAGAGCACGGCGACGTGTTCATTTCTCGCGCGTTGGTTCGTGACCTCATGTTTGTACGAGATCCCGCGGTCGTCTACGCGATCAACGTCACGCACTGGGCCGACTTCTACAAGCCCGAGTACGTCAAATCGATGTGGAAACCGTTTCTCGGAAATGGTCTGGTCCCGAACGATGGTGAATCCTGGAAGCGCCAGCACAAGCTGATCTTGCCCGGCTTTCACAAGAAGCGCGTGGACGCCTACGCATCGACGATGGTTGCCTTCACGGAGCGAATGCTCGATCGCTGGAAGGAGGGCGAGCGCAGAGACATGCGCCTCGAGCTGAACGCGCTTGCCCTCGAGGTCGTGGCCGACACCTTGTTCGACATCGACATCGGAAAGGGCGACTCCGAGACCATTCGGGATGCGCTAGCGGACATCAGCGAGATCTTGGTCACGGATGCCGACAAAATGATACCGCGGCCCGACTGGTGGCCCACTGCCGAGAACCGGCGGAAGAAGAGGGCGATCGCCAAAATCGAAGAGATCATTCGGCGCGTGCACGAAGAACGTCTCACGAGTCAAAAGGACCATGGCGATCTCTTCTCGCACATGGTCTTCGTCGAAGACGAGCAAGGGCGGATGTCCGACAAGCAGCTCCGCGACGAAGCGATGACGTTGATCTTCGCCGGGCACGAAACCACCGCGCATGCCCTGACCTGGACCTGGTATTTGCTTGCCAAGAACCCGGACAAAGTCGCGAAGATGCGCGAAGAGCTCGATCGCGTGTTGCAGGGGCGCCGCGCCGAGGTCGACGATCTGCCGAACCTTCCGTACCTCGAGATGGTCGTGAAGGAGTCGCTTCGGCTTCTCCCCTCGGTCTGGGCGTACGCCCGTGAGGCGCAGCGAGACTTGGTCATCGAGGGTTACGAGATCAAAAAGGGGCAGACGATCACCATCAGCCACATCGCGATGGGCAGAAACCCCGAGTACTACGACAACCCGACGGAATTCCGGCCCGAGCGCTGGACCCGGGAGGCCGAGCGAGCTTTGCCCAGAGGCGCATACACTCCATTCGCCGGCGGCCCGCGGGTCTGCCTCGGCAAACAGTTCGCGATGATGGAAATGCGAATGATCCTCGCTACCCTCCTTCAGCGCCTGGAACCGAACCTCGCAGAGGGCTTCGAGCCCGACTTCGTCACCGAGCTCTCGATGCATCCGGGCGAACGCGGCATGCAGGCAACCGTCCGCTTCCGCTAGCGACACGCCGCAAGAGCCTTGAAACACAGGGCTTTTTGCCGCTTCGCGTCTGGATCTCACCCCATAGACCCGAATCACGAGAAGAAACATGATACAACTCTTGTCTGTTGTGTCATGCTGTGTTACCACTCTATCCGCAGCCGGAGCTGCGTCATCACTAGAGGCTTGATATGGCGACGATCATCATAGACGACTGCATCAACTGTGGGGCTTGCGAAGACGAGTGCCCCAATGGCGCCATCTCGATGGGGGACGAGATCTTCGTCATCGATCCCAACCTGTGCACCGAGTGTGTCGGTCACCACGACGAGCAGATGTGCGCAGCCGCGTGTCCGCCGGAGGCCTGCGTGCAGGATCCCGAGCGAGTCGAAGCCGAAGAGACGCTTTTCGAGCGAGCGCAGAAGATCCATCCAGACCGATCGCTCACCCTCACCACCGACACCTCGCACTTTCGTGCGAAGGCTAGCTGACCAAAAGGAACGAATCGATGTCCGAATATGACGTAATCATCGTGGGAGCTGGCCATAACGGCCTCACCGCAGGGGTGGAGCTCCAGCGCGCCGGCAAGAAGGTCCTGATCCTCGAAAAGACCAACTGGCCTGGCGGACAAGCT
This sequence comes from uncultured bacterium, assembly GCA_937998345.1. GTDB lineage: Bacteria > Myxococcota_A > Polyangia > Polyangiales > Houyiibacteriaceae > SG8-38. Next base: position 9,231 of record CALLDH010000074.1, on the reverse strand, counting down.
GCGACGAAAGAGCTGTTCAAGGGTTACAAGCACAGCGTCGGCGCCTGGGCACTTCTGATCTTCCGCGAAGAGCTCATCAAGTACCTCGAGATGGACAAGGAGGGCTTCGAGCTCATTCGTCCGGAGAGCTCGTTCACGGTTTTCGGCGACGAGGATGACACGCCCTTCATCGGTTACACGGACCCGATCGACCTCGCAAACCATCTGGCCGAGGACCATGGCATCGAGGCGCTTGATGGCTTCAACAGCATCGGCTCCTTCTTCGCGGCGTTCAAAGAGATGTTCGAGAAGTACATGCACGAGGCGCCGCCCACGCTGGAGGAGATCATCGCCGCAACCCCAGACGAGAAGACCCGACAGACGCTCTCCAAGCTCAGCTACGGAAGCGCCATGGAGGTCATCCGCGAGTTCTTCAAGGAGCCCGGCAAGAACGGCACGATCCTCGGCTCGCTTTCCGCCTCGGCTATCGACGGCACGCACATGGGCCCGTTCACAAAGGGCAGCGCTCTTTCGATGTCGTATCACTACACGGCGGGCGACACCTATGACTTCAAGATCCCCAAGGGCGGCATCGGCACCGTCTCGTCCACGCTCCAGAAGGTGTTCGAGCGTTACGGCGGCGAGGTGCGCTTCAAGGCGATCGTCGACCAGTTCATCACCGAGGATGGCGCGGTTACCGGTGTCCGCATGAAGGATGGCCAGGAGATTCGTTCGAAGGCCGTCATTTCGACCCTGGATTCGAAGATGACCTTCGGGCACCTCTGCGAGCCTGGCACCTTGCCCACGGACTTCAGCAACGCCGTCGACGACATCGAGTACGCCAACGGCTACGTGCAGGTCCACATGACCATCAAGCGTCTTCCGACCTTCACGAAGCAGCTCGCGTTCGTGAACGGCACCGTGCAGAGCTGGCTCGTCGCTTACATCAAGTCGCCCGAGCAGCTTCACCGTGCCTGGCAGCAATCGAGGGCTGGGCAGGTCGCCGACGACCCGGCAGTCTACTGCTACTTTCCGTCGCAACTCGATCCGAGTCTCTCGCCGGACGACGGCACGCATACCTGCACCATGTTCTCGCACTATTTCCCAACGGACATTCCGGCGGGCAAGCACAACGAGATGAAGAACCTCATGGTCGAGCGGATGATCTCGCAGATGGAAAAGGTCATCCCCGACTTCCGCGAGCTAATCGTGGACCAGGTGGTCTTCACCCAGCAGTACTTCGAGAAGACCTTCAACGCGACCGAGGGCGACTTCTCGATGGGGCTCTTACATCCAGGCCAGATGTTCGGCGACCGCCCGGTTCCGGGCTGGGACGGCGCACACGAGACTCCGCTCGCGAACCTCTACATGGCGGGCGGTGCGTGCCATCCAGGTCCCGGAGTGACCTGCCTGCCGGGCCTGAACGGCGCGCGTGTCGTGCTCGCACAACTGGGCCAAGAAAAAGAAGAAGCGGCGGAATAGCCACTACGTAACAACATGGACGACTTCAATCCCCTGGTCCTGTTGATCCCGCTCATTGCCGGGTTCATCGGCTGGTTCACCAACTGGCTCGCCGTGAAGGCGACTCTCTACCCCGTCGAGTTCGTCGGCATCCCGCCGGCGTTCGGCTGGCAGGGGGTGATCCCCAAGAACACCGACGAAATGTCTCAGAGCTTCAGTAAGCTCATCCACGACAAGCTCGTCGACATGGAGAAGATCTTTGCCGACATCGACCATGACGACAACGAGGAGCTGGACAAGGTCGTCGAAGACGTCTCCGTCGAGATCATTCGCGAGTTCTCCACCAAGATCGCACCAGACTCCTGGGCGCGCGCTCGCGAGAAGTTACGCGAGTACATCAACATGCTCGTTCGTCGCAACGTGCGCCGGGTCACGGTGGAAATCCTCGATCGCATGGCCGCGGAAGCGGGCGACTTCATCGACATCGACAAGATCGCCCACGAGGCGCTCGTCGAAGACCGGGCACTTCTAGGGAGCGTGCTGATGGACGTCGCCGGGCCAGAGTTCAAGTTCATCGAGCGTTCCGGACTCTGGTTTGGCTTCCTCTTCGGCATCATTCAGATGGGCGTTTGGATCGTCTACCCGGAAGGTTGGGTGCTGCCTGTCGCCGGTTTCCTCGTTGGCTACGTCACGAACTGGCTGGCCATGAACCTCATTTACGAGCCGCGCGAGCCTGTGCAGATCGGGCCGTTCGTTTTCCAAGGTGTGTTCATCAAGCGACAGAAAGAGGTCGCGACCCACTTCGCGAACGTCATCGCCGACCGGGTGCTGACCGCGGAGAAGCTGGTCCGGCACATCAGCCAGGGGCCGAACCGCCAGCGCCTGCTGGACATCCTCGAAGGTCAGGTGGAGGAGAGCATGAAGGTGTACGAGAAGGACGCGATGGTGGCCATGCTTGCGGACAAGGAGAAGCTTGCGGACGCCAAAGCCGACCTCCTCGACCGCGTGCGGAACACGGACATGAGCGACAGCAGCCAGATCAAAACGTTCGCCGACCAGTCTCATAGAATCCGGCAGCAAATGGAGGGGAACCTGGGCGCGCTCGATGCCCAGGAGTTTGGAGGGATCCTCCGCCCGGTTTTCCAGAAAGACGAGTGGAAGCTCATCCTCGCCGGCGGCGTGATCGGCACGGGCATCGGCGCTCTGCAGGTGGTTGTGCTCTTCGGCGGATTCTAGGAGCACTATGGAAACCGGCGAGGCCAACTCCAAGTCTTGGACAGCCCAGGCGGGTGGCCGGGTACCGGGCATCGGCCAGCTGATCGAGGCCTGGGGTGAGGCGATGGAAGAAGCGCTCCAAGAAGACATCTTCCAATACGACCCCGAGTTCACCGAGCGCGTCGTGAACCTGATGGAGGTCTACGGGCGGTACTTCGACTCCGAGGTTCGGGGCACGGACCGCCTGCCGGACTCGGGCCCGGTGCTCGTCGTCGGCAACCACTCGGGCCTCAACTCAGAGCCGGACACGCCTGCCATGATGGCGGCCTGGTATCGGAAGAGAGGCTTTGAACAGCCGCTCACGGTGCTGAGCTTCGATCCGATTTTCGCCATCCCCAAGGCGAAGGACTTCTTTCGCCGCTTGGGCCAAGTCCCTGCAAGTGCGGAGAACGCGGAGGCGGTACTCGCCTCTGGCGCCTCGGTGCTCGTGTATCCGGGAGGTGGCTACGAGATCGCTCGACCATGGACCGAGCGAAATCAGGTGTGCCTCGCCGGCCGCAAGGGCTTCATCAAGCTCGCCCTTCGGACCGGTGCACCCGTGGTTCCCGTCGTCGGACACGGTGGCCACAGCACGAGCATCGTATTGACCCGCGGTGAGGGCATCGCGAAAGCCCTCGGCCTCAACAAGCTGCGCTTCGACGTCATGCCGGTCGCGTTCGCTTTGCCTTGGGGGGTCGTCCTAGGGCCCATCCCTGCGTTGCTCCCCTTGCCCGCCAAGGTGACGGTCCAGGTCTGCGAGCCCTTGGACTGGAGCCATCTCGGCCCCGAAGACGCGGAGAAGCCGGACGTGCTGGAACAGTGTTACCGCGAGGTCGAGAGTGTCATGCAACGCGCCCTTGACGCGCTGGTCGAGGAGAACCCATTTCCGCTTGCGAGGCGACTTCGGAAGCTAGCCAGGCGAACACGATAGTCGGAGGACGAGACGATGAGAGAAGGACCGCATAGCACGGAGGACATCAACGAATCGGTTGGCGGCGATTTGTTCGACCGCTACTTCACCGGGGAGCACACGCTGACCAAGGTGGCGCCGCGCACCTGGTTCGTCATGGCGGACTATGTGGGCCTTACCGCTTTTGAGACCGACGAGGGGCTACTGCTGGTCGATACGGGGACCGCAGAGTCCGCGGAGACCGTGCATGAGCTGATCCGCAAAGAGACGGATGCACCGCTGCACACCGTGGTGTTCACACATGGGCATCTCGACCATGCGTTCGGGCTCAAACCCTGGCTCGATGCGGGCGAAAAGCCGCGCATTATCGCCCATGAGAACCTGCCCCGGCGTTTTCGAACGTACATGAAGACTGCGCCGCTAAACTCTCACATCAATAGCGTGCAGTTCGGCATCTCCGAGGGCATCAGCTGGCCGCATGAGGCGGGCGAGTTCGCCTGGCCCGACACCGTCTACCAGGAGCGGCTCACCTTGAATCTCGGCGGAGAGCGCTTCGAGCTCTTCCACGCCAAAGGTGAGACCGACGATGCCACCTGGGTCTGGGCGGCCGACCGCAAGATCGTCTGCGGTGGCGATCTGCTCGCCGGCATTCTTCCCAACTGCGGGAACCCGCAGAAGGTGCAGCGCTACCCCGAAGAGTGGGCCGATGCGCTCGAAGCGATCGCGTCCGTCGGTGCCGATCTTTTGCTTCCGGGGCACGGAAAGGTCGTCCAAGGGGCCGAGGTCATTCGCGAGCGTTGTCTCAACACCGCTGCCGCCTTGCGCGCCATTGTCGAGCAGACCCTGGCCGGCCTCAATGCGGGGAAGATTCACGAGGAGATCCTTGCAACGATCGAGATTCCGCCAGAGCTCGCCAAGAACTGGTACATCGACCCGCTCTACGATCGCCCCGAGTTCATTGCGCGAAACGTCATCCGCAAGTACGGCGGCTGGTGGAACGGATACTCGTCGGAGCTGATGGCCGCGCCGATGCCGCAGCGTGCAGCCGAGATCGTGAAACTGGCCGGCGGCGTTGAGCAGTTGGCGGCAAGAGCGCGGGAGCTCAAGGACAGCGACCCCGCACTTGCCTGTCACTTGGCGGAATGGGCGGCCCTCGGCGCTCCGGAGTCGAGAGAGGCGCACGAATGTGCGATCGAGGTGTTCGAAGCGCGTGCCGAGGACGAGATCGCCCTCATGGCTCGCGGGATCTTCAACCACGCGGTCCGGCGCTCCGAAGAAGCCCTCGAGGCGTTGGACGAAGAGCAGGGCAGCTAGCGAGGTCTCGATGAACTTCAACGTCGGGAACTATCTCAAGATCCTGCGGCTTGCGGTCAGCGGGCGCCCCAATCGAAAGCTCTTCACGATACGACTGAGCACGCTGCAAGTCATGGCGACGTGGGCCCTGGTCAACAGCGCGTTCCAGAGCCTCGATCGCGTGCTCTATCCCGACGCGCGGAAGACTCAGATCCAGGCCCCAGTGTTCATCGTCGGAGCGGCGAGAAGTGGCACAACCTTCTTCCACCGGCTCCTTTGCATGGATGACGCGCACTTCGAGCACTTCCGCCTCTGGGAGATCGCGTTTCCGTCGATCACACAGAAGAAGCTCTTGCGAGGTGTCGCGGGGCTCGTGACCCGGTTCGCGCCCTCCGTGACTACGGCGATCGAAGAATGGGAGCAGCGTCAGTTTCAGTCGGTTCAGGACTTGCACAAGTTTGGGTTCAACATGCCGGAAGAAGACGAGTTTCTCTTCTTGATGCCCTTCGCATCGGCTTCGATCACGGTGCTCTTTCCCGTGCTCGACCAGCTCCAGCACTTGGTGATGCTCGACGAACAGCCCGACGCCGAGCGAGAGCGGTTGATGAAGTTCTATCGAGAATGCGTCGAGGCTCAGCTCTACGTGCACGGCGGCGACAGGACCCTGCTCAGCAAGAATCCCGCGTTCGTCGGAAAGATTCGAAGTGTGTCCGAAGAGTTCCCGGATTCGAAGTTCATCTACATGATTCGTGACCCGCTCGAAACGATTCCAAGTGTGGTGAACTTGCTGCAGACCGCCTGGCGAGGTCTCGGCGTGCAGGAGGAGGACATCCTCGGACACACGCCTGCGATCGTGCGTTCGTTCGTGCGCGACTACCAACATGTGTATCGCGTGTTGCAGGACCTTCCTTCGGATCGATATGCGATCGTTCGATACGAAGACCTGGTGCGCGCTCCCGAAGAAACGGTGCGCCGTGTCTACGAGGAAGTGGGGCTCCCTCTTTCGAGCGAGTTTGCGGAGCGGCTACACGAGGCCTGTCAGCGCGCGGCGGACCGAGAGCCCAAGGCGCCGCACGCGCCTGAGACCTTCGGCATCGATGTCGACGAGATCACAGGGCCGCTTCGCCCCATGATGGAGGAGCTCGGCGTCTGGGCGCCGCTCGCCGAGTCGACGCACGGTCAACGAACTTGAAGCAGCGCCGTCGGCCTTGCGGGTCGACAGGCAAACCGGCACCATTGGCCCCATGGCAGGCAAGCAAAACTCACGTCGCTGGATCGTACTTGGCCTCGTCGCTCTCGGCGTCGTCGTAGTTGCCATGTGGCCGCGGGGCGGCACGGACAAGGAGAAGGAACCGCTCCCGGAACCGACTGACCTCCCCGTGGCAGCCCCCACTCAAGACCGGGCGCAAGGTCAGGAACTCGATGGTGGAACGGCTTCACGCCGCATCGCCGAAGGCTGTGACCCCGTTGAGGAATCGTTGAAGTACGAAGAGTTCGTCGGCACACGCGCGCTCACGGTTTTGAGCTGGAACGGAATGTCGGAACGGGCAGCCAATCTGAAGATCCCCGTGAGCGTCGTCGGCATCGAAGACGGCGCCGTTGGCGTGCGATTCATGGATTTCCCCATGAGGATGCAGTACCTCGGCATTTGGCTCGGGAGCGAGCATATCAAAGCCGGTGAAAAAGACGTGTTCCTGCTCGACCCTTGCTCCGCGACCATCGTCGAATGGGCCGAGATGGAACGCACCGGTGAGACGGATGACGAGGATCCCGAGGATGAGGACGAGGGGTTTGAGCAAGGCGAGGGCGTTGAACCTGCTGGCCAGGATCCGGGCGACGTCGTCGAGAAGGTTCGCGAGCGACTGTGATCTGCGGCGCCCGACACCGGGCATGACACAGCTTTAGGCGCTGCGGGGCGCCTGGCTATCGTGCGGAAGCGAGACCGCCTCCACTTTGACCGGCACGCCGTGTACCACCGCGTTTCCGGTGAGCTCGTCCATCACTTTCTCATTCGTGACGTCGTTCATACTCGCGCCGGGGTGTGCGTTGGCCACCTTCAGCCGCGTTCCTGAACGACTGTGGCCCCACAGCGGCGGCATGCAGACGACGCCTGGCATGACCGTGTCGGTGACTTCGGCAGGAAGCTCAATGGCTCCCACAGCCGAGCGAACCGAAACCCGCCCACCGTCCTCGATTCCGCGGCTGCGCGCGTCGTCCGGATGGATGTACAGCGTGCAGCTGTCTTTGCCTTTCACGAGCCGATGGCTGTTGTGCATCCAGCCGAGTGTTCGCCTCTGAAGCCGGCCGACGATGACCATGTCGAACTCGTTCGACGAGGCTGACTCGTCACTCAGCCAGCGCTTCTCGAGGCGCGGGATATCGGCGAGAATCACTTCGGGGGCGAGATGGATCTTCTTGTCGTGGGTGAAGAGTCGCTCGGGCAAGCATCGTTCGTGCTCGCCGAGGTAGATGCCGTGGGGGTGCTCTTTCAGCTTCTTCACGCTGAGGCCTTTTCTGTTGAACGGGTTCAGGCCCGCTCCGTAGGGACCGAAGCGGAGCCCGAGGTCCAGCAATAGCTGCGGGCTCACCCATCTCCGCACGAAGCCACCGACGAGCTTGGCGAAGAGCCTCTTGAACGGATTGCGGGTCCGCTTGACCACGAGCCGAGTCAAGACCTCGGACATGATCTCGAAGTCGGTGTACCCGGGGGCCTTCGCTTCGAAGAGTGGCGGGTTGTACGTGGTCCAGTTGATGGTGTCGTACGTGTGATAGAAAAGGTCGTAGTGGCTCTTTTCGAACGGCCCGACCGGCGGCAAGATGATGTCCGCGTGGCGCGTGGTCTCATTGATGTACGGGTCGACCGACACCATGAAATCGAGCTGGTCGAGCGCCTCTTCGAACCGCTTCCCGTTCGGCATCGAGAGCGCCCCGTTGCCCGCCATGCCGATGAAGCCGCGAATTCGGCCTTCGCCGGGCGTCATGATCTCTTCGGCCAAGATGGAAACCGGAAGCTCCTGGGCGAACTCGGGTCGCCCGCTCACGCGGCTCCGGTAGCTGTCCCAGCTTCCTTGTGAGCCTTTGACTCCGTTCAGCACGTCGATCGCGGGTAGGGGGAACGTCATCCCGCCCGGTTCGTCCATGTTGCCGGTGATCACGTTGATCACCATCATCAGCCAATTGCAGAGGCCGCCGAACTCCTGCATCGAGAGCCCCGTTCGGCCGTAGCAGATCGCGGATTTGGCAGACGCCAGCTCCACTGCGATTCGCTCGATGTCCTGTGCGTTGATCCCCGTGACCTCGGCGATTTTCGCGAGGTCGAACTTGCGGGCAATCGGCTCAATCTCGTCCCAGCCGACGATGTGTTCCCCGAGGCGCCCGGGTGTCGCCAGCCCGCGTTCGAAGATGACTTTAACGACACCCATGAGGAAGAGGGCGTCGGTAGAAGGGCGAATGAAGTGATGCTCGGTGCAGTGCTCAGCGGTCTCCGTGCGACGGGGATCGATCAGCACGACCTTGCCGCCGCGCGCGCGAATGGTGTCCAGCTTCTTGTATGTGTTAGCGCCCGTCGCCATTTGCGCACCGTTCGAGATCTTCGGATTGGTGCCGAGCATGAGATAGTAGTCGGTACGATCCAGATTCGGGATCGTGGCCATGAACTGGTGGCCGAACATGAAGTACCAGACGAAGTTGTGAGGCTGCTGGTCGACCGTAGAGCCTGTGTAGGTGTTCTTCGTGCCGGCCAGGGCGCGTAGCGGCATGACCGTGAGAAGCCCGCCGATGTTGTGGGCGATGCTCCGTCCCTGATAGGTCGCGACGGCGTCTTTGCCATGTTGGCGTTGAATCTCGGCCAGGCGTGTCGCCACTTCGTCGAACGCCTCTTCCCAGTCGATCTCGTGCCACTCGCCGTCGATCTTCTTGACGGGCCTACGAAGCCGGTCGGGGTCGGTACGCACGTCTTGAAGGCCAGAGGCCTTCGGGCAGATGTTGCCCTTACTGAGCACGTGCTCCTCGTCGCCCCGGATCGAGAGGATCTCATCACCGTGGTACTCGACCGCGATCCCACACATGGTCTCGCAGAGATGACAGGTTCGGTAGCGGGTTTCGCTCATGTCAACAACGCGAACGGCCTGCGGGCCAGGAGCTTTCCGAATGAGAAGGTTCCATCGCCGCAGGCCGTATCACAGTTGGTGGATTAGATGCGTAAGTTACAAGGAGGGAATCATGTGATTACCAGAAGATGTACTTGCTGCGCGCGTAGTCCTGGCGCTCTTCGAGCTGGGCAGCTCGTTCCGCGGGGCCGTACGGAGTCGCCCCGAGTTGCCCCAGGAAACCTT
>CALLDH010000073.1 GCA_937998345.1 uncultured bacterium | reverse complement strand
GCGGAACAAGATGGTCATCGAGTTGCCCGAAGCAGTTCTGTTCGCCAGCGGCAGCGCCAAGCTCAAGAAGGAGGGCGTTCGTGTTCTCGCCGAGCTCGGCCCGGTCCTCGCAAGCCTCCAGGGCCGCGAGTTCCAGGTGGGCGGTCACACCGACAACAAGCCGATCAAGACCAAGCGCTTCCCCTCGAACTGGGAGCTTTCCGGCGCGCGCGCAATCGACGTGAGTCAGCTGCTCATCGAGTACGGCGTCCCCGGCAACCGCATCTCGGCCGCCGCCTACGCCGACACCCAGCCCACCGAGTCGAACGACACGGCGGAAGGCCGCGCGAAGAACCGTCGCATCGAGATCGCACTCCAGCCGAACCTCGACGAGCTTCCTGACCTCTCTAGCTTCGAAGACAGCGAGTAACACACGCACCCTTTTCAAAGGGTTCACAAACTGCCGACGTGCCGGTGCGCATCATGCGCCCGGCACGTTTGCAATTGTGCGCCGACACGAAAATTGCTACGCAACAGACTTTGGAGGATCGGTATGAAGACCTTTGGCTTGAAGTTGATGTCGCTGTTGGTGCTCGGGAGTGCTTTCCTATTCGGCGGCTGTGGCGACAGCTCGACCAGCGGCGGCGCCGGAGCCGGGGGGGACGGTGGCAGCGGCGGCCTGGGCGGCGTCGGTGGCGAGGGCGGCGCGCCCGGAGCCTCGGTCAGCTTCGACGGAATCGCCTGGTCATTCGAGCTTCCGGGAGTGCCGTACGGCAGGATAAGCGGAGCGCAGATCTCGATCTTAGAGATGCCGGAGCTCGAGACGACAAGCAATGAGGACGGAGAGTTCACGCTCGACGGCCTGCCCGTGGGCTCGCAAGCGACCCTGGTCCTCGAGCATGAGGATCACCCGCTGACCTACACGAAGACCTTCACTGTTCCCAACTCCAATCTGGATGACGTCACCTTTCAGATTCCGACCAACTTTCTCTTCGGGCTCATTGAGTCCGGCCTAGTGGATGCGGGCGTCATCGAGGGGATCGACCCCAGCAAGTGCCAAATGGTGAGCACCTTCACGAGGTTTGGTAAGACCATCGGCGACGCCGGCCACCACGGCGAGCCGGGCGCCCTTCTCTCGGTCGCTCCTGCAAACAACGCGGATGCGGGCCCGATTTACTTCAACGACATGGTCCTGCCCGACCCTAGCCGCACCTATTCCTCGCTCGACGGCGGAGTGCTCCTGCTCAACGTCGAGCCGGGTGAGTACACGCTGAGCGCTTCATGCGTGGAAGACCCGACTGAGCTGATCGCGGAATACCCACCCGCAGAGAACGAAGGCGAGAGCCTACGGTGCCAGACCGAGGACGTGCAGTTCGAATCGATTCTGATGAAGTGCCAGGCGGGCGTCTTCCTCAACGCGTCACCTTCGTACGGGCTTCAAGCCCTCCCCGCGGAGTGAGCTAGGGGCCGGTCCCGTTCGCCGCGGCGCGCACCTCTGCCAGCAAGCTCTTGCTGAAAATGCGCCCGGTCAAACGGCCTAACGTCTCGTCTGTGGCTTTGTCCCACTCCGCCTGATAAGGGCTGGTGTCGACCAACTCGATGCCGCGCTCGAGCAGCACGTCGTACGCCTTCGCGTCGTCGCGCCGCACGACCTTGTCGAGCGCCTTCGCAGCACGCCGCGCCGTGTCCATGAGCGCCTTCTGATCCTCGGGCGATAGCTGGTCGAACTTCTCTTTTTTCACCACCGATGCGCCGAGGATGATCCCGAAGCTGTCTTTCGACATGTACTTGAGCTTGGTGAACCACTGGAGCGCCACTGCTGCGATGGGCGACGCCGGAACGACGTCGACCATCTTCGTCTGCAACGCCGCGTAGACCTCTGGCACGCCGAGCCGCACCGCATTGGCGCCGACGACTTTCAAGAACTCCGAAAAAATCGGGTCGTCTTTCCACGCCCAGGGACGTGCGGTCTTCAAGTCAGCCGGCCTCACAATCGGCGTCGTCGACATGATGCGTCCCTTGCCGGCGTCGGCCCAGGCCAGGAGCACGAAGCCCGCCTCCTCGAACATCTTCTCGAAGCGCGGACCCATTTTCTCGCGAACACGCCCCAACTGCTCGTAGGTCTCGATCACACCCGGTGCCGAAAGCACCAAGGCAGGACGCACGACGATGCCGAGCCCAATCGTAGTAACGCCCGCGGCGTCCATCTGCCCCGCGCGCATTTTGCGTATGAAGTCCCGCTCGTCGCCCTGGCTGCCACCCGAGTAGTACCGTAACTCCACGCGTCCTTCGGTCTCTTGCGAAAGGCTGCGGCCCCAGGCCTTGAGGATCTTCCCGAACGAGGAGCCTCCCGGTGCAATTGTCGCGTAACGAATGACCATCTTGCCCTCCGCCTCCGCATGCGGCGCACCGGAGCCACCGACGAGCACGCACGACGCGGCCAACACAAACACCAACCAAGAATTTTTTGCGGCTTCGTACACGTCTTACTCCAACAAATCGTCGCGTAACAGCTCGAGCCCCTCGGTGGAGCACCCTAGCCCCTCGGTCAGAAACACCTCGACGCTACCATGCCGTTCGATGATCTCCGCGTGTGCGGCCTGTAGACTCTGTTCTTTCACGTACAACAGGCCTTCGACGCGCGAGAACGCGACTTCTTCACCTTCGGGGCCGCCGTGACGGGCTGCAAACCCCCGGATCATGCCTAGCATCTTGTCGTTCTCTTCTTTTCGGAAATGATTCGAAAGGAGGTAGTCCTCGACGACTGTTTCCCATGGAACGCCAAGCGCTGACAAGACCATCGCCGCGCCAAACCCGGCCCTGTCCTTGCCCTGCGTGCAATGAAACACGAGTGGCCGATTCCCCGGGTCGCTCAAGGCACGAAACAAGCTCGCATACTGCTCTGTGAACTCGCTGACCAACATGCGATTGACCTGGTCGAGCAGGTCCGGTGGCACCTGAGAGAAATCTCCCTCCAAAAACATGGGGATGAGCTTCGCAAACATGTCGCTCGACGCGATCGGCAGCGGGACGATCTGCGCAGCGGACGGTAGGCGGCCCGCGCCCCGCGCAGAAACTTCTTCTTGCGACCGCAAGTCGACGACCGTACGGATGCCAAGCTGGCCGAGCTTGCCGACGTCGTCGTCAGTCAACTGGCTGAGCTCGCCTGAGCGGTATACGGCCCCGTACTTGATGCGCCGGCCATCAACGGCTGCATAGCCACCGAGGTCTCGGAAGTTGGGCTGGCCCGTTAGAGGAACATGCCGATTCATAGACCCCTCTATGGTCTCCGCACTGGCGAGGCGCCATCCCCTGGCACACTCACGCCAACGCCTTCAGCGTTTCCAGGTCTTGAATCGCGGTCACGAGTCGGGAGATGTTCGCCGCCGTAATTGCTTCGCCGTAGTTCTCGGTCGGCGTAATGAGCCATCCGATCACCAGTCCCCAAATCGCGGCTTGCCGGTAACGGAGCCGGGCCTCGTCCTGCGTTGGCGGGCTCTCGACGCCGTGCCGCCGGAGCTCGTCGAGGTAGAAGCTCAGGAGGGCCCGTTCGTGGGTACGACGGTCCTCCGTAGCAAGGCCGGTGATCAAGAGATACGTGACGTCATGGGCCCAACGCCCCTTGATCATCAGCTGCCAATCGAGAAAACCACCGCTCTGATCGGGCAGAAGATACGTATTGGCGATGTGCGGGTCGCCGTGGAGCAGGGTTTGCGGCCCCGTGGCCAGCATCTCTTGCGCCTTCCACAGAGCGTTCCAGAGCTCTTCGACCGTCTTGCCGAGTGGTGCAATCGCGGTGGCTTTGTAGGCGTTGGTTTCGACTTGGTTGTGGATCAAGTCGAGCCCCAAGGCCTGGAACACCGGGTACATGCCTCCTTCGACCGGCGTCGCCAACCAATGCAAGTCCGAGTCAAGCGACGGGCTCTGCCAATACCGGGCGTGCAGCGCGGCCAAGGTCGCAAGCAGGCCCCTGATCTCGTCGACTGTCACGCTCGTCAGCGCGTTGGGAAACCGCGCCCCGCGAAGGCTGAGGTCCTCCATCAGGACGCCAAAGCTCCGATTCCGTTCGTCGAAGACGCTCCCAAAGCATTCCGGTGCTTCGATCGACAGGCTGCTCCGAATCGTTCGATAGAACCGAACCTCGTTGATGTACATCGCGTCAGGCGCGTGCGGGTATCGCCGCTGATAGGCGCCGATGGCCGAGAACACTCTAGGGCGGAGGCGGGATCCGAACGGCAGCGAGCCCAGCACGCCGAAGACCTTGCCGGTCAGTTGAATCGCCGACGGACCAAACCGCAAACCTCGGTGTAACAGCACAGTCTTCAGCAACATGCGCGAGGGCAGTCCGACCTCGCTCTGGTAGGCGAGCTCGAGCGCCACGCGGTCCGCGGTAGAGGCGATTCCGTCCCCTCGGTGCGCGCTAAGCGCGACGTTCACCTCGGTGACGACCACCCCTGGACACTGCTCCGCGAGCACCGCCGTCATGATCTCGGGCGTGAGCCGATCGAGGCTGGACGGAAACCGAAGCACGGTCATGACCCAGGTGTTAGACGCCTTCGACGCGCTGCTTGAGGTCGGCGTTGAACCCTGCGTACGAAGGCCCGAGCTGTGCCTTGAGCAAGGCCCAAACCAGCGGCGCGATGATTCCCGAGAAAGCCTCCCCGTGGCGAAAGTGCGTCCGCCTCCCGCCGTCGCGCGCTTCTAAGATGAAGTAGTGGCTCCCCGTGATCAGCCCACTCGGACCGCCACGCCAACGAAGCTCGCGCGCTTCGTCTGCCGTTTCGATCACCACCGGAGATCCCGCTGCCCGCCCAAACAAGGTGAACTCGACGCGCCCGCGCTCGCCCACGACTGGCCTCCCTCGCAGCTTGAAGTGCTGACTCCACTCGTCGTGCCGTTCGAAATCCGCCAAGTGCTGCCACACCTCGCTTGGCGGCGCGTCGATCGTCGTCTCGGTCTCGTAGGTGATCATCGCGCCGAGGCTGTCACGATCGCAGGTCCGGGGCTAGCGGCTGCTACGCGACTTGATCCGCTCGTGGGGGAGTCGATGCTCGATCCCAAAGCAGTCGCGCGTCGGGCTCGTCGGCAAAGAATGAATCCCAAAGGTGCATGGCCGCGTAGGCTCTCCAGGGCCGCCACGCGTCGGCCCGGATCTCGAGATCCGAGACGGGCGCCGGCGCGCCGTTGTCAGAAATCGCTTTGCGCAGCCAGTGGCTGTTGGACGGGAACGCATCGGGCTCCCGATACACACGCATCGCAACGTACTGCGCGGTCGTGGCGCTGACGTCGGCAATGGAACACAAGCCTTCGACGGCCGCCTCGAGTGAAGGCGAGCCGTCCAACCGAAGCGCGCCCTCGTGGACCGCCCTGGCAAGTGCCTGAATGGAACGGCTACGGCGCTTCGGCACACCGACTGCCTCCAACCTCGCCGTGCTCAGGGCATATGGCGTGGGGAACACGTGAGTCAGAGACGGTTGCGACGTTTCGATTCGCTTGCCGTACTTCTCGACGATGCGATCCATGAGCTCCGATGCCTCTTCGGGACGGATGTGCTGATTGAGGAGCATCATGACCGCTGTCTCGAAGTGATCGAACGCGCCAGGCACGCGCAGCCCCGGGGTCGCCCGGATGCAGCGGTCGAGCACCGGGTCGGTGCTGAGGTGCTCGGCAATCGCGCTAGTCTGCGCGTCGACATCGAACAACCGTCGCACACCGGAAACCACGTCGAGCAGATGCGCGCCGAGAGAGCTGCTCGCTCGAACGCGGAGGGCGCCTGCGTCGGGCTCGTAGGTTACACAGATCTCGCCGGCCACTTTTCCAAACGACACCGTTCTGTAGTAGCGCTCGCCAGCCACCTGCTCCACACCCGACGCGGTCCACGGCTCCAGGAACTGCAGCATGCGAACCCAAGGAAACTGGCCCTCGACGGGGATCTGGAGCTCGAGCTCGCCCGCAATCCGGTTAGGCATCTTGCGGAGCGCGGTTGGTGGGCAACCGTAGAAGTCGTTGATGACGGAGTTGAATCGGCGAACGCTCCCAAAGCCTGCTGCTTCCGCGATGTGCGCCATCGAAAGGCTCGTGGTCTCGATCAAGCTCCGCGCAAAGCGGGCGCGTCGAACGAGTGCCACTTGAACGGGAGACGTTCCCAAGTGTTTGTTGAAGAGCCGCCGAAGCTGCCGCGCTCCAATGCCGAGGCGCTCACACAATGCGTCGATGTTCGCGTGGTCGAGCACGCCATCTTCGATCAGGCGAAGCGCACGGGACACAGTCGTCGATGTCCCCTTCGAAGCGGGCGTACCGAGGGTCACTTCGGGCCTACACTTGCGGCACGCCCGAAAGCCCGCAGCTTCGGCGTCGGCAGGCGTATCGAAGAACACGATGTTCTCGGCGGCAGGCTTCTTCGCAGAGCAGCTCGACTTACAGTACACGTGGGTCGTCGTAACACCTGCTACGAAGCGACCATCGAACCGGGCATCTTTGCTAAGAAACGCCTGGAGATATTCAGACGCGGGGAGGGACATACGGGAACGGACAGAGTAAACCGTTTTCGGCGATAGCCCTAGC
>CALLDH010000072.1 GCA_937998345.1 uncultured bacterium | reverse complement strand
ACGGACACTGTCACGGACGCTGACACTGGCGCTGGCCCTGACGCTGGCACTGGCCCTGGCGCTGGCACTGGCACTGGCGCTGACACTGACACGGACACGGACGCTGACACTGACGCTGGCACTGGCCCTGGCACTGGCCCTGGCACTGGCGCTGGCACTGAGAGAATCAACCCTTTCAAAAAAGGGGACTGTCCCCTTTTCGCAGATGTCTGCGTGTAGAGGGGTGCGGCTCTATGCTTTGCCGATGGTCCGGACGTTCGGGGCGACTTCGAATACGCCGCGCCGTTTCGCCTTCGCCAAGATACGCAGCGCGTCGCGATATCCGCGTCGCAGCATCGCTCTCGAGTGCATGCGCGAGGTGAACGGCAAGCGGCCGAGATCGGGGGACACTACCAGGACTTGAATTTGCGGGTACATCTTGTGGATCAAATCGATGCCGCGCTTTTCCTTCTCGTTGAGGATGATGTTCAAGGATTGGCGGGCTACCGCGAGGATGCCTTGGTGGACCAGCGAGGGGCTGCCTGCGCGGCCGACGTGAGGGCGGTATACGTTGGAGACGATCACCACATCGGCACCGGCCTCCACAGCCAAGTCGATGCTCAGGGTGCGAACGACTTCGCCGTCGACGTAAAAGCGGTCGCCGATGCGGTGAGGACGGAATAGCCCCGGCATGCAGGTCGAAGCAGCCAATGCCTTGCTGATGGGGACCTCGTCACGGTATCCGCGGCCGAAGACCACGCGGCCGCGGCCGTCGATGTCGGCAGCCGTAATCAGCAGGCGCTTGTCGAGGTCGCGAAAATCGTCGGTCGGCAACTGCGCGGCGACGAAGCGCTCGAATCGGTCGATCGAGAGAAGGCCGCTGGTCAAATAACCCCAGCTCCGCCGTTGCTCTCGATTCGGTAGGCCGAGGAAATAGCGGGCCTTCAGAGGCGGAGCCTCGAGGCCGCGCTGCCAGAAGGGGCGAAACCAGTCGATCATCTGCGATGGTGTGTAGCCCTGAGCGTAGAACGCACCGGCGATCGCACCGGCCGACGCGCCTACGCAGATATCGGCTTCGATGCCAAGCTCCTGCATCGCCCGGAGCACGCCAAGATGAGCCACGCCTTTGGCGGCACCGCCGGAACCTACGAATGCAATGCGCGGCCGGGCCATCGATCGGCAACCTGGCACACGTTGCTCCCAGAGTCGATGCGAGAGTCCTTCGCCGAGGCTCACTCGGAAGCTGGAACTGGGGGCGCGGCGCCGGTCTGCTTCCCGAGGTAGGCCTCGCGCGTCACCTCGCGAAGAAGCGGCCGCGCATCACGAGACAACGCCGACCTCGGCCACTTCTTGATCAGAACTTTCAGTGCATCGCGCGCCGTATCTAGATCGTCGACGTCGCGCGCGCATAGCGCGACGAGCCACCAGCCATCGGGTTGTAGTCCGGCGTCGGTGGTTTGATCAGCCACCTGTTGGGCAAGCACGAGCGCCTCCGCGGGACGCTTCTCCTTGCGGAGCGACAACGCAAGACTCTGCTTGACGGCGGGAATGTGTGAGCCGTTCGGGTGCAGCTCTATGGCCTCCTCGAAGCGCTTGATCGCATCCGGGTACTTCTTCGCATCGACGAACGCGAGGCCCTTCTGAAACGCCCCGACCGAGAGGTCCTGCCGGAACTTCTGCTCGAAGTCGCGGAACACGGCGGCCTCCGCCGGCGACAACGCCTCCTTCGCTATCGCCGGGTACTCGCGAACCACCTCGACGCGATTCCGGGCGCGGATCAAATCGTAATACTTCGCCGCCTTGGCAGCGGCCGTCGACCGGTCCGATGCCCGGCGGACCTCGTCTCCGAGGTCGTTGCGCAGCTCTTCCGCCGCGATCTCGGCGTCTGTCATCTCGGACCGCACTCCGCCGATCTGCGCGTCGAAGTAGAGCTTCAGTCCGACGAAGGAAAGGACGCCGATGACGGCGATTGCCACGCCGCTGTTCCAATTCAGTCGCCGCTCGTACCCCGCCTGGCGTTTGGCGATCGATTTGATATCGGCACCGAGAGCATTGACCAGGTTGTTGGTCTTGATGATCAGGCCGCGGCTTTCGACGATCTCTTTCTTGATCTGCCGCACCTCGTCGTCGACGTCTCGCATGAAACCCGGCGTACCGCCGACCCGGACGCGAGGCAAGGGCAGGCGCTTGACGGACCTAGAGGAGCCGCCTACAAGCCGATGCGTGAAGGATTCCGTGGGGCTACGCCTAATCTCGTTGTTCGTGCTTGCCATGATCGCAAGCTGCAATCCGCCCGCCGACTACGCGTTGGTTGGCAGCGCCTATGTTCCGGCGGCGCACGGCGACATCGAAATCGAGAAAATCGATCAGGAGCAAATCCTCGTCACCCTGACACTGGACCACCTCGCCCCTCCAGAGAGGATCGAGCTCGGCCTGACGCACTACATCGTTTGGTTCACCCCGGTCGGCGGACTGCCGATGCGTCAGCGAGCGCTCGATTACGACGCCGAGACCCAGGTCGGCCGGGCATCGATTCCGACGTCCTTGCGCGAGTTCGAGCTTCAGGTCACTGCCGAGAACAGCGAAACCCCCAACCAGCCGAGCGACCTCCTCGTCGCCTCCCAGAAAGTCCGCGAGAACTGATCCAATGGCAGATACCTCAGACATCAAAAAAGGCTTCAAGATGCTCATCGACGGCGTGCCCTTTGCCGTGGTGGACCACCAGTTTGTGAAACCGGGCAAAGGCCAGGCCTTCATCCGCACCCGCATCAAGAACATGATGACCGGCGCGGTCATCGACCGGACGTTCAAGAGCGGTGAGAAGCTCGAGAAGGCGGATACCGAAGAGCGCACGATGCAGTATCTCTACCCCGAGGGGGACTCTCGGGTCTTCATGGACACGCAGAGCTACGAGCAGATCTCGCTGACGAACGAGCAGCTCGGCGACAACGTGCACTACCTCCTCGATGGCACCGAGGTGGACATCATGCTCTTCGAGGGCCGTCCCATCGGTGTCACCCCCCCCACGTTCGTCGAGCTGCTGGTCACCGAGACCGAACCAGGCTTCAAAGGGGACACCAGTAGCAACACGACGAAGCCTGCGATGTGCGAGACGGGTCTGCAGGTCAACGTACCGCTCTTCGTCAACGCGGGCGACAAGCTGAAGGTCGACACCCGCACGGGCGACTACGTGGAGCGCGTCAAAGGCTGAGTGTTCGAGTGGCGCCGCCCTCGGATCTCGCTGTGCTGCAAGTCTTGGCGCTTCGTGCTTCGCTCCTCGGCTCCATCCGGCGCTTCTTCGACGAACGTGATTTCGTCGAGGTAGAGACGCCGGCGATCGTGCCCTCCCCTGGGCTCGACGTGCATCTCTCGGCATTCGAAGTGCGGACCTCAGAGGGGGAGTCCGTTGGCTGGCTCGCCACGAGCCCCGAGTATCAAATGAAGCGCCTTCTGAGCGCGGGGGCCGAACGGATCTTCCAGCTGTCCCGGAGCTATCGTGCCGAAGAGCATGGTCGTCATCACGAGCGTGAGTTCACCATGCTCGAGTGGTACCGCGGGAATGCGACCTCCGACGACGTGATTCGCGACACCGAGGAGCTGGTGGCGTTCGTGGCGAATGCGCTGGATCAGCCCGCCCCCGAGGTTCAGCCGCCATGGCAGCGGCTCACCGTCGACGAAGCTCTTCAGTTCCACGCGAACGTGGACCTCGCTACGCTCGTGAACGACGAGGAGCGGTTCTTTCGCGTGTGGGCCGAGACGGTTCAGCCGCGGCTCGGCAACGAGCGGCCCGTGGTCGTGACCGACTGGCCCTCCTCCATGGCGTCACTCGCGAGGCTCAAGCCGAATGGAATGGCAGATCGGTTCGAGGCGTTCTACCGCGGAGTGGAGCTCTGCAACGGCTTCGGGGAGCTCACCGACGCCACCGAACAGCGGCGACGCTTCGAACAGAACCAATCTGAGCGCCGCGCGGTAGGTGCTCCCGTGTATCCGATGGACGAGCGGTTTCTCGACGACTTGGAGCGCGGCATGCCCGACAGCGGCGGCAACGCGCTTGGCGTCGACCGCTTGCTGATGTTGCTCGTCGGCGCTGGCTCGATTCAGTCTGTGATGGTGTTTCCCGAAGAACGGCTGTAGTCATCGGATTGGACTCGGCCCTAGAACGGGCCCGCGCCGTTTCACGCATTGCGCTCGGCGGCTTTGGCCTGCTCCCACATTTCGTCGAGCTGGGGTTCTTCGTAGTCGCGAAGACTCTTGCCTTGCGCCTGGGCAGCGAGCTCGCAGTGCCGGAAGCGCGAGGAGAACCGATTGAGCGAACCGCGAAGCGCGGCCTCCGGATCGAGCCCTTGCTTGCGGCCATAGGTCGCGAGCGCAAAAAGGAGGTCGCCGAGCTCGTGCTCGAGGGCAGCCATGTCTTTGTTCTCGGCTGCCTCGTCGAGCTCTTTCAGCTCTTCGTCCACCTTGGCGCGCGGGCCACCGGCGTCCGGCCAGTCGTAGCCGACCGCGCTGGCCTTCTCTCCGATACGCACGGCGCGCAGAAGGCTCGGTAAGGCGACAGGCACTCCGCTGAGCGCGCCGCGCTCCTTCTTTTCCTTGGCTTTGATCGCTTCCCAGCTATTGATGGCACCGCTCGCATCGTCGACTTCTTCGTCTCCGAACACCCAGGGATGTCGACGAACGAGCTTCTCGTGAATGGCGTCGACTACGCCGTCGATGTCGAACCATCCCTTCTGGTCGGTAAGCGCAGCCTGAAAGACCACCTGCAGCAGCAGGTCGCCCAGCTCTTCCCGAAGCATCTCGGGCGTCCCGCGGTCGATCGCGTCGACCACCTCGTGGGCCTCCTCGATCACGTACTGCCGGAGGGTCTCGAGCGTCTGCTCCCGGTCCCATGGGCACCCGTTGGGACCAAGCAACGTGCGCATCAGCTCGACGAGGCGGGATAGCGACTGACCTTGTTCACTCACCGGGCGGCTGTAGCACAAGCGGTTGACGAGCCCCAGGAGCAGGCTTCATTGTCTCCGTTGCATGGCGTACGCAAAGAGCGCGGTCAGCTCCCAGCAGATCATCGACGCAGCGATTCGCGTGCTCGCCCGGCAGGGGTACGCGCGGACCAGCCTGCTCGACATCGCTAAAGAAGCCGGCATGAGCAAAGGTGCGCTCCACTATCACTACCCGACCAAAGAGGCGTTGATTCACGCCGTCCTCGAAACCGCGTGCAACGTCGTACAAGCGCGCACCATGCAAGCGTGGTCTCCGTCGGACAACCCCTTCGAGGCCCTTCGGAAGTCTCTCGAGGAGCTCTGGGCGACCCGCGCGGAGCGGACCGATGAAGCACTGGTCGTCGCGGACTTGCTCGCCTTGAGCCTCTACGACGAGTCGTTCCGGCCGAAGCTGGCAGAGTTCTACGGGCTCGGTGCTCAGCAAATCCGCGACTACCTCGAAGAGAATCTCGTGTCGCTTGGCTTAGAGCCACGGATCTCGCTCGACCTCCTACCTCGAATTGTCATCGGCCTGCTCGATGGCCTAGTGATGCAGGCGTTTGTCGACCCCGATGCTTTCTCACCCGACGAAGTGGTGGACGCCGTACAGACGATCGCGATCTCAATTTTCGCAAGAGGCTCCGACAAGTGAGCGCGCTCGCGTCGGTGAGTGCCCAGGAAGGCGCCGTGCGGGCGCTCGTGCGAGCACGCGAGCACGGGCGCATCGCCTCGGCGTATTTGTTCGACGGCCCGAGCGGCGTTGGGAAGGAGAGCACCGCGATTTCGTTTGCAACCGACATTGTCGCAGGGGGCGACCCACACATCGTCGAGCGCATCGAGTCCGAGTCACACCCTGATGTGCGTGTGTTCCGGCCCCGCGATGAGGGCAAGCGGAACATCCAAGTCGAGGTTCTCCGCTCCGAGATTCTGCCACTTGCGCAGTTCGCGCCCTTCGAAGCCGGATCGACCTTTTTCATCTTTCCCGAGGCCGACGTCTCGTTCCCCACGTTCCAGCCAGAGGCCGCCAACGCGCTTCTCAAGACACTGGAGGAGCCGCGCCCAAACGTGCATTTCATCCTCACCTCGGAGCGCCCCGATTCTCTGCTGCCTACCATTCGATCCCGGTGCCAGCGGGTCCGCTTCGGGCGTCTACCCAGTGCGGTTCTGCGAAACATCCTCGAGTCTGAGGGGGTCCCCGAGGCCTCGATCGGCCCGGCAATCGCACTGAGTGCTGGCCGGGCGGACGTGGCCCTGGCGCTTGCGACGGATGGCGCGGTGGACGCTTTGACCGCTCTGGTCCTCTCGGTGGACGACGCCGTTCGAGGCTCCGGTCCGGGAGCTCTGGTCGAGCTTTCCGAACAGCTCGCGCGGCGGGACGACCTCGAGCTCGCACTGCTGACACTCCAAACCTACTACCGGGACCTCGTGCTGAGCTCGCTGGGTCTTCCCTTAGAGGATCTCGGTTTCTCTACGCGGCGAGAAGACCTCGAAGCACGAGGGGCATCCGTTTCGCCGAGCGCGGCCGCGGCTCGAGTCTCTCTCATTCACGAGTGCGTCCAATCCATGCGACAGAACGCCAATCGTCAGGTTGCGCTGGACTCGCTGCTGTTTGGCCTGCGGAATCTGCGCTAGGTGGCGTCCCGGTCGATTTTGGCTAGTCTCGGGCGCTCAATGGCTCGCCCCTTCTACGTCACTACGCCGATCTACTACGTCAACGATCGGCCCCATATCGGTCATGCCTATTCCACGGTGGCCGCGGACGTGGTGTCTCGATACGCGCGTCTTCGCGGGAGGCCCGCGTACTTCCTGACAGGGCTCGACGAACACGGATTGAAGATTGAACGCCGCGCCAAAGAAGAGGGCCTCGCGCCGCAGGAGTTCGTAGACCGGATGGCCGCGCCATTCCGTCTAGCCTGGGAAGAGCTCGGCTGCGCCCACGACGGCTTCATCCGGACCACCTCGCCCCAGCACCGGGAGAACGTTCAAGCGCTCTGGAAGCTCATGCAAGACAGGGGCGATGTCTATCTCGATGACTACGAAGATTGGTACTGCGTCGGATGCGAGTCGTTCAAGACCGAGAAGGAGCTGCTCGAAGGCAACCTCTGCCCGATTCATCAGAAGCCAGTCGAGCGCATCAAGGAGCGCAGCTACTTCTTCCGTCTGAGCAATTACACGCAGCCACTCCTCGATCACTACGAAGCGCATCCGGATTTCGTGCAGCCCGAAGCGCGTCTGAACGAAGTGAAGTCGTTCGTCAAAGAGGGCTTGCGCGATTTGTCGATCTCCCGGACGAGCTTTCGCTGGGGTGTCCCGGTGCCGGACGACCCCGAGCACGTCGTTTACGTCTGGCTCGACGCCCTGATGAACTACGTGAGCGCGCTCGGCGGACCAGCCCAGGAAGGTGAAGCCCCGCTCTATGACGAATTTTGGCAAGCATCCGAGACGATTATCCACATCGTCGGAAAAGACATTCTTCGTTTTCACGCGATCTACTGGCCTGCGTTCTTGATGAGCGCGGGGATCCGACTCCCAACACAAGTTTGGGCCCATGGGTGGCTCACCGTGAACGGCGAGAAGATGTCCAAATCGCTCGGCAACTTCCTTCCGCCCGGCCCGTTGGTCGACGCTTTCGGGGCGGATGTGCTGCGGTACTACTTCATGCGCGAGGTCGGCTTTGGCCAGGACGGCGACTTCAGCCATCGAAATCTGCTCAACCGATACAACGGCGAGCTCGCAAACGGACTCGGCAATCTGATGAACCGGATCGTGGCGAGTATCGTCAAGAAGAACCTCGGCGGCCGCGTGCCGAATGTCGACCTGGATGCCCTCGACGAGATCGACCAGCAACTGATCGAGAAGGCGAAGTCGACCTCGCAACGGGCCGGACAGCACATCGAAGCGCTGGCCTTCCACCGCGCCCTCGACTCCATCTGGGAGCTCGTTTCGTCGGCAAACAAGTACGTCGACTCGACCGAGCCCTGGAAGCTCGCCAAGCAAGACGACACGACGCGGCTCGAGCAAGTCTGTTACACCGTGCTCGAAACCCTGCGGTGGCTTTCGATCATGTTGTTCCCTGTGATGCCCGAGAAGTGCAACGAGCTTCGCGAGCAGATCGGGATGCCTCCGCTGTTGCCGACCGAGCAGGTCGATCTCTGGCCGAACGCTTGGGGCGGTCTGCGACCAGGGACCCAAACGCAAACCGCCACTCCACTCTTCCCCAGGTTCGATGAGAGTCAGGAACGCTCGGTTTTGGAGCGACTCGGAGTCGAAGAAGCTCCGGACGATAAGAAGAAAGCACCTGCCATGACAGACTCCGCACCAAGCCAGGACGACTTCATCGAGTTCGACGACTTCACGAAGGTCGACCTTCGCGTGGCCGTCATCAAGGAGGCGGAGAAGGTCGAAAAGAGCAAGAAGCTGCTCAGACTGATCGTCGATGCCGGCGAAGCAGAGCCGCGCCAGATCCTCGCCGGCATTTCCGAGCACTATGCCCCCGAAGACTTGATCGGTCGGCGCGTGGTGATCGTCGCCAACCTGAAACCCCGCAAGCTCATGGGGCTGGAGTCGCAAGGCATGGTGCTCGCCGCCAGCGACGACAATGGTCTCAGCGTCCTCGGCGTCGATAGAGATGTCGAGCCCGGGTCGTCCGCGAAGTGATCCCGCCGCTCGCACCGACGTTCGAAGCGGCACTGCGCGACGTGCGAGCTCAACAACCGCGTTTTCGTGGCGCTGCGGCGGCGCGGCTCGGCGAGCCCCCGCCCGAGCGCAGAGATGAAGCAGTGCAGGGCCTCTTGACCCTGGCGAAAGACGACATCGGTGCCGTCCGAGAGGCGGCCTACGAGTCGCTCGGTACACTCGGTGCGATCGAGGGGTTGGGCACCTTGCTCGACGCATTCGAAGACGCGCACATGGGCGCCCGCCAAACCGCCGTCCTCGCTGTTGGCAGAGTTTCTCCCGAAGAAGGCGCCGATGCGATTGCGGCCCTGCTCGACGACGCTCGCCCCGAGATGCGCTTCTCGGCGATCTGGACCCTGTCGTACTTGGGCGCGGGCAATTCGGATCGAATCGCCGCTGGCCTGAGAGATCAAGATGAAGAGGTCCGCCTCCTCGCCGTGCAGTGTCTGGGCGAGCTCGGCGCGCCTGAGAGCGCGGATGCAATCGCGAACTTGCTCGAGGATCCGTCCGACCCGGTCCGGTTCGCCGCGGCAACGGGGCTCGCGGCGTTGGGTGACAGGAGGGGGGCGCCCATGCTGCGCGCTGCCCTCGAGCGCCCGGACCAGGCGTTCCCCGCCGCGATTGGACTCGGAGACTTGAAAGATCGCGACTCGCTGGGTGCATTGATGCGTCTAGCCAATCACCGATGGCGCTCTCCGATCTTGCGCGCGGCCGCCGCACGAGCGCTCGTCCGCCTTGGCGACCCGGCGGGCGTCGAAGTGATTCGAAAGTTCGTTCGAAGCTGGCGCATCGAAGCCAGGCAGTACGCCGTGCAGCTCGTCGGGGAGCTCGAGCTAACCTCGTTGGTGCCCGACCTGTCTCGCGCGTTTCGAAGGAGCCGAAAGGCCGAAAGGCCGGTCTACGAAACCGCGTTGGAGCAGCTCGCGCCGAAAAGCCCTGAGGCGAACGCCTTGCTTGCTTCACTCCGCCAAGCCAATCAATCTGTGTAGCGAAAGCCAGTGATGCTCTTCGATACCCACTGCCACTTGGACGACCCACGCCTCCTCGAGGAGCTCGATGCGGTGCTCGAGCGCGCGAATGCAGCAGGCGTGAAGCGTATCACCACGATCGGCTGCGCCAACGACCTGGGGTCGGTGATGTCCGCTGTCGAGCTCGCGCGACAGCACCCGGATCGAATCTCGGCCACGGTGGGGGTTCACCCGCATGACGCCCGGCACCTCGATGATGCACTCTGCGACGCGATTCGCGACGCGGGCGCCCACCCATCGGTGGTCGCGATCGGCGAAACAGGCCTCGACTTCCATTACGACCACTCTCCCCACGCTGCCCAGGAGGAGGCCTTCCGAATGCAGATCGCGATCGCCAAGGAGCTCCGAAA
Organism: uncultured bacterium; assembly: GCA_937998345.1. Classification (GTDB taxonomy): domain Bacteria; phylum Myxococcota_A; class Polyangia; order Polyangiales; family Houyiibacteriaceae; genus SG8-38. Next base: position 14,463 of record CALLDH010000072.1, on the reverse strand, counting down.
GCCCCTGGTAATCCACACGCGCTCAGCACCCGAGGACACGCTCCGAATCCTTCGCGAAGAGCAGGCAAGGGATGTTGGCGGCATCATCCATTGTTTTAGTGAGGACGCACCCTTCGCCTCTGCATCGCTCGATCTGGGTTTCATCTCCTCCTTCAGCGGGATCGTCACCTTCAAGAAGGCGGTCGCGGTTCAGGAAGCGGCCCGCAAGCAGCCGGACGACGCGATCCTGGTCGAAACGGATGCGCCCTATCTGGCCCCGATCCCTAGGCGGGGAAAACGCAATGAACCCGCGTATGTAGCGTACACGGCGACTCGGATCGCCGAGCTCCGCGGAGTCGATCCGGAGGCATTCGCCCAGGCCACCTATGAAAACGCGCTCCGAGTCTTCGGAATCCAAGAGGAATCGCCTGTCTGAGACGGAAACCGCATCCGCCTTGACTCGCCCTCCCGCGTCACTATCTTTGCGGCCCTTTTCCCGGGGAGAAGACCTGTGAATACGAATCCCGGCCTCATCGGCACCAAGCTTGGCAACACCCAAATCTTCCTCGACGACGGGGAGGTACGGCGCGTCACTGTAATCAAGGCAGGACCCTGCGTCGTGGTGGGGAAGCGCACCCCGGACAAAGACGGCTACGCCGCCCTTCAGCTCGGCTTCGGCAGCCGCCGCGAGAAGCTGGTGAGCAAGCCCGAGGCTGGCAACTTCAAGAAGGCCAGCGTCGACGCGCCGCGATTGGTTCGCGAGTTTCGGATCGACGAGTCGCTCCTGGAGCGATTCGAGGTCGGGCAGACTCTTGGCGTGTCTGACGTCTTCCGGGACGGACAGTTCGTGGATGTGTCCGGCACGAGCAAAGGTCGCGGCTTCACCGGCGTGATGAAGCGTCACAATTTCGCCGGTGCCGGCACGGTCGGTCACGGCACGCATGAATCCAAGCGTGGCGGCGGCTCGATCGGTATGAACATGACGCCCGGTCGCACGCATCGCGGTACGAAGATGGCCGGCCAGCATGGCAACAAGAAGTCCACGATCCTCAACCTTCGAATCGTCAAGGTGCTGTCCGAGGAGAACATCGTCCTCGTGGACGGTGGCGTTCCGGGCTCGCGCAACGGCTTCGTCACCGTGAAGGGCTCGGTCAAGAAGGCCCCCGTGCCGCTCCCTGAACCTCCGGCCAAAGAAGAGGCCGCCGGGGCAGCGCCGGAAGCCACCGAAGAGGGCTAACTGCCCCCCCGCCGCAAGCAGGATCACCACGGACGCCGCGCGCGGCGCGAAGGTTATCCGGCTCGCTCGGTGTACAAGCTTCAGGAAATCGACCGACGCGTTGGCCTGTTCAAGAAGGGTCAGCGCGTTCTCGATCTGGGAGCGAGCCCCGGCTCCTGGACTCTCTACGCAGCAGAGCAAGTCGGGCCGAACGGCCAGGTGCTCGGGATCGATCTCCATGATCCCGGCGTCGCGCTCCCAGCTCAGGCGCAGATTCTCACCCTCGACGCCTTCCAAGTCGATCCTGAGAGCCTCGACGGCCCATTCGACCTGGTCATCAGCGACATGGCACCGAAGACGAGCGGGCAGCGCCATGCCGATCAGTACCGAAGCTACGAGCTGGTCATGCGCGCTTTGGAGCTCGCGAAGTCGGTGCTCAAACCGGGCGGCACCTTCGTGGCGAAGATCTTCCAGGGCGCCGAGTTCGAAGATGCACGCGGCGCCATGCGCGAGCTATTCGCCAACGTGCGGATCGTCCGTCCGAAAGCCACTCGAGACGAGAGCTACGAAGTATTCCTGGTCGGTTTGGACTTTCAGCCGACTAGTTCTTGAGCGCTTCGAGTCGTGCGCGCGCGCGATCGGCGTACGGCCCGTCGGGATCCAGCTTGGCGGCGCGCCTCAAGTGTGCCCGGGCCTTGCCGAGCTGGCCTTGTTTCGCGAGGATCGAGCCGTACGCATACTGAAGCCCCGGATCAAGCTCGTCTTGCCCGACGGCGCGACGCATGGTCGCCTCTGCACCGTCGAGATCCCCGCTGGCGTAGTAAGCCAGCGCAAGCTCGGCGAGAAGCTCCGTGGGTGGCGGGTCCGGCGCTTGGCCCAACGTGGTGCGCAACAGGGCGACTGCTTCCTCCGGAAAACCAGAGCGCCTGAGACCCTCGCCTACCGCAATGGTAAGCAAAACGTCGCCCCGCACCATCGGACGAGCGGCGCGTAGCTGCACGGCGGCGTCCTCGGGCCGCCCCATCTCGAGAAGCATCATCGCGAGGTTGATCCGGGGAACGGGGTCGCCTGGGAGCTGATCGATCGTTGCGAGGTACTCCCGCTCGGCCTCAGTGAGCTTTCCCTGCTCTTCGTACGCGAGACCCAGATTGAATCGGGCGGCAGAGAGCTGCGGGTCCAACGCGACTGCGCGCTCGAGCATGGCCGTCGCTTCGGCGAGCTTGCCTCCCTCGCGCAAAAGCACACCGAGGTTGTTGAAGGCCTCGGCAAAATTTCGGTCGAGCCCGGTGGCGCGGCGATAGGCCTTTTCGGCGGACACGAAGTCTCCCTTCGCCTCGTGCACCAGTCCGAGATCGAGCCACGCGCGTGGATCGTTCGGGTCATCATCGAGCGCCTGTTCGAAGACCCGCTTTGCTTCTCCGACTTTGCCCTCGGTCAGTAGACGCTCTCCCCGAAGCACATCCGGGCTCGCTGCCGGTCGACTCACGACTTCGACCGCCGGCGGGGTGGCCGGAGGGCTCTGGGTGGAGCCGCAACCGGCCGAGAGCGCGCTCAGGGGCACGATGAATGCTAGCCACCGAGGAAAGAAGCCAGGCAGGGCCTTCACGGGTCCTCGGCGCGAGCGTGGAGAGCGAGGATACGATCGTAGAGAGCTCGCTGTAGACGCTTTAGGCGATCGGGGTCTTGCACCTTGTTCCCGTCGGCGTCTGCGATGTAGAACACGTCCGCCACGCTCTGCCCCTCCGTGTTCACTTTGGACAAGGCAATGGTCAGATCTAGCTGATGAAGAGTGCGCGCAATTTCATGCAGGAGACCAATGCGGTCTCGGGTGAATACGTCGACGATGGTGTATCGCGACGACGCGTTGTTATCGACGCTGATGTGCGTGGGAACATCAGGCCCCGGTCTCACGGACCATGGGGGTGGCGTGCTCTGCCTAGCGATCAAGTCCTGAGCCGAAACGCGATTGGTGGCACGATGCTCGATGTCTTCTTGGAGGGCTGCGGCGAGCCGGGCAGGCATCGGGGTGTTGTCTCCCACTTTGACCCAAAACACGTCGAATACTTCGTCTCCCGACTTGCGCCGGCGCGTATAGAGCTGCGCCGTGAGGATCGAGAGGTCGTGCGCCGCGAACACCGCGGTGAGGTCAGCAAGAAGGCCCGATCGATCCGTCGATACGACCACGACTTCTTCGACGTCCTCGCTTGGACCGGGGCCGACCCGCACGGTTGCGAGCCCCTCGGCACGGTCACGCGAGATTCGGGCGTGATGACGCACGACGTCGACTGGGTTGGCGAGGAAATACCGCTCGGGCATCTCGTCGATGAAGCTTTGGAGGTCTTCTTGGCCGGCATCTCCGGCAAAGCCAACGACGGCCTGTAGCTTCACCTCCAAAACACGGTTCTCGGTCTGCGCCGGAACGCTACCCGACTCGAGCTGGGCGAGGGTGGCGAGGTAGAGGTCCTCGAGGGCGCGAGCCTTCCACGATGTCATGGCCTTTGGATTGACGGTCGAGATGATCGTGACGGTGCATAAGAACAAGTCGCGAAGCCGTTCTGGGGTGCCCACCAGCTTGACGACTTCGTTCAGGCTCTGAGGATCATGGATGTCACGCTGCGTCGCCCACAGATAGAGCGACCTGTGCTCGCGAACGAGCCACGCGACGTGCTGCGCATCGACGGCACTGAGGCCAAAACGAAGGGTCACGCTCTCCGCCAGACGGGCGCCCGCTGCCTCTTGGTTGCGTCCGCGCGTCCGCCCGAGCGAATGCAGCAGGACTGCCAAGAACAAGGGAAGACGCCTCGGGGCCTCCGCCGCAAGGCGGGCAGACAGTGCGCGGCCCTGGCTCTCGCCTCGGGCAAGCGCCTGCAGCAGCTCGAGCGCTTTGATCGCGTGAATGTCAGCGGTGTAGACGTGAAATACGTCGTGATAAACGCGACCGACCAGCGGCTCGAACTCGGGAATCATCGCGGAGACCAGCCCCACCTCATGCAACTCGGCGATCGTCGATCCACTTCGAAACGGGGACTCGTCGACGTTCTTGAGCAGCCCCAAGAAGAGCTGAGTGGCCTCCTCGGAGTCCTGCAATCGAAGCCGCCACCGTTTGTCGGGCGCAATCCGAGCGATGGCATCCAATGCCGAGTGATCCGGCCGCTTCTGGTGGCGCAACGCTTGACGATAGAACCGGAACGCGAGCGCTGGGTCGCCGTCGAGCCGTTGAGGATTTTCCAGGGTGATGTTGCCGTCCGCCAGAATGATCCCGTGCGCGAGCTTTCGAAAGGTGGTCGCACGCCTGCGATTGCGCGGGCGTGCCCGGTCGAGCATTCGCTCCGCGGTGAGCGCTACGATACGGGCGTGCCTGTAATAGGCCTGCATGAACTGCTCGACGCCGAGGGTCACGCCATCCACGAACCCAAGCTCCTGCGCGATATCTTCCTGATCCCCGAAAGTCAGCCGGTCCTGTTGACGGCCGGCGCGCAGGTGCAGAAGATTGCGGACGCGCCAGAGCATCTCGCGGGCATCCTCGAGCTCTCGGACCTCACGCGCCAGGAGTGCTCCGGTGCGGACGTAGTCTTGCTCATCACGAGCTCCCCAGCGAGCCCGTGCGGCCCATTCGGCCACATCCAAATCTCTCAAGCCGCCGCGGCCCTGCTTCACGTCGGGCTCGAGAAGATAAAGACTGCCTCCGAAGCGACGGTGGCGCGTCTCCGTGTCGTGCTCGAGCGCACCGAGGAAGTCGACCAGGTACGGCTCGAAGACCTGCTCGCGCGCGCCGCGTTCGAGGTCATCGAGCAGTGCGCCGCTGCCGGCGATTCGCCGGAAGTCGATCAGCGTCGTGGTGGTGCGAATGTCCTCGCGAGCCAGGCTCAGCATCTCGTCGATGCTTCGAACGGCATGCCCGATGTCTACCCCGAGATCCCACAATGGATAGAGCAGACCCTCGGCCAACGCGCCGATGAAGGGGTCATCCGAGTCGTCGCAGAGGAACACGACATCCACGTCGCTGTTCAGGCCGAGGGTCAAGCGGCCGTAGCCGCCTACCGCAGCAAGCGCGACACGCCCACGGGGCTCCCGCCCGAGCGCACGACTGGCAGCGTCCGCAGCGCAGTACAGGGCGCTGAGCAGCCCGTCGAGGGCGCGCGCGTGCGCATGTGCCGTGGCGACGCCCGGGTCCCCACGGCGCACCGCGTCCTCGAACGCTCGGCGGTATCCACCGAGGTACCCGCTACAGGTCTTGCCGAGCGAAGGTGCGAGGCCACCAAGATCGACGACCGGACTGGATCCATCCGACAACGATCAGCGAGTATGACCGTCTGTCCCGGACCGGGCAAGCTATCAGCCTATCGGGCCAACAGGTACGAAGCGATGCCCGAGGCGATGCCGTCGGCAAGTGCTCGGCGATAGTTGTGACGGGTCAGCGCGTGCGCTTCGGGCTCGTACGTCACAAAAGAGGCCTCGATCAACACCGATGGCATCCGGGCGCCCACCAAGACGTAGAACATGGCCTGCCGCACACCGCGGTCCGCGAGCTTGGGCAGAACCGAGCGGCCGCGCTTCAGGGTATGTCGCTGAATCTTGCCGGCCAAGGTCCGCGAACCTTCGGCTTGGGCCCGCCGATGGTGTTTTGCAAGCAGGCCTTGGATTCCGGTCACCTCCGCTACCCGAGTTCCGTTCTCTCGTGCGGCGAGTCGAAGCGCCTGCCGGTTGTTGGTCGTGTCGAGCACGAAGGTCGTGACGCCGCCTTTGCGGACTGGCTCGTGGCTCGCGTTCAAGTGGATCGAGACAAATGCGTCCGCCTCCATCGCGTTGGCGAGCGCACACCGTTCTTCGAGCGACAAATCGACGTCGGTCGATCGCGTGAGCATGACACGAACGCGTGGCATGATCGCGCTCAGTCGGCTCGCTGTCAGCTCGGCCAAGTCGAGCGCCACCTGCGACTCGACGAGCCCGTACTGGTCGTTGGCCGCGCCCGGTTCACGACCGCCGTGCCCAGGGTCCAGGACGACGAGCGGCCGTCGCTTCGGGCGGGAGTGACTGACAGCGCTCACATCGACGACAATTCGATAGGGGTCCGTGAGATAGAACAGTCGCCCTGTCGCTCCCGGTTGCAGGTCCAGCACGACTCGGGGATTGGGCGTGGCCAGCCGCACGCGCTGCAGCCCACCCCGCTCGACGGACTGGGAAACGGGCACAGTGTCGCCCCACTCGACATCTTCGAGCTCGATCGCAATTCGTGCCGGCAAGATGCCCTCTGCCGGAAGCTGCTTCTGCTGGAACAAGGGCGCCCCTTCGAAGAGAAGGACCACACGAGCCCCGGCGGCATCCTCGGCTGAAGCGCCGTACACGTCGATGCGCACCAGTCGCGCTCTGTCACGGCCCGGCGTGGCCCGCTCAGGAAGCTCTGGGAGCGGCTCGGGGAGAGCCCGATCGTGCTTTGGGGACGAGTCACCCTCGCAGCCCGCGGCGGCCAGTAGCAACCCGAGCAGGCAGAGTTTCGATGTGTTCGTCCGGCCCCGAATGCACGCGTGTTTACGCGACGGGCCCTCGACCGTCAACGAAGCGCCGCTCGTTGACCCGCCCCAACCGATCGCCTAGCTTCCGCGGCATGGCGGGCCTGACCTATCGCGATGCCGGCGTCGACATCGAAGCCGGCGAGCAACTCGTCGAACGGATCAAACCGCTCGCGCAATCAACTCGGTCCGAGCACGTCCTCGGCTCGCTCGGCGGCTTCGCTGGCCTCTGCTCGCTGCCGAGCGACATCGAGGACCCTGTGCTCGTCTCCGGAACCGACGGCGTTGGCACCAAGCTGAAGCTGGCCTTTGAGCTTGGGCGCCACGACACCATCGGCATCGACCTCGTCGCGATGTGCGTCAACGACATCATCACGGTGGGCGCACGGCCTTTGTTTTTCCTGGACTACTTCGCAACGGCGAAGCTCGATGTCGATCAAGGCGAGGCCGTCGTCAAAGGGATTGCCGAAGGATGTCGCCAGGCAGAGTGCGCGCTACTCGGAGGCGAGACAGCAGAGCTGCCAGGCTTCTACGCGTCAGGTGAATACGACCTCGCAGGCTTCGCGGTCGGCGTCGTCAGCCGCAAAAGCATCATTGACGGCAAGGCGGTTCGGCTGGGCGATCGAGTGGTAGGAGTCGCGTCTTCAGGCCTGCACTCGAACGGGTTCTCATTGGCCAGGCACGCTCTATTGGATGGCGATGCGCCACTCTCGCTCGACGACGAATTCGATGGGGGAGGAACCCTCGGCGACGCGCTGCTCCGCCCCACGAGAATTTACGTGAAGGCCGCGCGAATCGCACTCGAACACGGAGTGCACGCCATGTGCCACATCACCGGTGGCGGGCTCCCGGGAAACCTCCCTCGGGTTACTCCTGAAGGTTTTGGAATCGCGATCGATTCGAGCTCCTGGACACCCGGCCCCGTCTTCGCTCTGATCCAAGAGCTCGGCGGCGTCGCCGACGCGGAGATGCGACGCACATTCAACATGGGCGTCGGCTTCACGATGGTGGTCGCCCCCGAGCGCGCTTCGAGCCTGGTCGATGCACTCAACGCGAGCGGCGAGCATGCCTTCGTCATGGGTGAGGTTACCAACCGCGAAGGTGTTTCCTTTTCGGCGTAGAGCTCCCGATGGACGTAGTGGTTCTCGTTTCTGGTCGCGGCTCCAACTTGAGAGCGATCTGCAGTGCGATTGATGCGGGCAGCTGCAGTGCAAACGTCGTGGGCGTCATCTCGGATCGGGGAAAGGCCGCCGCGCTGGAGTTCGCTGAAGCACGAGGCATTCCAACGCGGACGGTGTCGCTCCACAAAGGCGATGATCGCGACGCATGGAACCGGTCACTTGCCGACGAAGTGGCCTCGCTGAAGCCCGATCTGGTGGTCTTGGCCGGGTTCATGCGCGTACTTGGTGCGCCGTTGCTCGATCGGTTTCCGGGCCAGATCATCAACGTGCACCCTGCCCTGCTCCCTTCCTTCCCCGGGCACAACGGGCCGCAAGATGCGCTCGACGGCGGCGTGCGCATCAGCGGGTGCACAGTGCACATCGTCGACGCGGGCGTCGACACGGGACCGATCCTCGCGCAGGCTGCAGTCCCCGTCCTCGCGAACGACACGGCGGAGACACTTCACGCACGAATTCAGATTCAAGAGCATCAGATCTTGCCGCGGGTGATTCACCAGATCGCAATCGGCGCGATTACGCTTGACCCATTGACCGTGAGCACCTCAGTCGCGGACCCGGCTCGATCGTTGTCCGTGCCGGACGTGTAACCCGTGCCGACCAGCTTCTACGACGTGGTCGTCCTGGGCACATATCTCGAGCCACTCTTGTGCGCAGCGCTGCTTGCGCGCGAAGGCCTAAGGGTGCTCGTGCTCGGCCAAGGAGCGCCGGCTCCATTCTATACACTCGGAGATGTCGAGGTTGAGTCGCACGGACTGACGATCACGGGCGTGCAGAGCCCCGTCGTTCAGAACACCTTGGATGCGCTCGCGCTCAGACAGGACGTTCGCCAACGCCTAGTGAATCGGAGCAACGTCTTTCAGCTGTTGCTTCCGGACCATCGGCTCAACGTCTACCCGGACGCGGAGCAGTGGCTTGGGGAGCTCGCGCGCGAGCTCCCCGGCGTCGGACGCCAGGCTGCAGACATCACCCGAACTCTGAGCGAAGTAGGCGAAGAGCTAGATGCAGTGGTGGGCCGCGAGCTGGTCTGGCCGCCGGAGACGTTCATGGAGCGACAGAAGTTCTCTTTGGCCACGACGGCGCAACGCTACGACCGGCAGGGGCAGGGTTGGACGTCGTGGAACCAACTCGCAACGAAGCATCCGTTGCGCACCGCATTCGAAGCGGCCCTTCACCACGTCTCCGGTTTGCTTCCTTCACAGCACTCCGATGCCACACGAGCACGATTGCATGGCCACATTCTGTCGGGCGTGACGGAGCTGACGGGCGGCTGGACCTGGTTCCGCGAGGCCCTGTTTGCACGCATCCGTTCTTGGGGCAGCGATGTCAGGCCCCGAGACCGGGCAGAGTCGCTTCAGCATGAAGGCCGGCGCGGTCACACCGTGCGACTTGCTCGGACCGATGAAGAGATCGGCTGCTCCCACGTCGTGCAAGGCACGCCAATCGGCGAACTGTCGCAACTACTTCCAGAACGCGCGTCGATGACCGCAATGTTCGAGCGAGTCGGCGAGCCCCGCTCTCGTGCATATCGCAGCTCGGTACACGTCCTCGCCGATAGGCGGGGAATTCCCAACGCCCTCGAACCTCTCGCCTTGCTATGCACCAGCGCGACCAATCACGAGAAGGCATTCATGCTGCGAAGTCGCGATGTCGGGGAAGAGCGAGTTCTGCTCACCGCAAGTCGCCTTATCGAAGGACATTTGATCGACACCGGTTCGTCGCCGCTTCGCTTCGTTCGCGCCGGAGCGTTGGACGCGATCCGGAGCGTCGTTCCGTTCTTGGATGAGCACGCGATTTGGATCGATAGTCCCCACGACGGCCTGCCTCCGCAAGCGCTCCGTGCTGACACCGAACTTCCGTGCAGTGATCCCTGGACGAGAGGACCATATACGATGGGGGCGGTGTACGAGTACCCGACGCGACGAGCGCTCGGCATTTGTGCGCTGCCGACGCGCACCCCCGTGCGGGGAGTGTTCCTCTGCAATGAGCAAGTGGCGCCCGGCCTCGGTTTCGAGGGTTCCTTTCTCACCGCCACGTCCGTCGCAAAGATCATCGGCTCGCAATACCGCAGACAGGACTGGTTACGGCGGGGCCCATGGGCGCGCCGCAGCGTTTAGGGCATATCGTCTGGCCCTCTGGTATGCTTTAGCCCATGGCAGCACCTCAGGAGGCACCGACACTCACCCTGCGACAGTTGCTTCGACTCATGGTCGAACGCGGCGCTTCCGATTTGCACATCACCACCGGGTCACCGCCACAATTGCGTATCGACGGCTCGCTGGTTCCTCTGCGCACGGCGCCGCTAAAGCCTCGCGAAAGCAAGGCCCTCTGCTACGAGGTCATGACCGAAGACCAGCGTTTGCGTTTCGAAAAGGGCCACGAGATCGACTTTTCGTTCGGTGTCAAATCGCTTTCACGCTTTCGAGCCAACGTCTTCCTCCAGCGCGGAGCCGTGTCCGGCGCATTCCGCGCAATCCCGTTCGAGATTCGACCTCTATCCGATCTCGGTGTTCCGCCGGTCGTCAAAGAGCTCTGCACGCGGCCCCGCGGGCTGGTGTTGGTGACGGGGCCGACGGGCTCCGGCAAGTCGACCACCCTCGCCTCGATGATCGACAAAATCAACAGCGAGCACCGTCATCACATCGTGACGGTGGAGGATCCGATCGAGTTCCTCCATTCGAACAAGCTTTGTGTCGTGAACCAACGAGAGGTTGGATCCGACACGTCCAGCTTCAAAGACGCGCTCAAGTACGCTCTGCGTCAGGACCCCGATGTCGTTCTCATCGGCGAGATGCGAGACCTGGAAACGATCGAAGCAGCGCTGACAATTTCTGAAACAGGCCACTTGGTGTTTGCAACACTTCACACCAACACCGCGGCACAGTCGATCAACCGTATCATCGACGTGTTCCCTTCCGGGCAGCAGAGCCAAATCCGCGCACAGTTGTCGTTCGTTCTTCAAGGGGTCCTGAGTCAGATGCTGCTGCCGCGTGCCGACGGTCCGGGCCGCGCCATGGCTTGCGAAGCGCTCGTTCCGAACGCTGCCATTCGAAATCTCATTCGCGAAGACAAGATCCACCAGATGTACGGCATCATGCAGACCGGCCAGGGTGCCTCGGGGATGCAAACGATGAATCAGTCGCTTTTGCACCTGGTCGCCCACGGTGCCCTCGATCGGGAGCTCGCCGAGATCCGCTCGCCCGAGCCCGACGAAATGCGCCAAATGCTGACCCAATTAGACCAAAAGGGTTATCAGCAGGCCATCCGCGGCGGCGCCTGATTCGGCTTCCCGCCAGATTTTTATTATTGTTAACGGCGGGATTTAGGTGATGGGAACCACAACCAAAAGCCAGCGAGGGACACCAGCGCTCGCTTTCGCACTGTGCTTGCTATTTTCCACTGTAGCCGCAGCTCAGGGATCGGCGTCTGGCCCACGAAGCATCTCCGTCGAAGATCGATCAAAGGCCGCCGAGGCGTATGACCAAGGAACCTCGGCGTACCTATCGGAGCGCTACGAGCTCGCGGCCCATTGGTTCGAGCGCGCGTATCGAGTGGTGCCCACATCTACCGCTTTGCTCCAAGCGGTGCGGGCGCATCACAAGGCCGGCAACTCGATTCGAGCCGCCAACCTCGCGCTGCAACTGCGAGACGAGTACCCGTCGGACGCGCGTTCGAAAAAGACCGCCGATGCAGTGATCGCTACCGTGAAGCCGACGAGCGTTCTCGTCAGTGCCGAGTGCGAAAAGGCATGCACCCTCGAGATCGATGGGGCCTTGGCCCAACATCCTACATTCTTCGTGACGCCCGATGTGGAGCACTCGCTCAAGGCCGCGTTCGACAATGGCGAGACATCGACCTTCGTACAAGGCACCGCCGGAGCCATCAAGAACGTAACGCTGGCCGCGCCCGCGCCACCGCCGCCGCCGCCGGTCCCGCGATGGGCTTTCTTCTCCTCGCTCGGTGCGACCGTGGCATTGGGCGCAGTCGCCGCCTGGTCCGGGGTCGACGCCAACAAGGGCGTGAGCGCGTATGAGTCAGCCGCGAGGAGCGCCAGCTCACCGGGTATCAACACCGGAGGGTCCCCGACGCCTCAAGAGCAGGCCGCCGCGTTGCTCGAAGAGGGCCAGCAGAAAGAGCGTCGTACCAACATCCTCATCGGTGTCACCGCGGGAATGGCGGCGACCACAGCCGTCCTAGGCGTGTTCACCAACTGGAAAGGCGAGTCTCGCGACGCCTCGTCCAAGCGTATCGAACCCTCGATCGGGGTCAGCACAAAGGGCGGCGCCTTGACGATCAAGGGACGCTTCTGATGAACGCACCTGCCAGCGTTCCAGGAACCGATCGGCTGTCGCGACCCATGGCGGGTCGACAACTCGGCCGCTACGAGATCCTGACGCAGCTGGCCTCCGGCGGAATGGCGTCGGTTTACATCGCGCGCTCACAAGGTGTCGCCGGCTTCGAGCGACTCGTTGCGATCAAGGTATTGCATCCCCACCTCGCCTACGAGCAGGAGTTCATTTCGATGTTCCTCGACGAGGCGCGCCTCGCCGCGCGGATTCGTCACATGAACGTGGTGCCGACGCTCGACATCAGTGATAGCCCCGGCGACGGATACTTCCTCGTGATGGAGTACATCGAGGGCAACCACCTCGGTGCGCTTCTCGGTCGCGCAGCCAAGAACGGCGAGAGGCTTCCGCGGCCATTCGTCTGCCGGGTGCTCATCGATGCACTCCAGGGCCTCGGCGCTGCGCACCGTCTCACCGACGAGCACGGAAGGCCACTGAAGCTCGTTCACCGCGACGTCTCGCCTCACAACATCCTCATCGGGACGGACGGTATCGCTCGACTCACCGACTTCGGTGTTGCGAAAGCGGATGTGCGGATGGCATCGACGCGCGCGGGCCAGTTCAAGGGCAAGCTCTCGTACATGGCGCCCGAGCAAGCATCCTCGAGCGAAACCGATCAACGCTCTGATCTCTTTAGCGTCGGAATCATTCTCTGGGAGTCGCTGACGGGGAGGCGCCTGTTCAAGGGTGAATCGAACGCTGCCACGCTTAACAAGCTGCTCAACGACACGATCATCAAGCCGTCCGAATTGTGGCCGGATCTCGAACCATTCGACGACCTGGTGATGAAGGCCTTGAGCCGCAATCCTGAGAGCCGATTCCAGAGCGCCGACGAGTTTGGTGAGGCGCTCGACGAGGCGGCCGGTCGCGCCGGCGTGGCCAAGACGCGAGACGTTGCCGAAGTGGTCCGCGCTTTGGATGCCGACAACCTCCAGGCCGAGCGCCAACGAGTGCGCGATTCCATCGAGCTGCTTGGGCGCGCCGAGATCGCAGAATCGAGTGTTCCGATGCCTCGGGAGGGCGTAGCCGCGGCGAGTCAGACCTACAATCGAGATACGGGCAGCGCGTCGTATGTCCACGGGAGCGTCTCCGGAGTCCTCAGCGACGGTACACCCGTCGTGGTGCGGACCGCGACCGCGGACACCGGTGTGTTGAAGTGGTTCGTGATGGTTCTTGCGGTCGTTGTCTTCTTGTACGCCGGCTTCCTGGTTTGGCAGCTCTTGCGGGCACCGGCGGCGCGTGAACCCGCGGAAGGCACGCGAAGTGTAGAGGTCGAGCAGGCGCCACCTCCCCCAGTGGAGCCGGTCGCCGCCGATCCCATTGAGATGGCGGACGAACCTGCCCATGCGCAAAACGCGCCCTCGCCGCCCGAGCAAGCCAAGAAGGCACCGGAACGCAAGAGCAGCACCGCAGCGCCTCGGCCGCGCCGGCGGCGGGCTCGCCCGAAGGGCCAGCAGGTCACGAAACCTGCAAACCAGCAGGGAAAGCCTACAAAGCAAGCGGCTCCGCCCCCGCCGGCGCCTGAACCAGATCCGGTCGATATCGACATCCAGAACCCCTACCGAAACTAGTCCGGCGCGGGCAGCCACAGCGGAATTACGTCTCGCTTTTGACCACGCGATCCCAGATCAGCTAGGATTTTGAAAGACCCAGAGGGGATCGGGCGGAGAATTCATGGCCGAGTGGGTATACGAAGCGCGCACTCGTGCGGGCGAAGTACAAACAGGAATCATCGAAGCGGAGAGCAAGGAAGCCGTGCAGTCGAGGCTGCGCGCACGGCAGCTCAATCCGGTCAAGATCAAGAAGAAGGGGCGCGAGCTCAAGCTCTCGCTCGGCACCGGCGTCACGTCCAAGGAACTGGTCATCTTCACACGTCAGTTCGCAACGATGATCGACGCCGGTCTGCCCCTGGTGCAGTGTCTGGACATCCTATCGTCGCGGGGTGAGAACAAGGCCCTCAACGCGATCCTCAAAGACGTGAAAGACTACGTCGAGCAAGGCGGCACCTTCTCGGATGGCCTCGGGAGGCACCCCAAGCTTTTCGACGAGCTCTTCGTCAACCTAGTTCGTGCCGGCGAGATGGGCGGTATCCTCGACACGATTCTCAACCGTCTTGCGGGGTATATCGAGAAGCGGGTCAAGCTCGCTCGGCAGGTTCGCGGTGCGATGGTCTATCCGGTCGCGATCTTCATGGTGGCGGTCGTGGTCGTGGTCGTCATGCTCGCGTGGGTCAT
>CALLDH010000071.1 GCA_937998345.1 uncultured bacterium | reverse complement strand
AGCTCGTCGTTTCGCCGGATATCGACGGCGCTCGAAAGGTCACCGCGGGAAACCGCTGCGACGCGCTGGTGCAACAAAGGAATCGGTCGCAGCAAGCGCTGAGACATGAAAGCCACGGCAATGCCGACGAGCAACGACAGCAGACCGAACAGGCCGAGGATGAACGTCGCGCGCTCCGACTGCGCGGCGGCCAGCGCGCTGGTGCGCGAGATCCGCTGCTGTACGCTTTGGGACGCCCTGTCGTAGTTGCGCTCGATCCGTTGCTCCGTGCTCCGGAGCTTCGTGAGCAAGTCCTCCACCGCCTCTTCGTCACCAGCGTCACTGTTGAAGAGCTGCTCGTACTTGGTGTCGATCTCTTTGTAGGCCTTCGCAATCGCATCGAGCTCTCGCCGGACCGAGCGAAGCGGCTCCGAGATCCCGCGCTCCGCGGCCAGCGCCTCGGCCCTTTCGACTCCCTCGTAAGCGCGCCGAAGCGTAGTGGGGCGAATGCGCAGCGCAGCCCGCAGCCAAGATTTGGTCGGCGTGCTCCGTTCCGATTGGAGCGCGCGCTCCACCAAATTAGCGTAGACACTCTGCGTCGCCTTGGCCTGGCTGAGAGTCAGCGCCAAGGGCAGGTATCCGTCCTCGAGCAGGCCAAGCGTCTCGGAGGTACGATGGTGCTGCAGAAAGCTCAGGCCCCCGACGACGCCGAAGGCGACAAGCACGACGATGTACCCCAACACGATGCGGGTCGGAATCGTAAGCCATTTCCGGCCAGCCGGACGAGTCATCCTCGGATCCTAAACCTGCGAGCCGAACGGGTCTAGATCACCGTGACGCGGCCTAGGGAAAGCGGCCTGATTCGCCGCATCTTGCTGGCGGGGAGAGAATGAAGGCGGGACGAAGCGCGAGGATGGCTACTGGGAGCGCGAGCAAAGCTAGTTGACGTGTGCCTCGGCTGCGCCGCCTAGCTGACGGCCGCGCTGCGCGTGGTGCTCGACTGCGGCGCGGACGAAGCTGGTGAACAGAGGATGGGGCAGGTGCGGCTTGCTCTTGAACTCGGGATGGAACTGGCACCCGACGAAGTGGGGATGCCCGGGGAGCTCGACCATCTCGACCAGACGCTCATCAGGCGACACCCCACAGAGGATGAGGCCGCCCTGCTCCAGCTGCTCGCGGTAGTCGTTGTTCACCTCGTAGCGGTGACGGTGGCGCTCACTGATCTTCGTAGTGCCGTAGATCTGAGCTACCAGCGAGCCGGGCTTGATCGTGCAGGGATACGCACCGAGGCGCATCGTCGCACCCTTGTCCTCGATGCCGCGCTGATCGGGCATGATGTCAACCACGAGGTGCTTCGTGTTGCGATCGAACTCGGCGCTATTGGCGCCTTCGAGCTGACACACGTTTCGCGCGTACTCCACGACGGCCATTTGCATGCCGAGACAGATCCCAAAGAAGGGAATGTTGTTCTCGCGCGCGAACTCAATCGCCCGAATCTTTCCCTCGGAGCCCCGGTCTCCGAATCCGCCTGGAACCAAAATCGCGTCGTGCCCGCCGAGCCTTGCCTCGAGATCGCCACTCTCGAGCTCCTCGCTGTCGACGTAGTCGAGCTCGAGCTTCACGTCGCACTCGAGCGCGGCGTGCACCAGGGACTCGTGCAGTGACTTGTAAGAATCGCGCAGGTGAACGTACTTGCCGACGAGCGCAATCGACACGTGACCTTTGTCGGGAGCCATGTACCGGTCGACCGTCCGCCGCCAAATCGAGAGATCCGGATCACGTGACCAGATATTGAGCCGCTCGGCGAGCAGGCGATCGAGCCCCTGGGAGTGAAGCGTCAACGGAAGCTCGTAGATCGAGCTTACGTCCGGCGCTGCGATCACTGCTTGAACCGGCACGTTGCAGAAATGCGCAATCTTCTCTTTGAGCTTGTGCGGAAGCTCCCGGTCGACCCGGCACAAGAGAATCTCCGGCTGAATCCCGAGACCCAGGAGCTCCTTCACCGAGTGCTGCGTCGGCTTTGTCTTGAGCTCGCCGGCAGCTGCGATGTGCGGGATGAGCGTGACGTGCACCGAGACGCTGTTCTGTGGACCGAGCTCCCCGCGCAACTGACGAACCGCTTCGAGGAACGGCAGAGATTCGATGTCACCCACCGTGCCGCCAACCTCGACGATCGCGACGTCGACATCCTTGGTTGCCTCACGGACTCGGGCTTTGATTTCGTCAGTGATGTGCGGAATGACCTGAATGGTCGCTCCGAGATACTCGCCCCGCCGCTCCTTCGAAATCACCGAATCGTAAATGCGACCGGTCGTGAAGTTGTTCGCCTTGGTCATCGTCGCCTTGGTGAAGCGCTCGTAGTGACCGAGGTCGAGATCGGCTTCCGCGCCGTCATCGGTGACGAACACCTCTCCGTGCTGGAAGGGCGACATTGTGCCGGGATCGACGTTGATGTACGGGTCCAACTTCATGTTGGTGACTCGTAACCCTCGTGCTTCGAGGAGCGCGCCCATCGAAGCGGCCGCTAGGCCTTTTCCGATTGAGCTGACAACACCCCCTGTGACGAAGATGAACTTAGTGTGTCGCGCGCTCATCGGGTGGTGTTCCTCAAGCAGTGCGTGTTGAACGCAACTTTCCGGACCGTAAAGGCCCGGCCCTATGGTGTCAACGTAACACTCGATCGGACTTTCTGATGGCGGGATTGCGCGAATTTTCTAGCGTCGCGAATCCCCCGAGTCGACGGCGTTCGCAATCAAGGAAGCGCGTGTCACGCCCGCTACTCCGAACCGTTCGCGCAATGCCCGTGTCGTCACTGCGAGGCGCTCCCGCCGCGCCCGCTCGGCGTCCGGGAAAAGCTCGGCATCCGGATGCTTGGTCAAGGAGGAAACCGAAACGCCGGTGAGCCGCACGCCCGCATCGAGCGCGTCGAATCGCATGAGGAGATCTCTGGCGGCCTCGAAGATCGCGTCGGTGTCGCAAACCGCCCGCGAGAGACGCGCTTGGCGCGTCCGAATGCGATGATCGCCATACTTGATCTTCAGCGTGACCACCTGCGCCCACAAGCCCTTGTTCACGAGACGATCCGCCACCTGCATCGACTGTCGCAGGATCGGCTTGAGCAGCGCGTCGCTTGTCGCGAGGTCGTGCTCGAAGGTCGACTCGCTTCCGAGGCTCTTTGGTGGCGAGCCGACAACCACTGGCCGCTCATCGACGCCTCGAGCAAGCTCACGCGCGACGGGCCCCCAGCTCCCAAGCAACTGCTCGAGGGTGCACGCGTCCGCGCGCGCGAGGTCCCCAATACTTTGTAGACCGGCCGCGCGAAGCCTCACCCTCGCCTTGGGCCCCACCCGCCACATCCGTTCCAAGGGAAGAGGCGCGAGAAACTCCGCCGCGCCGTCGTGCGGCACCACGGTCAAGCCGTCGGGTTTGTGGAGGTCGCTGGCGATCTTGGCGACGAACTTGTTCGGTGCAACGCCCGCCGACCCGGTGAGCCCAATCTCGGCGCTTACATCTTGCTTGATGCGGCGGGCGATCTCGGGCCCGTCCCCGAAAAGGGCCCGGCTGCCGGTCACATCGAGGAAGGCCTCGTCGACGGAGAGGCCCTCGACCAGCGGCGTGTAGCGCCGAAATACCTCGAAAACCCGGCCGCTGAGCTCCGAATAGCGCGCTCGCCGCGGCGGAACGACGATCGCGTCGGGGCAGCGGCGCAGCGCCTCGACCATGGACATCGCCGAACCTACTCCCGCCGGGCGGGCCTCATAAGAGGCGGCTGTCACGACCCCTCTGCGAGAACGCGCACCCACCAGCACCGGCTTCCCGCGCAAATCCGGGTCGTCCAGTTGTTCGACCGACGCAAAAAACGCGTCCATGTCGAAGTGGATGACTGTACGCATGTGCTCTTTGGCGACCCTACCTCAACAGGTCTTGATTGCCAGCGCGATCAAACGTACCGTCCGACGCTATGGCGGAACCGGGCACAGAAGACCCTCATAAGGGTCGGTTTGGCATCATCCGACGGATAGATGACTGGATCTTCAACATCGAGATGGGGATCCTCTGGACCTTTCTCGGCGTGTCGGCGGTCATGGTGTTTCTGGACGTCGTATACCGGCGCCTCGCCGCGCCGGACAGCAAGGTGGCGGAGCTCGCCGCTCGCATTTTCGGAGTCGAGAGCCCGGAGGCGATGCAAACGCTGACCTCGGTCGGTCCAATTGTCACCGGAGTCATCGGCGTAGGCCTGGTGTACTTCGCGTTTTGGACCGCGGAGAACCACGCATCGGAACCCGGAGAGCGATCGCGCATCAAGCCGGTCATCGAAACGGTCGTTGCCTGCGTCGGCTTCGGCCTGTTGGGATGGATCATGCTTCGGCCGGACGTCGAGTCGCGTTGGTTCTACCTCTTGCTCTACTCGCTCTGCGGAGCGGTCTGGCTAGTACAGCTGCTTCGGGAGCGCGCGTCCGGCTGGATTGGGCAGCTCGTTGCGTTCCTCGTCGTCACGGCGATCTACCTCTACATCACCTTCAACTACTTCCCGGACGGCTATAGTTGGTCCAAAGAGCTCTCCCTGATCATGCTGCTCTGGGTCGGCTTCCTTGGTGCGAGCGTTTGTGCGCACGAAGGCAAGCACATTCAAGTGGGCGCGCTGAAGAAGGTCGTCCCTCCGTCCATGGCGCCTTGGATGGACGCGCTCGGCTACCTCTTCACCGCTGCCTTCTGCCTCTTCATGACCATGCTCGGCTACGAGTACGCGAAGGAAGCCCTCATGCTCGAGGGTCGCTTCGAGCAAACCAACATCCCGGATTGGGTGGCGACGATCGCGGTTCCTGCCGCCTTCGCCATGACGATGCTTCGCTACATCGGCGCCGCCTTTAGCTCCATCCTGGGCGGATCGTACGGCGCTACTCCCGAAGACGAAGCCATAGCTGCTGCGGCCGCTGTTGCCTCGGAAAAGGGAGCAGAAGGATGACCGAAGCTCGCGAGCGGAAGCTCCCGTTTCTGATCGTTGTCGCCCTCGTCGTCTTCCTGCCGTTGCTCGGCAAAGGTGGCCTGCTGGCATCTGCCATCATCGGTGCGGCGCTCGTAGGCTCGCCGCTGTTCGTCCTCATCGGGATTGCCACGCTCGGCAGCCTGTTCCTTTGGAGCGGCTTCAGAGACATCACCCAGTTCACGATCGTCATCGAGGGCATTCGCAGCCTTGCCGACAGCCCCACCCTTCTCGCCATCCCGTTCTTCATCATGAGCGGCGCGGTCATGAGCAGGGGCCAAATCAGCCAGCGTTTGATCGACTTCGCGCATGCCTTCATCGGCTGGGTCCCAGGCGGCATGGCCATGAGCGGCGTCCTCGCATGCATGCTCTTCGCGGCGATCAGCGGTTCGAGCCCGGCAACCGTGGTCGCGATCGGCACCATGATGGGGCCGGCCCTCATCGCGGAAGGCTACCGAGAGCGCTTCTCCCACGGCTTGCTCACATCGGCGGGTTCGCTGGGCATTCTGATTCCGCCGTCGATTCCGATGATCGTGTACCCGATCGTCAACCAGACCGCGGTGATCGAAGTCGAGCGTCTGTTCGCTTCGGGCTTTGGTCCCGGCCTCGTAATGGGTTCGATTCTCATCGGCTATTCGTTCTACCAGGGCATCGTCGACAAGGTCCCGACCTCGCCGTTCAAGTTCAAGAAGCTGGCCGCCGCCACCCGAGACGGTTTCTGGGCCCTGATGTTCCCGATCTTGATCCTCGGTGGCATCTACGGCGGCATCTTCAACGCGGTCGAGGCATCCGCTGTCAGCGTCGCCTACGCCGTCGTGGTCGAGGTCTATCTACACCGCGCGCTCAAGCTCAAGGCCATCCCCGGCATCTTCGGCGAGACGGGTGTGTTCCTCGGTTCCTTCCTCGTGATCATGGTCATGGCGCTCGCACTCGGTGAGTTCTTCGAGAAAGAAGAGATCCCGGCGCTCATGGTCGAATGGATTCAGGGGAAGGATCTCGCGTACTGGCAGTTCCTCCTCTTGCTCAACCTGATCCTCCTGGCCGTCGGTATGATGATGGACATCCTGAGCGCGATGTTCGTCTTCGTGCCGCTGCTGGCTCCGATCGCAGCCTCGATGGGCGTCGACCCGATGCACTTCGGAATCATCTTCATCGTCAACCTCGAGATTGGCTACCTGACGCCACCGGTCGGCCTGAACCTCTTCGTTGCCAGCGCCCTCTACCAGAAGGGGCTCGGTCACGTCATACGAAGCGTCGCACCCTTCGTGGGTCTGATGCTGATCGGTCTAGGAATCATCACCTGGTACCCGCAACTTTCGGTCGGACTCGGTAACGCGATCATGGGTGGCGATCCCAACGCGATGGTCGACGAGGATGGCGATGGAGTAGACGATCGCGGCGAAGATGCCGGCGGCATGCCCACCATGGAAGAAATGATGCGGGAAGCCATGGCCGGCGACGAAGACGCAGACGCGCTCGAAGACGAGGGCCTCGAAGACGAGGAGCTCGAGGACGAGGAGCTCGAAGAGCTTCTGGACGACGAGGCCGCGCCCGAGCCAAACACCACCGAGTAAGCGCGGCTGCGCCGGATCAGTAACGCGGCTGCGCCGGGCTGGCCGCCGTGATAGGCTCGTTCGCTCGATGGCGTACACCGTTCTCGCAAGGAAATACCGTCCGCAGAGCTTCGAAGACCTGGTCGGTCAGGAGCACGTTGCGCGGACGCTAGCAAACGCCATCGAAGCCGATCGCGTCGCCCACGCCTTCTTGTTCACCGGGGTTCGCGGCGTCGGCAAGACCACCACCGCACGCCTGCTCGCCAAGGCACTCAACTGCGAAAACGGACCAACGCCGACCCCCTGCAACGAGTGCGGCCCGTGCCTCGAGATCACCGCTGGCGTCGACGTGGACGTCCAGGAGATCGACGGCGCTTCGAACAATAGCGTCGACGACGTGCGCCGGCTGCAAGAGTCTCTCCCGTACCGTCCACAGAGGGACCGCTACAAGATCGTGATCGTCGATGAGGTTCACATGCTGTCGGCTGGCGCATTCAACGCCTTCTTGAAGACCCTCGAAGAGCCCCCGGACCACGTGAAGTTCATCTTTGCGACCACCGAGAGCCACAAGGTCCCGGTGACGATCCGCTCGCGATGCCAGCAATACGACTTTCGTCTCATCCCGCACCGTCTGATCGCCGAGCGCGTCCGCGCGATTCTCGACGCAGAATCTCTGTCAGCCGATGAAGAAGCAATCTCGGTGGTCGCTCGCGAAGCGGCCGGTTCGATGCGAGATGCCCTCACCTTGCTCGACCAGCTCGTCGCGATCTCCGACGACCGGATCACCGCAGACACGGTCGCTGCGAGCCTCGGCATCGCGGCGCGCGAAGCGCTCTACGACGTGGCACGCGCGGTGCTCGTGGGCGACGGGGCCGGTGTGGTCGGTGCCATCGACGGTCTTGCCGACAAGAGCGTCGACATGCAGCACTTCGCCCGCCAGCTGCTTCAACTGGTGCGCGACCTCGTCGTACTCAAGCTTGGCGCAGGCGACCCGGCCGAATGGGTCCCCGAGGAGCGAGAGGCGGCCGAAGCTCTCATAGGCGACGTCGACATCCTCGAGCTCCAGCGCGTGTTTCGAGCGACCTCGAAGGTCATGGACGAGATGGCCCACAGCCCCAATCCGAAGCTCATGCTCGAAATGGGATTGGTACGCGTCGCAACTCGGCCTCCCCTTCAAGCGGTATCAGACCTCGTCGCCCGACTCGAAGCCTTACAGTCTCACCCGGGCTTTGGGGGAGGCTCATCGGGCGGTCCGCGCCCTGCCAAAACAAACCCCAAGCCCGCGCCGCGTTCCGCCAAACCGAAAACCGAAGCCAAGCCCAAAGCCGAAGCCAAACCCAAAGCCGAACCGGAAACCAGGCCGGAGCCAGGGCCCAAGCCCCAGGACCCCGAGCAACCGATCATGCCGGCCACCAAGCACTCGGGTGGTTTTCACACCAGCAGTGGCGAGGTGCTGACGCCGATCCGCAGAGCGGCGCTTCAGGAGTGGGAGGAGCTAGTCGGTACGCTCGAGCAACAGCAGCCGGCGCTCGCGGCGGTGCTCGAGCATGGCATTCCAAAAGCGGTCGGCCCCGACCGGATCGTCCTCTCCTTTAAAGACGGCTCGTTTTATGGGCGCCAGGCTGAGTCGCCCGAATCCATCGCCGCGATCGTGCGGATCGCCGAACAGCAGCTTGGCGCACGCCCGAAGGTCGAAATTCGCTTTGACGCTCAAGGTGAGGCGGCGACGAAAACCGTGGCGGCTGTCGCCGCACAGCGAAAAGAGGCGGAAGCGGAGGCCAAGCGCAAAGAGGCGCTCAACCATCCCATGGTTCGTGATGCGGTCGACGTATTTCCAGAATCGGCCGGCAAGCTGAAAGTGCACATCGAAGCGGACTGAGAGGATCGAATGAATTTTCGTGGTGGAATGGGAGAGCTCATGCGGCAGGCTGGTCGTGTCCAGCGCAAGGTCGAGAAGCGCCGGGAAGAGCTCAAAGAAGAAACGTTCGAGGCGAGCGCGGGCAACGACAAAGTAACCGCGGTGGCCAATGGTGTTCCTGAGCTCGCCGAGATTCGAATCGACAAGGCTCTACTCCAGGAAGAGGACTTGGAGATGGTGCAGGACCTCGTGGTCGCCGCCGCTAATGCCGCTCTCACGAAAGCCCGCGAGCACGTCGACTCGGAGATCGAACAGATCACAGGCGGACTCTCGATTCCCGGGCTCGGCTGAGCCATGATGGCCAACGATCCGATCGCTGCACTGATCTCGTTGCTGTCTCGCCTGCCCGGCGTCGGCGAGAGGACCGCAGCGCGACTGGCCTTTCATGTTCTCGAGGGAGACGCACAGTACGCGGAGGCGCTAGGCCGCGCTCTCAGCACGATCCACGACGAGGTCACCCGCTGCGAACTCTGTGGCAACTACGGCGCCGAGTCACGATGTGCGATCTGCCAAGACCCACGCCGTGATGAGTCGCTCATCTGCGTGGTTGCCAAGGTTCCCGACTTGATCGCACTCGAAGCACTGGGAAGCTTTCGCGGCCGCTACCACGTCTTGCATGGCTTGCTGGCCCCGCTCGACGGCATTGGGCCGGATCAACTCTCGCTCGACGCTCTAGAACGCCGCATCGCCGACGAGAACGTCAAAGAGATCATCGTGGCGACACCGCTCAATGTCGAAGGCGAGGCGACCGCGCTCTACGTGGCGAACGCCCTCGGGTCTCTGCCCGTGCGCGTATCGCGGATCGCAGCCGGGGTCCCGCACGGGGGGGAGCTCGAGTTCACCGACCAGGTGACCCTGGGCAGGGCACTCGAAGACCGGCGCGCGGTTCGCTGAGGACCGAATCACCGTGAAATCGCATTAATTCTGAACTGGAATCGCGACTTTTGAATGTTTAGCCGGGCCCCCTCGTAGAACAGCGAGAGGTGGCCCCATGCTCCGATTCGTACTTCTTCCATTCATCGCCGTCGCCGTCCTGCTGACCAGCACGGAGGCCGCACATGCCGAGGTCGTTGTCGTCCGACCCGACGACACCTCCTCCCAGGTCGTAGTCAGAACCAAGCCACCGACGGTCGTCGTCGTGAAGCACACCCCGATCCCGCAGGCGGAGGCCGTCAAGCCCGCGCCTCCTCCCAAGAGAGACCGCAAAGTGGGGCTTCATTTCGACGTCGGTGGCACCTTCGGTCCGCAGGTTGTGATGGGCGGCTTCTCGGGTGCGCTCCGTTTCCGCCCCAACGAACACGTTGGAATCGATCTCGGCTCAGGTTACTTCGCCGGCAACGACTACCAGGGCTTCTACCGAACCGAGATCCCGGTCACCGCGAACGTTCTCTTCTTCGTGAACCCGCAGCACAAGTTGCAGGTCTACTTCTTGTTGGGCCCGGGGCTTTCGTTCGGCCGGGTCGATACCTTCAATGAGGTTCGCCGAATGACCCACGTTGGCGGCCAGGCCGGCATGGGGCTCGAGCTACGGCTCGCACCCGCCTTTGCGTTGAACGTCGATGTGCGAGGCGTTCTTCGCCATCGAATCGACAGCGACCCACGGCCGGAGTTCTTCGACGGAACGCGGAGCACGAACACCTCGGGTGGCGCAGTGCTTACCTTCGGCGGAACGCTCTACTTCTAGTGTGCGGATCTTTGCTCTCGCACACTAGTTTGTCGGATCGCTACTGGGGGCGGTTGCTGGTCCGGCGGCCACTGAAGAGCTTCTTGAAGAAGCCGTCACCCTCTTCGCCCTCTTCACCCTCTTGGGGAATCGCAGGCGGAGAGGTCTTCAATGCGTCGTCCTCGCCGACCTTTTCGAGCTCTTCGAGGTCGTCCTCGTCAACCAGCAATACGAAGTCGGACTCGTCGATGATCTCGACCTCGGTGTGCTCGTCTTCCCAGTCTTCCTCGACGGCCTCGGGCACGCGGGTTGGAGCGGTGTGCGCGGTGGCCGGCGCCATGTCGATCGCGACTCCCTCGGAGAGCTCGCTCAGCTCGTCATCGACCGCCAGCAGATCGAGCCGCTCCGCCCTGGCGAAGCGACCGCGGATTTCAGAGATCTCCTCGTCGCTCTTGCCGAGCTCTGCGAGTGCCTGGTCCACCCCAGCCAGCTTCTCTTCAGAAACGCTCACGTGATCAATGTCACAGGAAAACGCCGCCTCGTAAAGTCTTTCACGGGAAAAGAAACTCAGGCCGAAGGAGAAAATCGAGCGATTTCGGCCTCGAGCAGTGGAAGACGGTCCTGGCCCCAGGTGGAATAGGAGCCGATTCGAAGCGAGGGGACCCCCCAGAAGCCCAGCTCGGTTAGCGCCGACCGATTGGCTTTGGCCGTCTCCTCCCAGCTCCCGTCCTCGATGGCCGCCCGCACGTCGGGCTCGTTGATCCCGGCTCGCTCCGCCAAAAAAACGAGGTCCGGAATGTGCGCGACATCTCGAGCCTCCGACCAGATGCCCTGCATCAGAGAATGCGTGAGCTCGAGCTCGAGCCCCTTCACGGCCGCGCGGTTGAAGAACAACGCCATACAGTACGCGATGCCCTTTCCGAGCGGGTCGCACGCGTGGCCGAACGGGATCCCCAGGCGGTCGGCCTCACGCTTCGCGTCATGCACGATGTAGAGCCTCTTCGCGCGCGGGACAGCAAGGCCGCGCATGACCATCGGAAGGACTGGGCGTAGAGTGACCTCGACGCCGTAGCGATCTCGAAGATCGATCAGCTGGGGAATCGAGAGATACGAGTACGGGCTCCGGAATGAAACGAACGCCTCGATTCGCGGCTTGATTCCATCGACGCCGCCGACGATCGATGCCAGATGGGACCCAGGAGCCCGCGCGAGATCGACGCTGCCTTCAAGCCCCTCCTGGCGGAGCCTTTCCTCGAGGTAGTGAAGGCGATCGATCCCCCAGTACCACTCGCCGGCATAGTGGAGCATCCCGGGTTGATAGTGCCCGGCACGCTCGAGGGCGGCATAATTGGCTTCGAGCGCAGGCCGAACCTCCTCGCCCGACACGTTCCCATGCCTTTCGACGATTCCGGCCAACGCGGCGCCATCATTGCTCCAGACAGCCTCCCCTATCTCCGCAGCCACCTGCAGCTGTTCTTCGGCGGGGCGAGCCACGAGAAGAACTGCATGAGCGCGGCGGGCGCGGTCTTCGGAGGGCGGCTCAGCGCCGTGCGGGAAACTGAGCCCATAGGTCTCGGCGAGGATGGCAGCGTCACGAATCGCGTGACCCTGCAGCATGTCAGGCTCCGGGTTGGCCGAGATTCCGGGCTGCGCAACTGGAATCAGCTCGATCTCGAGTCGGTATGCGCTCGCCAGGCGCGGTGCGACCTGCACCAAGAGGTGGCTATACGGGTCGTCCACGCGGTAGTAGAGGCGCACCTGTCTGCGGCCCCGGCGGAGCAAGCGCCCGACCGTGTGCAGCGCGCGTTTCGCCGACCTCGAGCTGAGGTAGAGGTTGAGCCCGGCGCCGATGACCTGGGATTTCGCCGACATCTAGGCCGTGCCTGTGAGCTCGTACACCTTGGCGACCGCTTCGGCGAGCTTGCTTGGGTCCGGACCTCCAGCCTGCGCGAAGTCAGGGCGCCCCCCGCCGTTCCCACCGACCACGATGGCCGCGGCTTTGACGATGTCGCCCGCTCGGAATCGACCGGTGAGCGCCTTACTGACGCTACAGACCAGCAAAGCCTTCTTACCGTCCTTGCTGGCGGAGCCGAGCAGAATGACCGCGGGAGCAAGCTTGTCTCTCAGCTGGTCGGCCATCTCGCGCAGCGCGCCCGCGTCCCCGAGCTCGACCGTGGCTCCTAGCACCCGGGCGCCATCGACTTCACGCGCCTCTGAGGAAAGGTCGGCGCTATCGCCAGACATGAGCGAGCGCTTGAGACGTTCGATCTCCCGCTGGGATTCCTTCTGCTGCTCGATGAGCCGCCCCACCCGCTCGCGAAGCTGCGGAGCCGGCGCCTTGAGCAAAGCTGCTGCTCCGCTGAGCTCGGATTCCACCCCGCGTAGATGCTCGAGTGCGTTGAGACCGGTCGTCGCCTCGATGCGGCGTACGCCGGCGGCAAGGCCGGTCTCCGACAAAACTTTGAACAGCCCGATGTCGCCGGTGCGATACGCATGGGTGCCACCACACAGCTCGAGTGAAGGCCCGATCTTGAGCATGCGGACCACATCTCCGTACTTCTCCTCGAAGATGCCGATGGCGCCGCGGTTCTTCGCCTCATCCATCGGGAGCGCCTCGGTCGTGATGTCGGTGTTCTCGAGCACCTGAACGTTGACGAGGTTTTCGATCTGTTCGATCTCGGCCGCGTCGAGCGGTCGGGTGCCGCTGTAGTCGAAGCGGAGCCGATCCGGACCGACGAGCGAGCCCTTCTGGGCGGCGGTTTCGCCGACGACTTGGCGTAGGGCCCAATGCAAGAGGTGAGTCGCGCTGTGGTTGCGGCGGGTTGCGCTCCGAAGAACGTGGTCGACGCGGAGCTCGACCTCCGCGCCGGTCTTGAACGATCCGGAGGCGACCTTGCCTCGATGCACGATCAAGCCCTCGACAGGCTTGTGCGTGTCTTCGACCTCGAAGCGCGAGCCGTTGATCTCGATGACGCCTCGATCACCCACCTGGCCACCTTGCTCGGGATAGAACGGCGTGGCGCGGGTGATGATCTCGCCCGACACGCCGGTCCCGAGCTCGTCCACCGGGCCACCCTCTGCAAGCAGCGCGAGCACTTCGCTTTGGGCGCTCTCGCTCTCGTACCCGAGGAACTCGACCGTTCCGACTTCCTGGACGAGTGCTGGGTACACGTCGGCGATGGCGCTGCTGCCGATCTTCGAGCCCTGGCTTCGCAGGCGGGCCTCGCCAAGTTCTTGATTGAAGCCCTCCATGTCCACGCTGAAGCCCTGCTCCTGGCCGATGACTTCTTGGAGACCGATCGGAAACCCGTACGTGTCGTAGAGGCGAAACGCGACCTTGCCGGGGAGCGAGCGAGTGCCGCCTTGCTCGACCCATTCGTCGTTGTCGGCGATGAGCTGAAGTCCGCGATCCATGGTGCGGCGGAAGCGTTCCTCCTCTTGAAGCGTGATGTCCTCGATCAGGGCGCGGCGCTCGGTGAGCTGAGGATAGACGTCGCCCATCTTGTCGGCGACGCGGAGGGCGCAGTGATGCAGGAACGGCTCCCCGATGCCGAGCCGGTGTCCGTGACGAATCGCCCGCCGCATGACCCGGCGAAGCACGTACGCGCGGCCGTCCTTATCGGGGAACACGCCTTCGGAGATCAGGAACGCCGTGGTCCGGGCGTGGTCCGCGATGACTCGCATGCTGACGTCGTCTTCGGACTGACTCGATTGGTAACGCTTCCCCGAGATATCGGCGGCCAAGTCGACGATCGGCCGCAGCAGGTCGGTGTCATAGTTGCTCAAGACACCCTGCTTGATGACTGCGATCCGCTCGAGGCCCGCACCGGTGTCGATCGACGGGGCCGGCAGCGAAACCATCTGGCCATTGGCGTGGCGCTCGAACTGCATGAAAACGAGGTTCCAGAGCTCGAACCAGCCGCGGCCGTCCGCGTCTGGCTCCTCGCCAAACGTGCGCGGGTCGACGTCGTCCAGGCCAAGGCAGTAGTGAATCTCGGAGCATGGTCCGCAGGGGCCGGTGTCGCCCATCTGCCAGAAATTGTCCTTGGCGCCGCATCGGATGATGCGCTCGTTGGGAAAGTCCGTGACGTCCTTCCAAATTGCAGCGGCTTCGTCGTCGGCCGGCGCAAGCCCCTCCTCGCCTCCGAAGACCGTGACGACCAGGCGCTCGGGGTCGAGCTCGAGCGTGTCGATGAAGTAGTCCCAGGCAAACTTGATCGCGTCGCGCTTGAAGTAGTTCCCAAACGAGAAATTCCCGAGCATCTCGAAAAAAGTGTGGTGCCGCGCGGTGACCCCGACGTTCTCGAGATCGTTGTGCTTGCCGCTGATACGGATGCACTTCTGCGACGACGTAGCGCGCGAATACGGCCGCTCTTCCTTACCGGTGAAGACGTCCTTGAACTGCACCATGCCTGCGTTCGCGAACATGAGCGTCGGATCATTCGACGGGACGAGCGGACCCGAAGCGACCCGCTCGTGCTCGCGCTCCGCGAAGAATCGAAGGAACGATTCCCGAATTTCGGATGAAGAGGCCATTCCCGACGATTGCTAGCGCTTGTGCAGCGCCCACGCAACGCCTGTGCTAGAGGCTTCGCCGTGCTGACGTGCCTCCGCGTCCGGAGCTTCGCTATCATCGAAGCGCTCGAAGTCGAGCTCGACGCCGGGCTCAACATCGTCACCGGTGAAACGGGCGCCGGAAAGTCAATCCTGGTCGATGCGCTCCAACTCGTGCTCGGCGCCCGGGGGCGGCCCGAAGTGGTGCGCACCGACGCCGAGGCCGCCGAGGTGGAGGCGCTTTTCGATCTGAACGGCCAAGCCGAAGCGCTGGCCGCATTGCGCGACCTGGGCATCGAGACCGATGGGGAGCTCTTGATCCGCCGAGTCGTCAGTGCGAGCGGCCGAACCCGGGCCTACATCAACGGGCGGCTCGCCACTCTGGCCCAGTTGAAGGAAGTGACCAAGGGCCTCGCTGACATCTCGTCCCAGCACGAGTACCACTCGCTAGCCGACTCACGGCACCATCTGACTTATCTCGATGCGTTCGCGAGCCACGCGCCGCTGGTCGAGGAGGTGGGTCAGGCTCATGCGGCGCTCGTCGAGGCGACAGCGCGGCTCGAGGAAGTGGTGACGGAAGAGCGCGGCAAGGCCGACCGCGAGGACTTGCTTCGCTACCAGGTCAACGAAATCGAAACGCTACGGGAAGCGCTGGAGAACGAGGAGACCCTCGTCGTGGAGCGTGAGCGGCTTCGGCACGCGGAGAAGCTCGGCACCGCGGCAGGCGAAGCGGAGGCGCAGCTCTACTCGAACGATGAGTCGATCTGCGGCGCGATCTCGCGAATCGCTTCGTCGGTGGAGCAGGCATCCAATTTCGATCCGAGCATCGAGCCGATGGCTGCGCAGGTCCGCGACGCCCTGGTTCAGCTCGAAGACGCGGCATCGGAGCTCGGAAGCTACGCGCGAGAGCTCTCATTTGATCCGAACCGATTGGGAGCACTCGAAGATCAGATCGATCGCGTGTCGCGAGTGAAGAGGAAGTACGGAGACACCGGCGCGGAGATCCTCGCCTACCGCGACCAGGCCGCCGCAGAGCTCGACTCACTCGAACGGTACGAGGAGCGCCTCGACCGCTACCAACGCGAGTTCGATGAAGCGCTCGAAGAGGCGTCACGCGCAGCCCTCGCCCTCCGCGGCAAACGGCAAACTGCTGCGACCAAGCTCAGTAAGGCGATCAGCAAGGAGCTGTCTTCGCTGGGCATGGGCGAGGCTAGGGTCACGGTGGAGCTGGCCGCCCTCGAAGGCGGCCCACGCGAGCTTCAAGTCGAGGGCGCACGTCTGTCGCCGACCGGAATCGATCACGCCGAGCTCCTGATCGCCCCCAACCGCGGCGAAGAAGCCAAACCGCTCCGCAAAATCGCCAGCGGCGGTGAGCTCTCCCGCGCAATGCTCGCCATCAAGCGCGTGCTCGCAGGCCTGGGCCCTGCAAGTCTTTACGTGTTCGACGAAGTCGACGCCGGAGTCGGCGGCGCCGTAGCCGAGGTCATCGGCCGCAAGATCCACGAGGTCGCCCAGCACAGCCAGGTCCTGTGCATCACCCACTTGCCCCAGATCTCCGCCTACGCGGATGCCCACTACCGAGTGCACAAGGAGGTCGTCGGCAAGCGCACGAAGAGCGACATCCGCTTGCTCTCCGACAATGAACGCCTGGAAGAAATCGCCCGCATGCTTGGCGGCGTCACCGTCACCGACCAGGCCAGAGCGGCGGCCCAGGCCCTCCTCCAAAGCGCCACCACCTAAAACGGGGTCAAACCCCTTTTTCAAAGGGTCAAGTCGGTCGCTGATCCCGTCGCCGACACTGTTGCTGACACTGTTGCTGACACGGCCGCCGCTACTGTCGCTGCTTCGGCCCGACCAGGGTCCGCAGCGTCCCCTCCACCACTACGTCCCCGCTCTCATCCCGGAGCGTGACCTTGATCTGATACTCCTGCTTTGCGCTGGACTCGATCGGCGGGGTGCGGCATTCGCCTGTGATGGTTCCTCGGGCCTTCTTGATGTAGTCGAGGCCCATGCCAGCAACGATGAAGCGGGCGTCGTCGGGGAGTGAGTAGCCGAGTGCAAGGTTGCCCGTCATCTCGACCAGGTTCGCCAGCGCCACCGCGTGGATGCAGGACAGGTGGTTCCGTACCGCCCTGCGGTCCGCCAGCGTGATTCGGGAGTAACCGTCGCTGAGCTCCTGGACCACCGCACCCATCGACCCGGTGTAAGGTGCGAGCCGCCCTACCATCCGGCTGTACAACAGCTTCCCACCTGGAACGCGTTCCAACCGACTCCACGCTTCCCGGATGAAATTGGTCTTCGATTCGGTGGTTAGCGCTTCAGCTCTAAAAAAACTCGTGACGGCCATCCCCGAAACCGTAACACACTCCGGGATAGGGCATAGGACAGCTACAACCTCTCCTTCATTTCATCCCCCTGCCTGGTACCAACGGTCTCACCAACTGGCGGCTACCAGGCAGGGACTTTTTTTGAGAGGGCGCCAGCTCACTCACTAATGAGGTCGCCAAGCCGGGCCAGGCTCTCATGGGTGCCACCCAGGGTGAACTCGAGGTGCTTCGAGGTCATGAAATAACGGTAGAGCGGATAGTCCCGGTCGAAGCCCATGCCGCCGTGAATGTGCTGGGCGGCGGCCACGACGCGGGCGCCGGCTTCGGAGGCAAAGAACTTGGCGACCGCGAGCTCCTTGTCGGCGTCGAGCCCCTGATCGAGGCGCCAGCAGGCTTGCCACATCGAGGAGCGCATGACCTGCACGTCGATGTACGCATCTCCAACCCGCTGAGTCACGCCCTGGAAGGTGGCGATCGGCACCCCAAACTGCTTGCGCTCACCTGAATAGCTGGCGGTCATGAAGAGCGCCTGCTCTGCGATGCCGTACTCGACAGCGCAGATGCCCAGGATGGTTCGATCGACCAGGTAGCGGAGCACCTGCTCGCCATTGTCCACACCACCGAGCACATCGCCGGCAGCCACGGGCGCATCGACGAGCTCGAGTTGCGAAAGCGGCTGGCCGTTGGTGCCACGCTGCTCACGGAGGGACACGCCTTCGGCCTTGGGATCGACCAGTAACACCACCGCCGAGCCACTTTCGGTGCGAGCGGGAACCAGGATGCGTTCGGCGAGGTCGGCATACGCCACATTGCTGAAACGCCCCGAAACACGCCAGTCGTCACCCTCCGCCTTCGCCACCGCTGACGGGTTGAGCGGATTGCGGCTTCCGGAATCCACCAAGGCGGGCGTCAGGATCGTGCGGCCCTGCGCGATGTTCGCGAGGAACCGGTCTTTTTGCTGGGCGGTCCCGAACTCCGCCAGGGGCAGAGCAGCCGACACGAGGGTCTCGATTGCGGGAATCGGCGCGACCGTTCGCCCCACCTGCTGCAGCAAAATGCAAAGCTCGGTCAGCCCCATTCCGGCGCCGCCATACTCCTCGGGAATCGCCAGGCCGAGCATCTCCGATTCGGCCAGCTGCCGCCACGCACGCTCGTGAAACCAGGTGCCCTCTTTATCGAGCGCCTTGAGCGAGTCGTGAGTTACGATGTCGGCGAGCACCTGCCTGACGAGGTCGCGGATGCTGTTCTGATCTTCGGCAAATGAGAAATCCATGTCGTCCCTCGTCAGCGTCGTCCGAGCCGAGGCATGCGAAGCCCCGCCTGGCAAATGATGTCTCGTTGAATCTCGTTGGTGCCGCCGCCGAACGTCAGAACCAAGGACATGCGGTAGTACTTCTCGAGCCGCCCGCGAAGGAGCGCGCCCTCGGAGCTATGGTGAAGCACCCCCGCCGCACCATGAACCTCCATGAGCAG
>CALLDH010000070.1 GCA_937998345.1 uncultured bacterium | reverse complement strand
ACCCGTGGTCCTGTGTATCGAGACATCTATAAGGCTCCTGGCACGAAATCCCTGGGCTTTTGCCCGGTCCGCGCGAGGCGGCCCTTATACGGCAATCTACCGGGGAGGCAAATTGAGCAGGAATCGGGGACCTGGGTCGCTGGCGGCCGGGTAGCAGGACGGCGAATTACCCAGTAATTAGGCGGAATGGGGGAGTCGCGGACCATTCATTTCGTGTCGCTTGGATGCGCTAAGAATCGCGTCGACACCGAGGTCATGCTCGGCGTGAGCGACCAGTCCGGCTTCGCGCTGGTGGAGGACCCGGCCGAGGCAGAGGTGATCGTCATCAATACCTGCGGCTTCATCGGCCCGGCCAAGGAGGAGTCGATCAACACGATTCTGGAGATGAGCGCTCACAAAGAGAGCGGCACCTGCGACAAGCTGGTCGTCGCGGGCTGCCTCTCACAGCGCTACCCAGAGGAGCTCGCCACCGACCTTCCCGAGGTCGATCACTTCCTCGGTTCGAGCGACATGTTGAAGCTGAAGAGCGTGCTTGGCGGTACGGGTGGCCGAATGCTGGTCGGCAACCCGGCGCAGTACACGATGCGCGCCGACGACCCCCGCGTCCTCACCGGCGAGACTCACCGCGCCTACATGAAGATCGCCGAAGGCTGTAACCGCGAATGCAGCTTCTGCGCGATCCCCTCGTTCCGGGGCAAGCAGCGATCACGGACCATTGCAGATTTGGTCCGCGAGGCTGAACACCTTTCCGCCGCAGGAGTCGTCGAGCTCAACCTGATCAGCCAGGATACGATCGCATATGGGCGTGATCTCCAGGAGCAGGAGTCCTTGGCCGAGTTGCTAGCCGCACTCGGCGACGTCGAGGGGATTCGCTGGGTGAGAGCGCACTATCTCTATCCCGAGAAGCTCACTGACCCCTTGGTCGAGGTGCTCTCGCAACATGACAAGGTGCTTCCGTACATCGACATGCCGCTTCAGCACGCGTCGGACCGCATGCTCCGCGCGATGCGGCGCGGTCACGGCGGCGACCGGATGTACAAGGTGGTCGAGCGGCTTCGGGGCGCGATCCCCGACCTCGTGTTTCGAAGCACGTTCATCGTTGGGCACCCCGGCGAAACCGACGAAGACTTCGGCGAGCTTCGCAAGTTCGTCGAATGGGCCGAGCTCGATCACGTGGGCGTGTTTCTCTACTCGCCGGAGGAAGGCACACGGAGCGGTGAAATGCACGAAGCCGTCGACCCGGCGATCGCTGAAGCACGTTACGCGGAGCTGATGGACACCCAGCGGCCGATTAGCCGTGGGAGGCTGGACTTGCGGGTCGGCACGGAGCTCGATGTGCTCGTCGACGGCGTAAGCGACGAAAGCGAATGGCTGCTGCAGGGCCGGTGGTGGGGCCAGGCGCCCGAAGTCGACGGGAGCGTCTACTTGGCGAACGGAACGGCACAGGCCGGTGAGATCCGGCGTGTTCTCGTGACCGACGCCGCAGACTACGACCTGATGGCCGACTTCGTCGACGCGCCGGGCGGCCGCGATGCGCCCCCCGACGCAAAAGATCCCCGAAAACCCAAAGTTAAGCTACGAACGCTGTCGTGAAGTGGACTGAGCTCGCTCTCGTGCTCGCGTCGCTCGCAACCCTCGGCGGATGTGCGACGGCGGTTCCAGCGATGAGCGGCGCTTCGACGACCCCGAAGAACCGAACCGACCTGGGCCTCGGCGGAGCCGCGCGTGTGCCCCTCGGTGATCTGAGGGACCCGGCCGTGCTCGACCCTGGAGAGTCGCAGTACCGTTACGCGGCCGATGCCGGTGGCTTGGTTCCGATGGCGTATGGCCGGTACGGGATCGCGAAAGAATGGGACCTCGGCCTGATGGTCTCGGGCGCAACCGTTCGGGCCGAAGCGCGCTACGAGAAAGTACTCCAGCAGGGAACGACCCGATCGTCCCTGGTGGTTGGGCTTGCACCTTACGGGGGTTGGATTCCAGATCGCGACCAGTCGGGAAGCGGGGGCCGTGTCGGATTCGAGGTCCCATTCGTGTACGGAGTGGAGATCGGCGGCGTGTACGAGATCTGGATCGGCGCACGCGGCAGCGGAGAGTACGTCTTCGGCGACTTCCAAGTGCAAGGGTCTGAGCAGAAAGCCAGCGGCGCGGGTCTGCGAGCGGGGCCGGTTCTGGGGATGGCGCTCGGGGTCCGGCGGATTCACGCGCTCGTCGAGCTGACTGCGGCGTACGAGTACTGGTTCATCGACCATGCCGGAGCGTCGCTGAACCGCGGCGGCTTCGTTCTGATTCCCGGCTTTGGGATTCGTCTCCGCTTCTGAGGGCTAAGCAGCCTTGGGCCGGCGCGAATTTTTCTTCTTGGGCTGAGGCTTCGGTTGATCATCGCGGAGGAGGTTACCGACGAACGCGCCCATGAGGGCCATCATCGTGGCCATCAAGGTTCCGAGCACGTACGCGCCGGACGAGAGTTGGTAGACGTCCGCGATACTCGAGAGGAAGATCATGGTCGGAATCGCGGCCAGCAACCCTCCGACCGGCGGCTCGATGAAGTGCTTGCCGGGCGAGACGTAGTTGATCGCGGCTGCGCCGACGAACCACAGCGTGATGGTGATCACGATGCCAGCGAAGCCCTGCGGGTCGTACACCGGGATGACCAGAGGCAGGAGCGCGAGGGCAAGGGCTGCCGCGACGAGGAAAAGGCCAAACGAAATGAACACCCACCGAAGCTCGAAGCCGTCAGGCTGATGCCGGCGAGCGTAGACCTCCTCCTCGCTAAGCTCAGAGGCAATTTCGGAAAGCCGCGCCCCGCACGAACGGCAGCGCTCGGTACCCCTGGGATTGCCCGCACCGCACACGTGGCATTCGATCTCTTCGGCAGCCATATCTCCCTCACTCGACTGGTCGTCGGTCCCCGGAGCGCATTGTCCACGCCGGGCTGCCGAAGCGCAACTGCCTGTACATGCGCGGGAATCCCTGCGGACTTGACGCGGGAGGTGTGGGGGCTACCTTCCCGCACTGCCTGAATTTTCCGCGCTGAAGGAGGCCTGAAGTGGCCCGTTTTATCGACGAGCTCAAACGTACGCATTCCTGTGGTGAACTGAGGGAAGAGAACATCGATCAGGAGATCGTCCTCTTCGGCTGGGTGCAGAACCGGCGCGACCATGGAGGCTGCATCTTCATCGACCTGCGGGACCGCGATGGGCTCACGCAAGTGGTTTTCGACCCGGAGACGACGGACAAGGCTGCCTTCGAGACAGCGGATAAGGCGCGCTCGGAGTGGGTGCTCGGCGTGCGCGGCAAGGTACGCGACCGCGGCAGCAAAGATGATGGCACGAGCCTTCGCAATCCACGGCTTGCGACCGGCGCCATCGAGGTCATCGCGCTCGAAGCAACGATCTTTAACAGGGCCGAGACCCCGCCATTCGAGATCGAGGATCAGATCACGACCGGCGAGGACAAGCGCCTCGAGTACCGCTATCTCGATCTGCGGCGCCCTACTCTGCAGAAGAACCTCATGATGCGGAGCCGGCTCAACCACGAGGCGCGCAACTACTTTCACGAGAATGGTTTCCTCGAGGTCGAGACGCCCTTCATGGTGAAGTACACGCCGGGCGGCGCGCGGAATTTCCTGGTTCCGTCGCGACTCTACGGCGGTCATTTCTACGCGCTGGCCGAAAGCCCTCAGCTCTACAAACAGCTTCTGATGTGCGCCGGCTACGACAAGTACTACCAAATCGTCCGTTGCTTCCGCGACGAGGATTTGCGCATCGACCGGCAGCCCGAGTTCACACAGGTCGACGTCGAGATGTCGTTCATCAATCAGAACGACCTGTTCAAGGTGCTCGAAGGCCTCGTGTTCCGGCTTTGGAAAGAGGCATTGGGCATCGACCTGCTCGAGCACTTCCCAAGTGGCGAGTTCCCTCGCCTCCCGTTTGCGGAATCGATGGAGCGTTTTGGCAACGATAAGCCCGACATGCGCTTCGCGATGGAACACGTCGACATCACCGACCTGACCGTCGAGCACGGGGGCGGCGGCATCGGAATGCTGGAGCCGATCGCGAAGAAGTTCAGCGAGGGCGCGTATCGCCGAGATCTTCCGACCGAGATCGTGAAGGCCATGCGAGTGCCTGCGGGTCACGGCTTCTCCCGCAAGGACCTCGACGCGCTCGAGAAGTACGTACGTCAGATGGGCGCAAAGGGCCTGGCCCGTGCCAAGGTCGACGGCGAAGGCAACTGGCTGCAAAGCCCACTCGCCAAGATGGTGACTCCCGAGTTCCGCAAGGCCGTGAACGAAGCGGTCGACGCGAAGGACGGCGACCTGATCTTCTTCCAGTTCGGCCCGACACAGAAAGTCCAAACCGTGATGGCCAATCTGCGCCTCCATGTGGCGCGCAAGCTCGGCATGATTCCCGAGACCGGGAGCGACGGGGTCTGGAACTTCCTCTGGGTCGTCGACCCGCCCCTGTTCGAACGCAACGAAGAGAAGAAGCGCTGGGAAGCCGCGCACCACGTCTTCACGCGTCCGCATGACGAGTGCATCGAGCTGCTCGCAACCGACCCCGGCAACGTCCTTTGCTATCGCTACGACCTCGTGCTCAACGGCTTCGAGATCGCCGGCGGTTCAATCCGTCTGCACGATCCAGAAGTTCAGAAAAAGGTTTTCC
Organism: uncultured bacterium; assembly: GCA_937998345.1. Lineage (GTDB taxonomy): Bacteria > Myxococcota_A > Polyangia > Polyangiales > Houyiibacteriaceae > SG8-38. The sequence continues at coordinate 206 of CALLDH010000070.1, read as the reverse complement.
AGGTCATCGGCCTCAGTGATGAGGAAGCCAGGGAGAAGTTCGGCTTCCTGCTCGACGCACTCACCTACGGTGCCCCGCCCCACGGCGGAATCGCCTTCGGCATGGACCGCATTGCCATGCTAGCTGCCGAAACCGAATCGATCCGCGACGTCATCGCCTTCCCGAAGACCCAAAGGGCCAACGACCTGATGACCTCAGCCCCCTCC
>CALLDH010000069.1 GCA_937998345.1 uncultured bacterium | reverse complement strand
CGACACGCACGTGAGGCTGCGGGCCTACGCTCAACTCTCGGACGCCAATCTCGGCGGCGGTGTGTCGGAGCTGTACGCTTTGCTCCGGGGCGACGCACTGAGCCCAGCTCGCGACATGGATGCCGCCAAGGCTTACGAGCGAGCACTCGACCACCCCGCAACCGCAGTTTGCGCAGCGGTCGCTCTGCTTTCGACGCCCACCCGGCTCACGACCGCCGACCAGCGCTCGGTCGCCGAAGAGACCCTGGCGGACGCCTCGCCTTCGGAACATGCCGACGGATTCGGTGCAGCCTATGGCGCGCTACGCGCATCGTTCGGGGACGAGGGCGCTTCGGCGAGCGATGCCTGGCTTGCGCTCGCTCCACTGGCGCCGACCGACGGGCTGCGAGCTGGAGCGCTCCTCCAGGGCCTGCGCGCCGAGCGCGTCGCGCAAGGAGCCGGGGCAACGGATGAGCTCTTCATGCTTGCCCAAGAGGCCGAAGGCCTGGTCCAGCTTTGCCCCGACGCCGCGATCGCCATCGACGAAGCGCTGGCGCCTGGCGACGACGCCGAATTCCGCGTCAACGCGCTAGAGGGAAAGCTACACCACAGTGAAGCAGTCGGACGGGGAGCGCTGGACGCCGCGTATTGCCGCGCGCTTGTCGATGCCGACCGGGGCGCCGAAGCGGTCGCGCTGCTTAGTGAGGCGGTCGATGATCGGCCCGACGACCTCGCCCTCTGGGAGACACTGCGAACCGCCGCACGCCAGGCCCGACAGTGGCCATTCGTCGCGCAAGCTTGCGAGCGGCTCGCACCATTCGTCGAAGGCTCGCTGAAGGCCGATCTGTTGGAGGAGGCCGGCGTCGTACGGCTAGATTGCCTCGAGCAGTACCAGCAGGCGGAAGACCTCTTCCGACGCGCGCTCGAAGAGGATCCCTCGCGCGACATCGCCTTCCGCCGCCTGCACGACCTGCTCGCGGAGCAAGAAGACGCCGGAGCTCTGGAGCAGCTCGTGTCGGACCGGCTTGCTCTAGACGGACCCAAGGATCGACTGGATCTACTCTACGAACGCGCCCGACTTCTTCGCGGGTTCAGCGATCGGCCCGGCGCCCTCGAGGTGCTCGATGAGCTGTTCACCGCAGAACCAGAGCACGCGGGCGCGTTGGCGCTAGCAGCCGAGGTTCACGTGTCGCTCGAGCAATGGGCTGAGGCGGTCGGCTGCCTGCAGCGTTTATCCAGAGCGAGCATTCCCGAGGAGCAACGCCGAGTCGCCCACCTCGGCGCCGCAGACTTTCTCGAGACGCACCTTGGCGAAAAGAACGCGGCGCTCGAAGAGCTGCGCGCGGTGGAGGCGCTCGGCCTGGCAGACGCTCAGATTTGGACGCGCATCGGCGTGCTCGAGTCGGAATGCGACAACCGAGGAGCTGCGGCCGACGCCTACAGCCGCGCGCTCGAGGCGGAACCGACACACGCGGTCGCCATGTCAAGCCTGGTCCCGCTTCTGGACGAAGCGGACAAGGGCCCCGCACTTGCAAGGTACGAGCGCGCGATTTGGGAGCGCGTCGAGAAAGGCGACCTCGATGGGCCGCTCCTCGAAGGCTTGCGCCAGGCTGCGACGTGGAGAGGAGATACGAAGCGGGCGGGTGCGGCGCGAGCGGTCCAAAGCGCGCTAGGGCTTGCTTCGGCGGCGGACGAGGGCGCCCGCGCCGACCTCGGCAACGTTTCGGTAGCCGCCGTATGGGATCCGGATGCCAACCCAATCCTCCAGCAGGTCGTGCTTCGAGCGGGCCCGGCCTTGTTCAAGGATCGTGTTCGCACGAAGAAGGCCTCACCGAGCGACCCCATCTATGGTGAGCTCGAGCGACTCTCACAGCGCTTTGGTGCCCGCGTAGGGTCGGTTGGCCTCTCGGATGAGCCGGTGGCGATGATCGCGCGGACAGGCCGCGACGGCGAAATCGAATGGGTGCTCTCTCGGAATGCACAAACTGGTCTCGATGGCGCAGGGCGATTCGTCGCCGGGCGTCTCGCCTGGGCGGCTCCACATGGCGCCGCGGCCCTCCTCGAAGACTCGCCTCAGAAGGTGGCGGGCACGCTTGCGGCGGTCCTTCGTGCCGCCCGCTGTGAGCTCGGTCCGGATGACCCTGCCCTACCCGAGCCCGCTCTGCCCGCCGTCGACATCAAGCTGCGGAGAGCAGTTCGCAAGGCGGTCCACGAGGCGGTGGGCGACACGAAGCTCGGGGCTTCGTCGTTGCTCGCCTTTGCGCGAAGCCTCCAGCGCAGCGCCGACCGAGCGGGGCTTCTGGCGTCGGGCGACATCGCGGCTGGGATCACGGCCTTGTTGAATGGCGCGGCCAACCTGGACACTCTGAGGGCGTCTAGACGCGGCCTCGACCTTCTTCGATTCTGGCTCGACGCCGAGTCCGCTCTGTGGAGGAACGATGGCTGAAGACGACCTGTCTCCGGCGAACCGCGAGTCAGACGCTCCTTCGTTCGATTTCGACGAGGATGCGATCTCCACGCTTCTCGACACCTTTGTCGAAACGCAAACGGGCCCGCAGGCGAAGCGCGTCAGCCGCCCTCCGGACCCGTCCGATTCCGGAGCGCAGGCCGCGCAACGCACGGTCTTCCAGCATACATCGCGCCACGAGGCTCTTCCGCTCGTCGGTGACACGCCGGCCACGAAGAGTCGACGCATCGAGCTGCTCGAAGGCCTGGCCGACCGCGCAGTCGGTTCGGCGCGCGCACGGCTGCTCACGTCGGCCGCCGAGCTCCACGAGCAACTCGGACACGACGAGGCGGCCTCGCGCAACTACGAACGGGCCCTTGAGGCTGACGCCCGGGACGTGGTGGTGCTCCGAGCCCTGCGGCGGCACGCCATAGGGCGCGAAGACTGGATGGCCGCGGTGGAGGCCTTGGAGAAGGAGGCCGGGCTCGATCTCAGCGTGGCCGAGCGCGCATCGGCGCTCAAGCTGCTCGCACGCGTTCAGCTCTCGAGGCTCGATGACCCGGCGGCGGCCGAACAAGCGGCCGAGCACGCGGCGGAGCTCCAAGGAGACGACTTCGTGGCGCGAGTTTTGACAGCCGCGGCGCGCCTGGCGCGTGGCGACCGAACGGGCGCGGCGAACGCTCTCAGGGACGCCGCGGAGCGATGGCCTCAGGCCGACGCGCAAGCCGTCATGCTCCTGCACGCCGCAGAGCTCATGGAGAGCGCGGGCGCTCTCGAAGCTGCCAGGGCTGTGTTTGGCCGCGTTCTCGATCTGCAACCCGGGCTGCTCACCGCCCACCTCGGCATGATTCGCGCAATGCGTGGCCTTGGCGAGGATGAACAGGCCGCCGATGCGCTACGTGCGGCGTCGGAACACGCCTCCGCGCCGGTCGCGGCCGCGCTCAGGCGGACGCTCCTCGATCCGGCTGAAGACACGGCATCGTGCTGGACTCTCGCCGAAGCTGCGGCGCTGGCCGGTGACGCGCAAGGAGCGATCGACGCGCTCGCAAGACCTTCCGATCAATCGAGGGAAGCGAGGGCCGTGAGCGCCGCACGGTGCGCACGCCTCCACGCAGAACGAGGCGAGCTCGCGGCGTACGAGCGTGCATCCCGTGAGGCGCATTACGATCCGAGCTTGGACGCCTACGTCCGCGCCTGGGGACGCCTGGTCGCCGCAGACGACGAAGACGGAAGCGAGGTCCGGCAGTTGCTCGAAACGATGTCCGACGAGGCGGCAAGCGCATCGTCGAACATGGTCCACGCAGACGATGCCGCGCGCCATCGTGATGGTGCGGCTTTCGTCGCAGCACTCGAACGCGAGCTCGAGGAAGCGCCGTACGAGCTCGCCGCAGGGGCAGCCCTTGCCGTCGCCGCGATCGCCGGCGACGCTGGCCTGACCGACCGACCGGCCGCCTTGCTGCGCGCGGAGGAGCGCGTTCCGGGCAATCCGATGATCGGCAGAGCCCTCCTTTTTGCCGACGATGACATCGGGCGTCGGGCGCAGCGATGGGGGGAAGAAGGCCGAGCGACGACTGGTGCCCGAAGCGCGTTTGCCTTCACGATGGCCGCACGGCTGGCGCCGCCAGGCACGGAAGCGGCGATGAGCGCGTGCGAGGACGCTCTGGCTCAGGAATCAGGCTACTGGCCCGCGCTCTGGGCGCTCGAAGACAGCCTCGGCTCGCCCGAAGCGCGGGCAGCCAGCGCCGCAACCCAAGCTACCCTCGATCCTGCCGGGTCGCTTTCCTGCACACTGCGCGCGTCCATGTGGACACCGTCCGTCGGGGAGCGAGGCGAACGCTTGACACATGCCGAGGCCACGTTGAATCCGAACGAGCCCGATCCTCTCCTCATCGAGCATCTTTTCGAGGCAGCCGGGGGCGTCACCGAGGCTGCTGGCGACCTCATGATGATCGCAGCGCGCCGGTTCGACTCGCTTTGGTACCTTGAACGCGCCGCCGCTTCGTATCGTGCCGCGGGTCTTCCGAGACGAGCCGCAAAGGTGCTCCGAGAGGCGTCTGAAGCGCACCCGCATGGAGAGGCGATTCGAGTGCAACGAAAGGACGCGGAGCTACAAGCTTCCGAGTTCGCACGCTTGGCCGACTCGGCAATGCACCGAGCGCGCAAAGCCACCGACGACGAAGAGCGGCTCGGCGCTTTTGCCGCGATGACGGAAGTCGACCGCCTCGCTCGACGCGACATGCAGAGTGCGCGCTTGTCGCTGCAGTCGATCGCCGAGTTGCGCCCCGAGCACATCCCAACGGCCCGTGCTCTGGAATGGGATGCGCTGCGAGAGGACGACCCCGAGCGCATCCGTTCGAGCGCCCGCCGGCTGCTGGCGGCGCTCCCACCGGACTCTGCGGACCGCCTCGCGAGGCACCGGCTGATTCTGGAGCTGCTCAAGACCGATGCCGACATCCTGCAAGCCGACATCGACCGACTTCTGCGCGGTATCGAAGATGCGCTCGAAGCCGACCCCAGCTTGGCGAGGCAAGTGCTCGGCGCCGCGTACGCGAAAGGCGAATCTCTCCTCAGTCTCCGGGCCATCACGGCACTCGCAACCACCGTTGACCAAGACCTCGAACGCGGCGCGCTCGCACTCGACGCCGCCCGCGTACTCCAGCAATTGGGGGATCCGGAGCAAGCTCTCGAAGTCTTGGACTCCGCCCAGAGTCATCCTCTCGCACGTGAAGGTGAGGCTCGGCTGCTTCACGCCGCGAAGCGCTGGGAGGACGCCGCAAACACCTATCAGGACGCTGCTGCACTGGCCAAGGACAGCCATCGTGCCGCCTCGCTGTGGCGGGAGGCTGCGTGTATCTTCGAAGAGGAGCTCGGTGACCAGGGCCGCGCGATCGAGGCCTGGGTCGCTGCGGCGAACTGCGACCTCCGCTACCTCGATGTGTTCCGCCGACTCGCCGCCCTCTACCAGAGCCAGGGTCAGCTCGATTCGCTCGCTGCCCTCACCGATGCGCGCATCGACGCAGGCGCCGACACTCCAACCCTCGTGGGGCTCCTGCTCGAAAAGGCTCGCCAGCGCCGTGAGCGCGGCGACATGGAAGGTGTCATCGACGCGTTGCTGGAATGTCTGGAGCTCGATCCTCATCACTTCGCTGCGCTTCAGGAGCTTGTGGACACGCACCGCGCCACGGAAAACTGGCAGGGTGCGGCAGAAGCCTTGATTCGCATCGCGCGTTTGAACCGCAGCACGGACGAGCAGATTTGGGCATTCTCCCAGCTCGCGGAGACCTACGACGTGCACTTGCAAGACCTCCCACGGGCCGAAGCCTCGCTGCGACGTGTGGCCAAGCTTGCGCCCACTCACATCGAGACGGCGGACCTCCTGGCATCCGTGCTGAGCCGCCAGGGCAAGGCTGTCGAAGCAGCGCGACTCCTCGAACAGCTCGCTCTGCGAGCGGATAGCGAAGCAGAGCAGCGCGACTATCGCATTCGGCTGGCGAGCGCCGTCGAAACCGCGGGCCAAGCCCGGCAGGCCGAGCTCATGCTCGAGAATTTGCGTGCCGAGCAGCCGACCGAGCCCGACGTAATCCTCGCGGTCGCCGACTACTACCAACGCCAGGGCGCCGCCCCCGCCGAAGCGATGCATTTGAACCGCGCCGTCAGCGACCTGCGAATAGCCATCGATGCGAGCCCGGAAAGCGAAGGACTGTGGACGACTTTGGTGCGCGTGCTCGAGCGACGGCATGGGCCTGGCCCCGCTTCCTGTGCAGCCAGCGCGGCGATCGCCATTGGTCATCCGGCATCACTGTTCGAAGGCGACGTCGCCACCCGGGATGAGGCCCTCGGCGAGCCCAAGATGCCCTTGTCGAGCGTCGTCGACAGCATCGTTGCCCCACACGACCTGCCACAGACGGTTCGGCGCCTCTTCTCGTTGTGCGAGCATTCCTTCGACAAGGTGTTGCCGTTCGACGCTGGCGCGTGGCGTCTGCGCCGACCCTCAGGCCCGCACCGGGGCCTCGTGGAGGAAGCAGGCGCCGTCGCTGAAGCCCTCGGGATCAGCGAGCCCCGCTTGAAGGTGACCTACGTCGCCCCCACAGCATGCATGCCGATCGATGGCGACCCGCCTACGATCGTCATCGGGGGTAACCTGCACGAGTTGACCACTCCAAGGGAACGGGTGTTCCTGTTCGCCCGCGCGCTGAAGGTAGCGAGCAACCATCTTGCGCCGGCGCTGCGTGCACGGCCCGAGGACCTCGACGTCGCGCTGCTCGCCCTGCTTCAAGGTCACGAGGCCAGCCATGCAGAGCAGCACACGCCCCGGCAGATGCAGGAGCTCCGCAAGAAGCTACTCAAGAGCGTGCCGCGCCGGTGGCGCGATGAAGTGGAGAGCCTAGTCCTCGAATTGCGGGGCAATTCTGCATTCTCGACGCGAGCCGTTCCCTTCGCCATCTCCGAGCTCGGGGACCGCATAGCCCTTACCCTGACCGGGGATGTCCCGTCTGCCGTCAACGCGCTGCTCAAGATCTCCGCCCACGCCGTGCCCCCGAACGACGCCAGCCGGCTGAGCGCAATCCGGGAGACCCCGGAAGCATGGGCAGCGATTCGCTTCGCGATCAGCGACGCACATTTTGAAGCTCGAACCCAAGCTGGTGTAGATCCATAGAACGATGCGATTGGGTATCATCGGTCCTGCCGAAACGGACGCGGCCACTCTCGAGCAAGCCGCCAAGCTTCTCATCTGCGACTTCGAGGTTGACACGGTCATCTACCTCGGAGAAGACGACGCCCTTCGCGAGTTTATCGCCGCGCACGAGTCGGAGGACAGCGGCCAAACGATCGAGCAGCGAGTCGCCGAAGTGGCGGCCATAGGCTCCGCGGACGACATCGAGGAAGTCCTGCGCAAGCTCCGAGGGGCACGCTACCTCGGCAAGTTGCGAGTGGCGCCGCCATCGCCAAGGCGCGCGATGGAAATGCTCGACGACCGCATCGTCCTCATCGTTCGAAACAAGTCGACGATCGGTGAGGAGGACGTGATCAACTCCAACGTCGTCGTCTACGGTGATGCAAATGCGCTGATGTTCAAGCGGTTTGGGCACCGGTGCTTCTTCAGCCCTGGTCCTCTCGACCTAGGGCACGTCGGCCTCCTCGATGACCGCTCCGAAGCTGGTGGCGTCGTCTTGAAAGCGATCGACCTGACCGGCGAGGTCTCGTGGAGTGAGCCAATCCAGGGCCGTGGAGCCAAGGTCATGGTGGCACCGTGACCACGCGCCGGGTTGCGATTTATGGGGGCAGCTTCGATCCGCCGCATCTCGGGCACGTCCTGTCCGTCGCCTGGACTCTCTCTGCGGCCGACGTCGACGCCGTATGGATCATCCCGACCTGGAAGCATGCGTTCGACAAGGAGCACGGCGCCACGTTCGACCAACGCATGCGGATGTGCGAGCTGGCGTTCGCCGTCTTCCGGGAAGTCGAAGTCTCCGACATCGAGCGGCGTCTCGGCGGCATCAGCAGGACTCTCCATACGCTCGACACACTCGAGAACGAGCATCCAGACACGGTCTTTCGCCTGCTCATAGGCGCCGACGTCCTGCCGACGACCGATCGTTGGCATCAGTGGGACGAGGTCGTGAAGATCGCGCCACCCCTGGTCATCGGTCGCCAAGGCTCCCCGGTTCCCGAGCGCTGCCCGATCTCGATACCCAACATCAACTCGACCGACATCCGCGCCGGACTCGCCAACGCCGGTGACATCACGGGTCTCGTGCCGACGGCGGTCATCGAATACATCCGATCGCACGGGCTCTACCAGGGCGAAGGATGAACATCCTCCTCATTGGACGAGGCCGTGTCGGAAAGGCGCTGCGGCGAGCGCTGGAGGCGAGCGGGCAACACAGCGTGCTGGCGGTAGGCCGCAGCTGGAAGCGTCCGAGCGTGCAGCGCGCCGAGGCGGTGGTGCTCACGGTCCCCGACGACGCGATCGAAATGGTCGCCGAGAGGCTCGCACCCGACCTGCGACCGGACGCGACCGTGCTCCATTGTGCGGGGGCCAGAGGAGTCGACGAGCTTGGAGCGTGTGAGAGCCGGGGCGCCGCCGTGGGGATCATGCACCCCCTCGTTTCATTTCCGAGCACCCGGAGTGGCCCGAGCCTCCGGGGCACGACCTTCACCTTGAGTGGGTCCCGGCGCGCAATCGCCACGGGACGCCGCATCGCCCGAGCATGCGGCGCGCGCGTCGTCGTCGCCCAGACCGGCGACGCGAGATACCACGCCGCGGCCGCCCTAGCCGCGAACGGCGCTGCCGCCTTGGCGTTCGTATCGGTCGGCGTGCTCGAAGGCCTCGGATTCGACAAGCGCGCCGCCGAGCGCGCAATCGGCGCCCTGCTGCAGAGCGTGGGAGAGAATGTCGAGAGTGTCGGAGTCCCCGGCGCCCTCACGGGGCCTATCGCGCGAGGCGAGACAGAAGCCGTCGTTCACCACCGAAGGGCACTCCGGCGAGTCAGTCGCGATGCGCTTTCCGCCTACGACGCAGTCGTTCCGATCATCGTCAAGTGCGCGCAGGCCTCGGGTCTGTCCCGAGCCCAGGCATCGAAGATCCTTCGCACGACAAAGGCCTGAGGGCGGCGTCACTCCGCCGCTTCGACCGAGCCTTCGAGCGCCTCGAAGCAAACGCCTTTGGAGTCACCCACCGCAAGGATGCGATCCCCTCGCTCGAAGTCACCGCCGAGGATCGAGGCGGCCAGCGGGGCCTCGAGCATACGCCCGATCGCGCGGCGCATCGGCCGCGCACCGAGCTCGGCGTCGTATCCCCCGAGCGCAACCAGCGCATCGATCGCCGTGGCATCGACGCTGAGCTCCACACCCTGTCGCTCGCGGAGTTGCTGGACCACGCTCGCGACCATGCGACGCGCGATCTCGCCGACCTCGTCGCGGCTGAGGGGGCCGAAGAACAGCGGCTCGTCGATCCGGTTCCATAGCTCGGGCGGCAGGGCGCGCCGCGCTGCAGCCAAGGCGGCGGAGAAACCAGGGTCCGATCCGGCCGACCCGCCCTGGAATCCTATGGAGCTCTGATTGCGACCGGACTGCTGCGCGCCAAGGTTCGAGGTCATGACCACGATCGTATGCGTGCAATCGACGGTCCGGCCCTTCCCATCCGTCAGCCGGCCGTCTTCGAGAAGAGGCAAGAGCGACTGAAGCACGTCCATGTGGGCTTTTTCGATCTCGTCGAGCAGGACGAGTTGGTAGGGTCGATGACGAATCGATTCGGTGAGCAGTCCGCCGGTGTCGTGGCCGATGTATCCCGGAGGAGCGCCGACTAGCTTGGCCACGGCATGCGACTCGCTGAGCTCGCTCATGTCGATGCGAGTCATCGGGCAGCCCATGAAAAAGACCTCGTTCAAAGCCCTGGCGGTTTCGGTCTTGCCGACCCCGGTCGGGCCGAGGAACAAGAACGTCGCCAGCGGACGGTGTCCGTGGAACCCTGCTGCGCCTTTGCGGAGCGCATCCGAGACACGAGTCATGACCTCGGAGTGCCCGACCACATGCTCGCCGAGGTGCTGCTCGAGCTCGAGGAGCTTCTGCGAGTCCGTCACGAGAAGCCGCTCGACGGGGACCCGCACCTTTTCCGCGACGACCTGTGCGACCGCTTCGCGATCGACGACCGCTCCACCCCGCCGACGCGTACGCGCACCCGCCAGATCGAGAAGACCAATCGCTTTGTCGGGAAGTGTCTGCTCGGGCATGAAACGCACGGAGAGCTCGACCGCGGACTCCACGGCCGTCGGCTCGTACGCGATGCCGTGGTGGACCTCGTAGCGCGGCGCGATGCCACGCAGAATCTCAATCGCGTCTTCGGCGGCCGGCTCTGCGACATGAATCGGTGTGAACCGCCGCGCCAGAGCGGCATCTCGTTCGACGTACTTGCGGTACTCGGCGTCGGTGGTCGCGCCGATGCAAGGGAGCTCTCCCCGGGCCAGCGACGCCTTGAGCTCATGGGCAAGATCGTCCGGCGACTCCCCTCCGATGAAGAGGGTGTGCACCTCGTCGATGAAGAGCACAATCTTGCCGTCGGCTCGTTTCACCTCGAACTGGAGCCGGCGCATCCGCTCGGAAAGCGCGCCACGCACCCCAGTACCGGACACCAGCCCACCTGCGGAAAGCTCGACGAGAATCGTGCCTTCGAGGCCACGTACGCCTTCGCCGCCTTGCGCCAACCTGCGCGCGAGACCTTCGGCGATCGCGGTCTTGCCCACCCCAGGCGGTCCGACGAGAATCGGATTGTTCGAGCGCCGGCGAGCCAAAACGTCGAGTAGCCGTTCGATCTCGTCATCTCGACCGATGACCTCGTCGATGCGCCCCAGGGAAGCCATCTCGGTCAGGTTCCGGCCGAGCTTGGCCAAGGTTGGGTACTTGCCCGCATCGAGAGCGAACGGGGACGACGAGGGAACGATGAGTTCATCTTCCAACGCTTCGACCGGTTCTTCGACGGGCAGCTCTATGGAGGGCTCCTGTTCGGGCTTCTCGACGCGAAGCTCGATCAGCGGCACGGGCTCTGCTGTCCTCCGCGCGGATGGGCGGAAGGGCTTCGGCTCCGGTTGAGCGGGAAACGATGCGGGGGGCCCGATGTACGTGGACGTTGGCGCGGTGTGCGCATCCTCGGGTTGAAGAGCGGCCTGCACCGCTTCTTGCACACGCCTCGAACCGGCGCCAATCACTTCCAGGCTACGATGTCCGGCGCTTCGACTGTCGCGTGCGATCGCGAGCAGAAGGTGCGCCGGCAGAACCTGCGCCGCCCCGGTCGACTTGGCGAGCCGGTATGCACGCTCCACGGCACGTTCGAGCGCACTGGTTGGTTCCGTGTCGACGACGCGAATCGCGCTCAGCAGATCGCTCTCCTTCACCCCGAGCTGTGACAGGAGCCTCCCCATCGGCCCACCGGTCTGCAGCATGACCAGAAGCAGATAGGCCGTAGAGGGGCTCTGCGCGCGCCTCTGCGCCTCGCGCTGCGCGCGCGCGACCAGTCCTTTGACACCCCCACTGACCGTCGTCATCGAGCTCCGTTCCTGGGTCGGAGTTAGCGGTCGCCGCCCGGGGGCACAACTTTTCGGCGGACCCTCGGGCGGGACGAGGGCAAAATCCTACATTTGACCACCTTATCACCCTGTCACTGTAAAGTTCCAGTTGCTAGCCTAATTCTGGACCGATACCCAGGAGCAAGCTGTGAATCCACGTCTCGCACTCATCACAACCGTTCTGGCTGCCGTCGTTGCTTCGGCCACCCCGTGGCAGGATGCGGACGCTGCCCAAGGCCTCAAGGCGAGGATCTACCTCACGCAAAAAGGTGTACCGCGCTCCCTTTCGGAATCGGGCGTGATTCGCTTCGCCCAATCCAACAAGGCCACCCGGCTGCGCGAAACGACCGATGGCCCGGTCGAGGATCGCCAATGGAGAGCAACCTTGGTGGCCAACTTCAACGCGCCCGTGGGGGACTCCGAGTTCGAGGTTCTGTTCTATGATATTCAGACGGCCGAGCGTAAGTTCATCGCACCCACGATGACAGTCTTCGTGAACGACCGAAATCAGCGCACGATCGTGCACAAGCTTCGGCTCAACCGTCCCCAGTTCGAGCCCAACCGACGGCTGGAAATGGTGGTGACCGTGCGCCGGCAAGAGGTCGGTCGTTACCGCTTTCAAATTCTCGGGGACAGGGTACAACACAGCGGCGAAGTCACCTTCTCGGATGACGAAGCCCGCTGAGTAGTGCCAAGCCTCAATGACGTCATCACGAGGGCCTCGAAAGGCTCGCTCGATCCAGTGTACGTTCTGGTCGGAACGGAGCGCCTGCGCATCGAGCGCGCAGTCGACGCGGTGCGCAAGGCCGTCGACTCGATGGGTGCCCCTGGGTTCAACATCGAGGTTTTCGACGGCAAGGGTCTCGACGCCACGCGCGTGATCTCCGCCGCCCGGACGCTCCCCATGATGGCGGACATGCGCCTCGTATTGTTGCGTCACGCCGATGCGATGACACCCACCGAACAGACGAATCTCGCGGCCTACCTCGAGGATCCAAGCGAATCCACGTGTTTCGTGCTCACGGCAACGAAGCTCGACGGGCGGGCCAAGCTCGCCAAAGCAGCAAAAAAGAAGGGCTATCTCATCGACGCCAAGCCGCTGCGCGGGCGCGAGTTGCGCGAGTTCATTCAGGCGGAGGCGACGGCCCGAGACCACCGCATCGCCCCGCAAGCGATCGAAGCCCTCCTCGATGCCGTGGGTGACGACCTCGCCGCGATCGACGACGCGATGGAGCGGTTGTCACTGTTCGTCGGCGCAGGGCAGCGCATCGACGCAGACGCCGTGATGATGTGTGTGACGCGCATCCGCGTGGAGTCGATTTGGAGTCTGGTCGATGCCATCGGGCTCAAGGACCGACGCAAGGGCATCGCGGCGGCGCAGTCACTCCTCGACGATCGCGAGCCGCCACTCCGCCTGCTCGCGATGGTGGCGCGACAGCTGCGGATCGTCGCCCGCATGCGGGAAGCACTGTCCGAGGGACTACGCCCCCAGGACGCTGCCAAACGCGCGGGCGCCCCACCCTTCAAAGCCGGCGACCTCACCGAATCGGCACGGCAATTCACGGCAGAAAGCCTCGGTGAAGCGTTCGCACTGATCGCAGAAACCGACCGTGCGCTCAAAGGCAGCAAGCGCCCGCCCGATGTCATTCTGCAGGACGCGGTCCTCGCGCTTTGCGCGGATCACCGCTGACGCGAACGAGCCCTGATGCGGACTTGCGGGCTCAGCCCTGAACGCCGTGGACCTGGCGGGTCAGCCTGGAGATGTAACGCGAGCCGGTCTTGCGATGGAAGATGCCCTTCGAGACTGCACCATCGATACGGCTCACAGCCTCGATGAGCGCCTTTTTCGCGGCGTCTTGATCACCTGACTCGACGGCGGCGCGCACACGCTTCACACACGTGCGGACGTAGGTGCGGATTTGCCGGTTGCGCGCGGTCCGCTTGACCGTCTGACGGACTCGCTTTTTTGCTGAAGCGTGGTTGGCCACTCTAATATCCTCCCCGTAGGGACGCGGGTGTTAGCCCTGCCGGGTGGGGCTGTCAAGCCGGTGACAAGAACCTTGCGAGCCGCGCTCCTCGCAGGCATACAGGCTCGTGTCCCGACGCCAACAAACGCTGAATTGGCTTGCAAATCTCGTGACCGAGCGCCGGAAGCTCGTGGTTTGGGTCTCGGTTCTGGTGACTCTCGCGTTCGCGACCCAGATCCCCAAGCTCACCGCCGATCCCGCCCCCGAAAGCCTGCTTTCGTCGTTTGAGGGCGAGGAGTACGCGCTGATCCAGCAGCGCTTCCAGGAGTGGTTCGGCAAGAAGCGGGAGGCGGTTCTCATCCTGGTCGAGTCGGACGACGTCCTCTCCCAGGAGAGCCTCCAGCAGATCCACGATCTCTCGCTCTATTTCGCGGAGAAGCCCTGGGTCGAGAAGGTCGCCGGCATCACCACGCTGAACATCCCGCGCCGGGTCAAGGAGGCCACCGACGACGCTGGAGGCGGCCTCGATGATCTCGACGGCCTCGAAGAAGTCGGGGGTCCTGAGGATGAAGGCGACCTCGATGACCTGGACGATCTAGACGACCTCGATTCTCTCGACGAAGACGAGGAGGAAGTGGACGCCCAGGGTGATCTCGAAGACGAGGCCTTCAACGCCCTCCTCGACATCGTCGAAAGCGATCCCGATCGGTTTCCGGGCGGCATCGCACAGGTGGGCCCCGCGCTCTCGGCGGAGCTGCGGACCGACCCGATCGTGGAAGGCACAGAGGTCACCGAGGAGGAGACCGCCGAGCTCGCCGAGGCAATCGCCGGCAACCCGCTCCTGGTGGGTCGGCTCATCGATGAGGACCACACCGTGGCGGGGGTCGCCCTGCAGTTGACGGAGCTCGACCCACGCGAGATGCGCAAGGCGATGGACGAGCTCCGCGAAGGATTGGAGCGGCCCGAGTTCGAAGACATCGAGTTGCACGTCGGCGGCTTGCCCTACCTTCGGAGCGTCATCGTCAGCAAGATGCGTGAGGACAACCTGCGGCTGATCCCGCTGACCCTGGTGGTCTGCTTGGCCCTTCTGATGCTGTCGTTCCGCTGGCTGCCAGGCGTCCTGCTTCCGTTTGGTGCGGTCGCCATCACCGCTGTGGTGACCGTCGGCGGCATGGGGCTCGTCGGGGAGCCCATGAACATCCTCAACAACGTCATCGTGCCGCTGCTGATCATCATTGGCATTAGCGATGCCACGCATTTAATTCAACGGTATCGGGACGAGGTGCACGCCGATGACGACCCCGACCGCAAAGCCGCGGGGCGTCGCACGGTGCGCGCGATTGCAGTCGCCTGCATGCTGACGTCCGCCACCACGGCAGTCGGCCTCGGGTCTCTCGTCGTCTCCAAGACGGTGATGCTGCGACACTTCGGAGTCACCTCTGGCTTAGGCGTGATGGTCTCCTACGTCGTCATCATCACATTCGTCCCCGCGATTCTCACCTGGGTGACTCCACCCAAGCGTGAAGAGGTTCGCCGCGAGCGAACCAGTCTGTTCACCAACGTGACGAGCAGCCTCGTAGCGAGGCTGCTTCACTGGCGATGGGCCGTGCTCGGCGTAACCGCGCTATTCACCGTTGGCGCAGGCTATGTCGCCAGCCAGATCACCGTCGACCATGCCCTGCTCGACCAGTTCGACGAATCCGACCCCGTCTATACGACGACGCTCTTGATTGAAGAGAAGCTCGCCGGCGTCCGCCCACTCGAGGTCGTCTTGGTCAGCACCGAAGAAGACCACTTCATGGACCCGAAGCTGGTTCAAACCATCCAACGAATCCGCAACTGGGCAGCCCTTCGTCCCGAGATCATCCGCACCTTGAGCTACGGCGACATGCTGCGTGAGTCCTACGCACTGCTCGCCGACGATCCCGACGCTCGGACCGAGAACTTCAAGAGCACCAAGCAGGTAAAGGGCCTCGTCACCATGATGAGCCAACGCGAGCCCAGCCCGCTGTCCGACTGGTTGACCGAAGACGGCAAGAAGGCACGCATTCAGTTCAAGCTACGCGACGTCGGCGCACAGGCGACGATGCGGTTCCTCGACCACCTCGAGGAGGTCATCCAATCCGAGGTCGGAGATGACGAAACGGTGAAGGTCGCGTTCACCGGCGAGGCGTATACGGGCTCGCGCGGGCAAGCCGCGGTCGTGAACGATCTACTTGGGAGCCTGCTCGTTGCCGTCGTAGTGATCTTCTTGCTCCTGGCCTTCTTCTTCCGAAGCATTCGGCTCGGCCTCTTGAGCATCCCGCCAAACTTGATCCCCCTGGTCGCGACGATGGCCTACATGGTGTGGCGCGAGATTCCGCTCAACGTTTCGACCGTCATCATCTTCTCGATCAGTCTGGGCCTCGCCGTCAACGGCACCATTCACGTGCTCGCTCGTTTTCGCGAGGAGATGCAGACGGGCATCGGGCGCGAAGCCGCACTCGTTCGCGCCGCCCGTGGCACCGGCCGAGCCATCGTGATCTCCTGCGTGACTCTCATGGCCGGCTTCAGCGTGCTGCTGCTGAGCTCCTTCGTCCCGGTTCGGAATTTCGGTGAGCTGATCGCCGTTACGATCGGCGGTTGCCTGGTGGCAACCCTGATCGTCCTCCCCCCATTGCTTCGCGTTGGTGGCGGGGACGGCGGGGTTCGCGACTCGGCCGACTAACGCGCCATTCGCTGGATTAGGGCAGAGGCGAACTCTTCCGTTCCGAGCTCTCCGCCCAGGTCCCGCGTCTTCTGGCCGTCCGACAAGGCTCGATTGTAGCCTTCGCGAATGCGGCTAGCCACGGCGCGGCAATCCTCGTCGGCCCGCGTATCCGCGATGTGGTTCAGCATCATCACCGCCGACATGAGGAGGGACAACGGGTTCGCCACACCCTTGCCGGCGATGTCGGGCGCCGATCCATGCACCGCCTCGAACACCGCATAGTCGTTGCCGATATTCGCCCCGGGAATGACGCCGAGGCCGCCGACGAAGCCCGCGCAAAGATCGCTGAGCACGTCGCCATAGAGGTTTTCCAGTAGCAACACGTCGAACTGCGTCGGGTCCTGTACGAGCTTCATGCAACCGGCGTCGATGATGACCTCCTCATACTCGACGTCCGTGAAGCCCTCCACCTCTCGAACCGTGCGCGCACATCGAATGAACATCCCGTCGGTCATCTTCATGATGTTCGCTTTGTGCATCACGGTGACTTTCTTGCGACCCCGATCGCGGGCGTATTGAAACGCCGCCCGGGCGATTCGCGTGGAGGCCACCTCGGTCGCAACCTTGAGGCTCGTCACGACGCCCTTGGTCACCTCGTTCTCGATGCCGCTGTAGAGGCCCTCGGTGTTCTCCCGAATCACCACTAGGTCGACGTCTTCGTAGCGCGTGCGAATACCGGGCAAGGTGCGAACTGGACGAACCGCAGCGTAGAGGTCGAGCCGCTTTCGGAGCTGCACGTTGACCGAGGTGAAGCCCTCGCCCACCGGTGTCGTGCAGGGCCCCTTGAGGGCAAGGCCTCGCTCACGAACCGCGTCGAGGGTCTGCTCAGGAAGCACCTCGCCCAGCGTTTCGAGCGCGGCAACACCGGCATGGTGTTCCGCCCATTCGACTGGCGCCTCGGCCGCTTCGAGGACACGAACGGTGGCGGCGGCAACCTCCGGGCCAATGCCGTCACCCGGAATGAGAACAATCTGATGTGTTGTCATTTCGTACTCCGGGCCCAAGAGTAGCCCTTGCCAACGGATCGCCAATGCGCTTGAAGGACAAACATGTCGGAAAATGACTCGGTGATGCGAGCGATGAGCAATGATGGAGCCTTTCGCGTGATCGCTGCAAGGACAACCGACACCGTCCGGGGTGTGATCGCCGCCCAGAATCTCTCTGGGGCGCTCGCTCACGACATGGCGGATCTGCTCACCACTGCCGTGCTCTATCGTGAAACCATGGCGCCGTCGCTCCGCGTGCAATGCATCGTGGGCTTCGAAGACGAGGCCGGACAGCTCGTTGCCGACTCTCACCCGGACGGCTGGACCCGCGGCCTGCTGCAGGCTGGCACAGGTGACGCACGGCCCGACATCCGGAAGACCCGCGCAACCCTTCAAATGATGCGGACGCTTCCGAACTCCGATCTTCACCGCGGCGTCGTCGAGGTGCCTGAGAGCGGGAATCTTTCCGAGGCCTTCATGCGTTACATGCAGTTATCGGAGCAAATCGTGTCGATGATCTCGCTGGGTTCGGCAGTCGAGGGGGAAAATCCCACGGCTGGCGGTTTCGTCGTGCAGCTCCTGCCCGAAGCCGCCGACGCCGAGGCCGCCATGGAAACGATGACTCGGCGCCTCGAGGATTTCGTCGAGATTCGGGAGCGCCTGCAGAAGTCCGACGGATCGCCGTCTCAGCTGATCGAGCAGATCTTCGAAGGCATGCCGTTCACCTGGTTAGACAGCACCGACATCCGCTTTGGCTGTCAATGCAGCGAGGTCCGAGTGATGACGACGCTCAGCGTCCTCAATCGTTCGGACATCCAGGAGCTCGTCGACAAAGGCGAGCCGCTGAGCATCGGCTGCGACTATTGCGGCGCCACGTACACCGTGGAAATCGCCAAACTCCAGGGTCTTCTGAGCTCGAGCTGATCGGTCCGGGTTTCTTGCCGGGATCGACACCTCCGGCGCATCCTTCCGCCGATGTCCGCCAAGCCCGATAGAACCTCCGGCGGTGAGATCGTCCGCCGCGCCGGCGTGGTGGCGACGGGCACTCTCTCCTCTCGAATTCTGGGCGCGGTGCGGGACGCAGTGGTCGCCGCGGTGTTCGCCTTGGGCGCCACCGATGCCTTCTGGCTCGCGTTCACGATCCCCAATGCCCTGCGCGTGTTGCTCGGCGAGGGCGCGGTTTCGGCAGCATTTGTACCGGTGTTCACCGAGGTGCGCGAACGCGAAGGAATGGCGCGCGCCAAGGAGTTTTACCGAAACCTGATCGGCGCGATGGCCGTCGTCCTGCTCGTGGTCACCTTGTTTGGCATCGTGGGCGCCCCCTGGATCGTCAAAGGCTACGCCTGGGGCTTTCAGCGTGACGAAGCCCTGTTTGCAACCACCGTCGCCCTCACTCGACTGCTCTTTCCGTACATCTTCTTGATGGGAATCTCCGCTCTGATGATGGGCGCGCTCTACGCGAGCAAGCGATTCGCAGCGCCGGCATTCGCCCCGGCGCTCCTCAACATCTCGCTCATCGCCGGTGCGCTACTCCTCGCACCATTGTTCCTTCAGTTTGGATGGCCCGCGATCTTTGCTCTCGCGGTAGGCGCCCTCCTCGGCGGAGCGCTCCAGATCGTCGCACAGCTCCCGTCTCTCCGGAAAGAGAACCTGATCGTGCGGCCGAGGATCGGTTTCAGCGACATCTACGTACGCAAGTGCGCGCGCCTCATGGTTCCGCTGCTGGCCGGTCTCGGGGTCTACCAGCTCAACGTGCTTCTTTCACGACTGTTCGCGTCGTTCCTGCCTACGGGAAGCGTGAGCTACCTGTACTACGGCCAGCGCCTGGCGGAAATTCCCCAGGGGATGTTTGCACTAGCCATCGCCTCGGCCGCCCTTCCCTCGCTGAGCGATGCGGTGGCCAAGGGCGATGAAGAAGAAGCCAAGCGCCTCTTCCGCCACGCCCTTCGACTTTCCTTGTTCGTCGCGGTGCCGGCGACGGTCGCCCTGGTGGTGCTGGCAGAGCCGGCGACGACCATGTTCTTTGGACGCGGCCAGTACGACTCAGCCGCCGTCCACCAGACCACCCGCTCATTGGTGTGGCAGGCAGGCGGCATCTGGGCGGTCGCGTCGGTGCGCACGATCGTTCCCATGTTCCACGCGCACAACGACACTCGAACCCCGGTCATCGCGAGCGCGTGCAATCTCGTGGCCTTCGTCACCCTCAGTCTCCTCCTGATGGGGCCGATGCAGCACGCTGGCCTCGCCGCAGCAACCACCGCGGCCGCGATCGCCCAGCTCGTCGCGCTGCTCTGGCTCCTTCGGCGGAGGTCCGGGGATCTCGGGATGGCCGAGGTTACGGCGAGCGCCTTTCGTGTCCTCGCAGCCAGCGCAGTAATGGGTGGGGTCGTCTGGCTGGGCGCCGGGCTAGGCGAGTGGGACGCCGGCGGCAATGATCCGCGCAACCTGGCGGTGTTCGCAGCAACCACTGCTGCCGGTCTGCTCACGTACCTCGCCGCCGCCTCGGCCCTGGGCTCACCGGAGCTTCGCGACCTCAGGGCGGCCATCCAGCGCCGCGTACGTGCGTGAGTTGCGGAGGGCGCTACAACCCCAGCATGGACGTGCTCGACGCAGAATTCGTTGCAGGCGCAACCGCGCTCGGACAGTTGCCGGCGCCTACCTTTGCCGAGGTCGCGTTCGCAGGGCGTTCGAACGTCGGTAAGTCGAGCCTCATCAACAATCTCGTCCAGCGAAAGAAGCTCGTACGCACCAGCAGCGCACCGGGCTGCACGCGCGCGATCAACATGTTTCGCGTGCGCCTCCGGACCGACGGCGAAGAGGCTCACCTCGACTTGGTCGATTTGCCTGGCTACGGCTACGCGCAGCGGAGCAAGGCCGAGCGCAAGGCGTGGGGCCCTCTGATCGAAGGCTTCCTCAGAGAACGGCCTGGGTTGCGAGGTTCGGTCGTCATCATCGACATTCGCCGGGGAGCGCAAGATGATGACCTTCAGCTACTCGAGTTCCTCGAAAGCGTCGGCGTCACCCCAATCCTGGTCGCCACCAAGATCGACAAGCTACCCGCGAGCAAACGAAAGCCAGCGCTCGCCAAGCTTCAGGGCGAGCTCCGGCACCGCCTGATCCCCTACAGCTCGGTCAGCGGCGACGGGCGAGATGCGCTCTGGAAGCGAATCCTGACCGTCAGCAGCATCGAGCGGCCGGACGCGCCGGCAACTCCCTGAGCTTCTACTGGTCCAGGTCGAGCTGAAGGGTCTCCCCCGGGTCGCGCAGACGCAGGTCCGACGGGTCTCCGAGCATCAGCGCAGGATCCTGCGGCGTCTCTGGCTCTGGCGAATTGGTCAACGCCCGAGGCCCGACCATCCGGTCCGCGAGCTGCCTGACCTCGGTGCGCTTCTGCGCCGGCACCAACTCCAGGGCTGCGTCGACGTTTTCGACGGCAGCTTCGTCATCGCCCGCGGCTTGAAAGACCTGCGCCGCCTGAAGGCGCAGTTGCCAATTGTTGGGATCGAGAACGACCGCGCGTCTCATCTTGGCCGCCGCCGTGGTTGGCTCACTTTGCGCAAGATGATACTGCGCCCAGACCGCCCACAGCGTGGCCGTGTCGGGGCTGAGCGACTCCGCTAGCTCGAGCTCCAGCCGGGCCCGTTCGGGATCCCCCAAACCCATGTAGATCGTGGCCCGCATGAGATGCGCGTGACCATAGCGAGGCCAGGTTTCGATGACCTCGTCGACGATGCGATTGGCCTCACTGAACTGCGCATCGGCTGCCGCCTGCTGGCCGTTCTCCACGAGGGTCCCGGCCTGCGCCAGATAGAGTTGCGCCAAGTTGAGCTTTCGAGGCCCATCGGCGCGGAGCTGGAGCGCCGCCTCGAATTCCGTCACCGCCTGAGCGATCCCGCCGGACTCGACGAGAATCGAAGCGTTCACCACGCGTAGCGCGGGAGACACCGGGTCGAGCAGGAGCGCCGTCTCGATCATCGGAAGTGCCTTCTTCGCATCTCCCGAGCGCTTGAATATGCGAATCGCCTCCGTCCCGAGCGCCGCAGCCAAAACTTCTGTGTCGCGCAGCACGCGAACGGACGAAACATTCACTTCCCCTCGCCCGCCCCAGGCATCGACATACACCGAGGGCTCCTCTGAGCCACTCGAGTCGTAAATCGCCGTCACGAAGTAGCCGAGCATGCCGGACGGATCAGCAGGCGCGCGCGCCCCCTCGAACTCCCACACCTCGGCGACCATCGCGTTGACCCCGCGCTGACGAAGCAAGGCCGTCATCGCCGTAGCCAACTCGAGTGGATAGAGCTTCACGCGCTCCTCGTGGGCATCCATCATCGCCAAGGTCTGGTCGGCCGTCATGACCTCGCGTGGCAATGGCCGTTCAAGCGACCAGGACGAGGACTGGCTGCGCATCCGCTCGGCGATTTCAACGGCGCTCTCGGGCCATTCGTCGACGTGATCGGGAAGCATCATCATCGGCTCGTACAGGCCAACCTTGATCTGGTCGCGCTCGAGATAGGCGGAGAGCTCACGCGCCTCGAGCGGACGTAGTGGAGGGGTTTCTTCGAGCGCAACCGTCGTGGACACGTACAACGCGTACCCGATTCCCGCGGCGACGATCAGCACGGCAATGATGACGGCCCACCGGCGGCTTGCACCCGTCTTGGGTCCAGGCTCCTGCACCGGTTCGACGCCGCCTCTACGCATACAATGGGGGCAGCGCGGCCGGTCTCCCGGCGGTTCGGGGACGAACTCCTTGTCGCAGTGCGCGCAGAAATACTTCGTGGACATGGCGGGCGAGCATAGGGCTACGGCGAGGGCTCGTCGACCGGTGGGTCCGGCACGAATCCGCCGCCGTGGACCTGTGCAATGGCAAAACCGCACTCCCTCGCACGACCCTCACGCCACTCGCTGTCCCAGAGCTCGATTTCGCAGAGCACGTCGCCCAAATTGAGCTCGAGGCGCGGCTTCGCCTCGTTTGGGTGGGTGCGCTGTTTCGACGTCGACTGCAGCGAGCAGCAGTCGAGCGCATGCAGGGTTCCCACGAGCCTTTCGTAGTCTGCCTTCGAGATCGTGCGCTCGATGCTCATCCTCGTGCCGTCGGCACTCCTGTGGCTCACGTTGAGCTTTCGGCTGCCGTCGAGTGCGACCTGGATGCTGTCCCGGTCCGAGCTTCGGCTGATCACACTCCAGGAGACGACGACCGTGTCAGGCGCCACCTTGGGCAACTCGACGTCTTCCTTCGGCTCGTTCTTCGTGCAAGCCCAGAGCAGCACCGTCGCGCAAACCAACGCTCTCCACATCCCGTACACTAGATCACGCCCGCCAGGCAAAGTCCACCGCGTGCGCCCCGCACCCCCCGAGCCATACTCTCCCCGCGATGACCGAAGAGCTCGACTGCCTCACGTGCGGGGCCTGTTGCCGAACGGGAGCCGACGGCCGCATATTGATCCCGCCAGAGGATTTGGTTCGCTGGCGGAAAATGGGCCGCGACGACATCGCGGCGGCCGTGCAGCCAGGACACTTCGGGTTGGTGGGTTTCGCCACGCGTGAAGACGGCTCATGCGTGCACCTAGGCACGCCGAACAGCGCCCACGCGTGCCGAATCTACGATCTTCGAGGAACGACCTGCCGAGACTTCGAGAAAGGAAGCTCACAGTGCCTAGAATTCCGGCGAGACGCCGGGCACTGAGGGTGTTGCCAGGCGGGCTGAAGATCGGGTACCGCCGCTCCATGACCCACCGGGCCAAGCGGCTCGGGGCGATGTGCCTACTGGGTCCAGGTTCCGCGCGCGGCACAGGCACCGGTTTCCGACGCGCGTCTAGGGGCACTGATGAACTGGTTGGTAGAGAGGTTCGCCGGACAACCCCCCAAGCCCGCGTACACCGCAAAGGAAGTCGGAGAACTGCGAAACACCCCACTTCGAGACCCGATCGGAAGACGACAGCAGATACTCACCGGCACACCCCGCTGACACTGGCGCTGACTCTGGCTCCGGCCAGCTTGGTTGCCTCCGTCTTGCCACCACCCTACGATGAAGAGTTCAGATGTTTGACGCAGACGACCTCCTAGAAAGCGACCCGCGGCGCAGGTTCGAACAGATCCTTTTGGCGCGCTGCCGTGCGGGCAAGCCGTTTGCCTTGATGCTCGTCAACCTCGAGGGCTTCGCAGACGTGAGCGCGCGCTTCGGAACAGACATTGCCGCTCTCCTCGTCTATGAAATCGCCTCACGCCTTCGAGAAAAGCTAGATGAGAACGACCTCGTGACGCGCAGGGGGCCCAGCGAATTCGCGGTTTTCGTTCATGGCATTGACAACATGGAAAGCGCCAATCGGCTCGCGATGGAGCTCATCGACCGGCTAGAAAGCCCGGCTACGGTCTCCGGCACCCGCTTCCGGCTCAGCGCGAGCATCGGTATCACGCTATCGCCGAGGCAAAGCGGAGAGTGGCGATTGCTGCTCCAAGATGCCGACGAGGCCGTTCAGGACGCAAAGACGCAAGGTCGGGGCCGCATCAGCGTTACTTTCGCCGCTCCCCGCACAGAGGAGCAATAGCGTCCGCCACCGGGCGTCGTCCGGCGAGCCACGTTGCCCTTGCCCGTGCAGGTGCCCGTGGCACATCATCGGCGCGAGATGATTGAATCAATCGAGATTCCGGTTACCCAGAACCGAGTGAACAAAGGGGCGCTGGCGCTACCTGACGACGCTGCGCCGCCCTTTCCGGGCGTCGTCGTCATCCATGACATCTACGGCTTCAGCGCCGACCTCAAGCGCCACTGCCAACGGTTCGCGGATGCTGGCTACGCAGCGATCGCGCCGGACCTCTATGCGGGCGGCCGACCTGCTTGCGTGGTGAAGACGCTCACTTCGATGGCCACCGGCAAAGGCTTCGCCTACGAGGTCATCGACACGGCTCGGAACGTCCTCGCAGCGCGAGACGACGTCGACGCGAATCGCATCGGCATCGCAGGCTTCTGCATGGGCGGCGGCTTCGCCCTGATCGCGGCGGCCGACCAATCCTTCGCGGTCGCCGCCCCTTTCTACGGAGCGGTCCCGAGCAAGGCTTCCCGGCTCGAGGGCCTCTGCCCCACGATCGCCCAGTTCGGAGAAAAGGACACCGTCTTCCTGCCGCACGCCAAACGCCTCGCCCGCCACCTCCAAGAGCTCGGCATCGACCACGAGGTTCACATCTACGAAGAAGCCGGCCACTCCTTCATGAACCAGCTAACAGGCCCCCTAGCCCCATTAGCTCGCCACACCCCCATCCACGCCTTCTACGACCCCGACACCGAAGCCAAAGCCTGGGCAAAGCTCCTAGACTTCTTCGCCCGCCACCTCCCCAAGACGTAAGCCGGAACAAGGGAAACTGTCCCCTTCCCTGATCTCCGACAACCGAGCCCAACAATTAACCCCTCGAAAAAGGGGACAGTCCCCTTTTATTCGCTGAACAGGTTCTCGACGTCGGCTTTGGTCAATCCCTTGAGGGGGCTGCCTTCGGTCGAGAGGACGTTGCTCACTAGCTCTCGCTTCTTCGCCGAGAGCTCTAGGATTTTCTCTTCGACGGTGCCCGCGGCGATGAGTTTGTAGACGTTGACGTTCTTGGTCTGGCCGATGCGGTGGGCTCGGTCGGTGGCCTGATCTTCGACGGCGGGGTTCCACCAGGGGTCGAAGTGGACCACGGTGTCGGCGCCCGTGAGGTTGAGGCCAGTGCCGCCTGCCTTTAGCGAGATCAGAAAGACCGGGACGCTCGTGTCCTCGTTGAAGCGGTCGACCCGATCGATGCGATCCTTCGTCGAGCCGTCCAGGTATTCGTACTGGACGCCGTCGGCGTCGAGGGCCGCTCGGATGTGGTTGAGCATCTCGACGAACTGGCTGAAGACCAGCACCCGGTGATTGCCGTCCACCGCCTCGTCGATGATCTCGCGAAGCGCGCCGAGCTTGCCGCTGTCATCTGCTTCGAAATTGGTGTCCGGCAGCTTCATGAGCCGTGGGTCGCATGCGACCTGCCGCAAGCGGGTGAGCGCGGCGAGAATCTGAATCTGCGCTTTGCTGACCCCCTTCTTCTCGACCTCGCTGAGAACGCTCTTCCGTACCTGACCGAGGACCTGCTTGTAGAGCTTGGCCTGCTCCTCGGCGAGCGGCACGATCATCTCCTGCTCGATCTTGTCCGGCAGGTCCGCGGCAACGTCGCGCTTCAGACGCCGCATGACGAAAGGTTTGATCGTTGCCCGCAGTCGTTGAGCGGTTTCCATGTCGCCGCGATCGATCGGGCGGGCAATGCGCTCCTCGAAGGTCTTGAGCTGCCCGAGCAACCCGGGCGAGACGAAGTCGAAGATACTCCAGAGCTCGCTGAGGCGGTTCTCGATCGGCGTACCCGTCAGAGCCAGCCTCCGTTCGCTGCTCAGCTTCTTGGCGGACCGCGCGGTCTGGCTCATCGGGTTCTTGATGTGCTGCGCTTCATCCAGAATGACATAACGAAGGTCGAGTGCCTGCAGCAGCTCCTCGTCACGGCGAAGCAACGCGTAGCTGGTGATCATCACGTCCGCCTTTTCGAGCTCGGGCGCGTTCTGGCTGCGATTTGGTCCCTGCCACACCACTGTCTTGAGCCCTGGCGCGAACTTGGCGATCTCGCGTTGCCAGTTCGGCACGACCGACGTCGGCGCGACCACGAGGTTGAGCTTGCGCTTGTACTTGCTCTTCGACCAGAGGAGCAGTGCGATGGTCTGAATGGTCTTGCCGAGGCCCATGTCGTCGGCGAGGATGCCGCCGCTGTTGAGCTCGTGCAGAAAGACGAGCCACGAAAATCCGTCTTTCTGGTAGGGACGCAGATCGGCCTTGAGGGTCCGCGGCTTGGCGACGCTCGGGATCTCGTCGATGTCTTCGATCTTTGCGAACAGCGTCTTGGCGGAAGCCGACACCTTGGCGTTGTCGACCATCTTCAAGAGGTCTTGCACACGCCCCGCCTGCGAGAGTGGAAGCTTGTCCTTCATGCC
>CALLDH010000068.1 GCA_937998345.1 uncultured bacterium | reverse complement strand
GCCCACGGCCTCACCACTGCCCCCACATTGGAAGAGCTCCACCGGCGCGCCGTAACGGATGGCCTCCCCCGAGACTTCGTTGCGAAGCGGCCCGAGGACGTCGGTTGCAAACTCGAGGATCTCGTGGGTCGAGCGGTAGCTCAACTTGAGCGGTTCGATCTCGATGTGATCTAGCTTCAGCTCCTCGAGGACGTGCCGCCAATCCGAGAAGCCGTTGTCGAGATGGAGCTTCTGCGCAATGTCGCCCGCGAGCGTCACGCTCTGCTGCTCGGTTGCCGTATCGAGCACGACCGCCAACTCGACCGGGCTCATGTCCTGCGCCTCATCGACGAAAACGTGCTCGTACGCGAGCGCCGCTCGCCGCCCCGAAAGCGGACCACGGAGCGTTTGAAAAAGTCGAAGCAGAAGCGCGTCGTCCTCGCGGTCGAGCTCTGCGGGCTCGTCTTCATCGACACCGTCCACCCCCACGCTGCGGGTATGCGACTCGTCATCTTCCTCGATCGCCTCTTCGTATGCCATCAGCACACGGGTCGAATGCCGGCTGCACCAGGAGTGCGCCCACTCGATTTGCTTGTCGGTCAGCGCGTCGGGGGCCCAGCGAGCAAATGTGTCGGTGAGACGCGTCCGATCGGTCACGAGGTCCGCCCATGCCGTCACGACATCGTTCGTTCGCGTCGACCAATGATGGCAAACGCGCCCTACAGCATGCCGGATGCCGATCGGCACTTGCTGTGCATCGCCGTCGCGGTCTTGGAGCCACTGCGAAAGCAGCTCGACTCGGACACCGAGCGGCTCGGCTGCCGTGCCTCGCCAAATTCGCTCTACGAGAGCGCCGCCTTCGCCCCGCTTGGTTTGTTCGAGAATTTCCGCGTCCACCCGATCGGCCAAGTCAGCAACGTATTGATCGATCGCGCGCAGCATGGCCGGATGCTTCTTCATCCGGACGACATGCGTGGGCGTGTCCTCCACGTAGCGTGTCGTCAGCTTCGGAATGTGACGGCGGCGCTGCTGCTCGGCCCATCTCTGAAAGGTCTGGACGGGCATGTCGGTGACACCGAGCGCCGGCAGAACGCGAGAAATGTAACGCACAAGCGCGTCGTTGAAGACGATCACGAGCATCTGATCCGCGCGGAACCGCTGCGGGTCCTGGAAGGCGAGGTAGGCGAGGCGGTGAAGTCCAATCGTGGTCTTGCCGCTACCGGCGCCGCCTTGAATGACGACGAGGCCGGACGTGGGCTGGCTGATCAGGTCGAACTGCCGCGGGTCGATGAGCGCCGTGATCTCCGAGAGATGCTTGTCCTCGCGAAGATCCTCGTCACCGATCCCGAGCTCGCCGGGCCGATGATGCGATTCCGGACGCATCGCCGCGCCTTGCCCGCCCGAAAGTTTCGTCGCCTGATCGGCCACCCGCCGCCAGAGGTCGTCGCGCGAGCGCCGGAACGTTCCCTGCGGGCTGCCAATGCGGCGTAGCTTGCCGGTGGTAATCGACAGATTGCGGCGGACGAGCACTTCTCCTTCGACCTCGCGGTCGCCGAAGATCTCGTCGTAGTCGTCTCCCTCTTCATAGCGGTAGTAGACCCGGCTCACCGGGGCGTCCCGCCAATCGACGATGCGAACCCCGGTCTTGGGATCGAGGAACGTGCTGCGGCCGATCAGGATCTCGCGCTTGCGGCCTTCCTCCTCGAGAATCATCCGGCCGAAGTACGGCGATGACGGATCCACTGCGCCTTCGGTGACCTTCGCTCGACGCTGCGCCACCTGCTGAAGTCGCTCCATCTCCTCGACCAGCGGCGGGATGTCCTCGAGCCGGGCTTCGCGAATCTGGTCGCGAAGTGCGATCAGCTCGGCGTCGTAGTCGATGAGCTGGCCCCGGTGCGTGGGGCGGCTCGACTGGGCCGTTCGATGCACACGGGCGAGAACTTTCTCCTCCTGGGCGACGATTTCGTCCATCTCCGCGTCTGCGGGGGGCACTTCCGCTCCAGGTCGTCGATTGAGCTCAGCCTGCTTCATTTTGCGTGTATCAAGGACGAATCAAGTCCCGTTTAGGCGAATTCGGGGACGAGTAGCACGATTCGCGCGCCTCTCCAAGCACGAACCGAAAGCGCAATGCTTTGGGGTAGATGCGTCAGCCAAGTGGCTTGAGAAGAATCTTCGATCGGCGGCCCTGATCGTACGCGGAGCGCCGCGCCTCGGGCAGGTCGCCGAGCTCACAATTCTCGAAACCCCGCTCCCGAAACCAGTGCGAAGTCTGCGTAGTGAGGACGAACAAGCCGCGCAGGCGCTGGGCAGCGCATTGCCGTTCGAGGTAGTGCAGAAGTTGATCGCCTCGACCGGACGTTCGGTACTCCGGATGCACGACCAGGCAGGCGAGCTCGGCGATTGAGTCATCAGGGTACGCGTACAGCGCGGCGCAGGCGACGACCATCCCGTCACGTTCGATCACGGTGAACCGATCGAAGTCGTTTTCGAGCATCTCCTGCGATCGACGCACCAGGGTTCCTTGCGCTTCGAGCGGCTCGATCAGCTCGAGGATGCCGCCAACGTCGTTTTGAGCTGCTGGGCGAACTCCCTCGAAGGTCTCAGAGGTCACCATCGTGCCCACACCGTCGCGGGTGAACAGCTCGCGGAGGAGCGAGCCGTCACTTTGGCGTGCGACCAGATGCGCACGCGGGACTCCGCCTCGGCACGCCTGAATCGACGCAGCCAAATGGCGCTCCACATCATGCCCCAGGTCGCGGCCGGACCGGAGAACCTGCTCGGCTTCGTGTGGGCTGAGCTGCGATGGGGGCAGACCCTCCGCATCGAGCACGCCATCTCCTTCGAGCAAGCCGATCAACTTGTCGGCACCTAGAGCCGTAGCCGTGGCAGCGGCAACATCATGACTACTGATATTGAACGCCTCGCCGGTCGCGGAGTATCCAATCGGCGTGAGCACCACGATCGCGCCGTCATCGAGTCGCTGCCGGATTGCATCGGCATCGATGCGGCGCGGCTTGCCGGTGTATTGATAGTCGACTCCGTCGACGACGCCGACCGGCTGCGCCATCACGAAATTACCGGTGGCCAC
>CALLDH010000067.1 GCA_937998345.1 uncultured bacterium | reverse complement strand
GGAGGGGGAGCACGGCGGTCATTCCCGCCGAAGAGGAAACTGTTTTGATCGAGCTCCGGGCCCCGAAGAAGTCGACCCCCAAACCTCGCAACGCGCAGGCCCCCCAGCGCAAGCGCGAGAGGCCCGCCCGTTCCTCGGATCTCAAAGTCCCCGAGTGGGCTCAGTGAGTGAAGCGGAACGTAAAACGCTAGCCGATCTCGAGTGGGACCAGGTCGAGCGGGCGGTCGCGGAGCGCTGCCGGGGTCCGCTGCGGGGGGGGCTCTCTTTGCATCTCGCCGACTCGTTCGAAGAAACCGAGCGCGTGCTTGCCGAGTCGAGAGAAGCCTGGACGCTGCTCGATCGGAAGGAACCGCTACCACTCGAAGGCATATGCGAGATCCGCGCGTCCCTGCAGCACCTCGAGCGGGAAGGCGTGCTCGACGGTGGCGCGCTCAAGGATATCCGCATGACCTTGCGGGCCGCCGCGACGCTGCGGCGGTTTCTCGGGCAAAGAAAAGACACCGTGCCGTACCTGCATCGCGCCTGTGCCATCGACCCTACGCTCGACGCTCTCGAGGAAGAGGTCGGCATGTCGATCGGGAATGACGGCACGATTCTCGACTCCGCAAGCGCCGAGCTCGCGCGGCTTCGTGAAGAGGTGGGGAATCTTCGCGGACGGATCATTCGCAAGCTCGAAGACCTCATCCAGAAACGAAGCGCCATTCTACAGGATTCGTTCTATACGATTCGGGAAGGGCGCTACGTGCTTCCGGTTCGCACCGATGCACACGAACGCTTTCACGGCATCGTGCATGGCTCGAGCGCCAGCGGCGCGACGATCTTCGTAGAGCCCCGGGATCTCGTCGAACGCGGGAACCGCCTCAAGATGGCTCAGGGCGAGCTCGAGCGTGAGGAGCGGCGGATTCTGGCCGCACTGTCGGACCTGGTGCGCCAGTACGTGCCACAGCTCCGCGCGGCCGCCGAGGCGCTCGACCACGCGGACTTGCGCAGCGCCAGCGGGCAGCTCGCGGTCGATCTCGGCGCTCACTTCGTCGAGCTGTGTCAGGAGCCCCGGATCTCGCTGCGCGCGGCTCGTCACCCTTCGTTGATTCTGGGCGGCATTGAGGTGGTCCCGAACGACATCGAGCTCTTCGGCGGTGAGGCCCTGGTGATTTCCGGTCCGAACGCCGGAGGCAAGACGGTTGCGCTCAAGATGCTCGGTCTCGCAGCGCTCATGACGAGGGCGGGCTTGGCCGTGCCGGTCGAGGCGGGGAGCGTATGCGGGTTCTTCTCGCCCGTGCTTGCGGCCGTAGGCGACGAGCAGAGCCTCGCCCGAAGCCTTTCGACGTTCTCCGCACACCTGGTCACCCTCAGGAGCGTGCTCGAGCAAGCGGGTGAGCGGGTCCTGGTCCTCCTCGACGAGCTTGCGGGCGCCACCGATCCGGAAGCTGGTGCAGCCCTGGCGTGCGCTGTCGTCCAAACCTTGGTCGAGCGGCGAACGGCGGTCGCGGTTACGACCCACTATGAGGCCTTGAAGGCGCTCGCCGCCGAACGCGAGGACATGCACAACGCGGCGGTCGGCTTCGACTTCGACAATATGGAGCCCACGTTCCGGATGACGATGGGCGTGCCCGGGGGCTCGAACGCGCTCGAGGTCGCGAGGCGTTATGGGATTCCTCGCGAGGTTATCGACCAGGCCCGCCGCGCGCTCCCCGAGCACTCGCGAAGCTTCGAGACTTTGGTGGCGAAGCTGGACGCGGCGACCAAGACCGTGCTCCAAGAGCAGTCGGCCCTCGAGGACGAACGAGCAAAAGTCACGGAGGAGCGCGCGAAGCTCGACCTGCGCGGCCAAGCGCTCAGAGCACGCGAGGCGAAGGGCCTCGGTGTTGAGGCCCAGAAGCTGGTCGATCAAGTCAGAGAGCTCCACCGCCGACTCGATGACGCGAAGAAAGCGCTTCGCCAGCGCTCCGAAGCCGAGTCCGTCGCTGCGGCTGCCCAGGTGCTGAGCGATGGAAGTGCGCTCCTCGGCGAGCTCGACGCGCGCCGCCTGTCCCTGGAGCCCGAGCCCGTGGAAACTGCGGCGCTCGACCCGAGCGCGGTTCGGGTCGGCGATCGCGTCTGGGTCGAACGCCTTCGAAGTGCCGCCGACGTGATCGAAGGACCGGCGCGCGGGAAGGTTCGGGTGTCGGCCGGCATGATGAAGCTCTGGGTTGACGTGACCGACCTTCGTGCGATCAAACGAGCGTCGGCGCCCCCGGCAAAAGAGCCGACCGCTGTTTCCGGCGCACACCCCAAACCGCATCGCGCCTTGCGAACCGGCGACAACACGCTCGACGTCCGCGGGCTTCGGGCAGACGACGCGGTAGCGATGGCCGAGGCTTTCCTCGATCGCATGTACGGCGCCGCCGAATCGGCCGCGTTCATCATTCATGGGGTAGGGAGCGGCGCGCTTCGAGAGGCCATTCACGAGCACTTGTCTCGCGATGCCACCTACGTCGAAGGGTTCCGTGAGGCCACCCAGGACGAAGGCGGTCCTCAGGTGACCGTCGTGTCCATCAAGTAGGCCGCACCTCTGATTAGCGGCTAGGAACCGGCGCTCTGAGGCTCGCCCTCGGCCATCCGTGGCTTGACGGCAAACTGCCAGACCGCGAGCCCGATGCAGACCATCAGGATCGACGACCATTGTGCCGGGGTCAGGCCGGCGTATCGCACGTCGCCGCCTTCGAGCGGGGCGGCGCGGAGGAAGTCGAGGAAAAAGCGAACCGGCGCGTACACCAAGGGAAGGAGAACACAGTAGAACCCGACCGGGCGGCGGCTCCGAAACTCCAGCCATATGAAGAGCGCGATGATCGCGGCGGCGTAGACCATTTCGTAGAAGCCGAGATCGTGGCGCGCCTGAAAGGGAGGCGCGCCGAAACGATAATCGGACACCGCCAGCGCGAAGTCGGTAACCTTGCCGGGATGGTCATGCACGACGAAGCAGCCCATGCGACCGAAGAACCAACCAAACGGCAGACCGAAACAGACTGCGTTCGCATAGGGGAGCAGCGGCATCTTCTTCCGGTACTTCCAGATGAAGCATCCGAGGATGCCACCGAAAAAGCCACCATACGACGAGAGGCCGAGCCAAGTCGAAAAGAACATGGAGGGATCGCGCAGAACCTCCATCAATGTTTCACGCTCGTAGAAGAGGCCGTTCAAGAAGTAGCCGAGGATGAACCCGGTCACGACCGCGTACGTTACAAGGTCGCCTGTCGCGACGGTGTCGAGGCCGTTGCGTTGCGCGAAGCGCCCCGCGACCCATGCGCCGAGGAGCACGCCGGTCGCGACGAGAACGCCGAACGGCTGAATCGACAGCGTGTCGCCCAAGATAGGGAGCGAAAACGGAAGCGGAATATCCCAGGACTCGAGACGAAACCAGGGAATGAACAGGGAAGCATACATAGCGGCCGAGCCTAGCATCGACATCCTTGCATCGCCCCCATACAACCGCTAAGGCCTGCGCGAGGTGAAACCATGACCGAGATCATCGCTGTAGGCGCGAGAGAGATTCTGGACTCACGAGGCAATCCCACCGTCGAAGTCGATGTGGAATTGATGGGAGGCGCAAGCGGCCGGGCGGCCGTTCCGTCCGGAGCCTCCACCGGTGAGCACGAAGCGCTCGAGCTCCGCGATGGAGACGCTGGCCGCTATCTCGGGAAGGGCGTCTTGAAAGCCGTTGAGAACGTCGTGAATGAGATCGCCCCGCAGGTCATCGGCGAGGAAGCGCTCGACCAGGTCGGGGTCGATCAGGCGATGTTGGACTATGACGGCACGCCGTCGAAGTCGAAGCTCGGGGCCAACGCGATCCTAGGGGTCTCGATGGCCGTTTCGCGTGCCGCCGCCGATGCGGTCGGTCTGCCACTCTGGCGGTACCTTGGAGGTGCTCAGGCACAAATCCTGCCGACCCCATTGATGAACATCATCAACGGAGGCGCACACGCGGATAGCGGCCTCGAAATCCAGGAGTTCATGGTCGTCCCGCATGGATTCGAAAGCTTCTCTGAAGCGCTTCGTGCCGGTGCCGAAACCTTCCACAATCTCAAGAAGCTCCTCAAAGACGCGGGGCACGCGACCGGCGTCGGCGACGAAGGCGGCTTCGCTCCCCACCTCTCCACCAACGAGGAGGCGCTCTCGTTCGTAGCTCGCGCCATCGAAGCCGCGGGCTATCGTCCCGGCGAGCAGATCTCCATCGCTCTCGATTGCGCTGCCAGCGAGTTCTACGACAAGAAGGAAGGCGTCTATACGTTCGACAAGAAGCCGGTCGATGCGGCAGGCCTCGTCAACACCTACGCCGATTATTGCACCAAGTACCCGATCGTCAGCATCGAGGATGGCATGGACGAGAACGACTGGGACGGCTGGAAGGTCCAGACTGATGCCCTGGGTAGCAAAGTCCAGCTCGTCGGGGACGACCTCTTCGTGACGAACACCGAACGAGTCCAGGTGGGCATCGACCGCGGAGTCGCTAACGCGATCCTGATCAAGGTCAACCAGATCGGAACCGTCACCGAAACCCTGCACACCATCCGCCTCGGCGCTCTGAACGGATACTCTTCGATCATCTCGCACCGAAGCGGTGAAACCGAGGACACATTCATCGCCGACCTCGCAGTCGCGACCGGCGCGGGCCAGATCAAGACCGGTTCTGCGTCACGCTCGGAGCGCATCGCGAAGTACAACCAGCTACTTCGAATCGAGGAGCAGCTCGGGGACGGCGCGATCTACGCCGGCAAGTCCACGTTTGCTGCTTGAGGACCACTGAGCTCAGCCGTTAGCGAAACGCAGAGCGGATTCGCTGTCGTACTGTCCGGCGCGGAACGCGTAGTCGCTGAGGATCCGCCTCAGCGCCAGAACGTTCGTCTCGAACGGTTCCACGCGCATTTCGGCCAACATGCGGTCCATCGAGAGCATCGCGCGGTGACGGATCGGTGCGTAGGTGGTCAGCTTCGCGATCAACGGGCGATCGTCGGCTGGCAGGGGTAAGCCGACGGTGGCGGACGAGGTTGCACGCACGCGGCCCTGGGGTGCGGGCGCCGCAGAGTACGAGGAAACCACGGCGTCCTGCTGGTCGAGTGCGAGGATGGATGCGTCGAGGGCGTGCCCGCGGGGCTCGACCATCTCCAGCTCTTCGGGGATAGCCTCGCCGGATGCGATGCGAAGCTGTAGCGCAACCAGGTCGACCCTGGTGACCATCTCGATGAGCGTGTGGTGTCTTGGCAAGCCGATCTTCACGTCCGAGACCCAGCACAGACCGGACGGGCAGATTTGAAACTTCACCTCGAGAAGCCCCGCATAGCGGAGCTCGGCCGCGACACGCCGAGCGCTCTCGAACAGCGCCATTCGAAATGCCCCGCCGTCGGAACGGAAAATCAACTCTGGCGATGGAGTTTCGTGGATCAGCGTGTGCTCGGATGTCGACAGGCTGCGGTCGCATTCCGCGATGGCAGTGGTTTCCCCATGAGAGTCTGCGGCGACGAGCACACCGATTTCGCGAGGCCGTGACCGGTCTTCGGCCTCGTGAACGGTTCGGACGTGGGCCCGCTCGGCCGCGGCGCGAACGGTGGCCGGGTCGGTTAGGGCACCCAGCACGTCGAGGTCTGTGCCGATCACAGCGACGTCTGCCTTTTCGGCAGCGCTGGCGAGTTCGAACATCTCCGGCTGACCTTGATAGCCGAGGTGCGCCGCATCGGCGCCTGCCTGCTCGAGAATTCCCGGGAGCTGGTCGCTCGGAATCGCGCTGGCCTCTTCGTAGTCGACCTCGATGCTTCGGTCTGCCGCTTCGATGTGGCGGCTTGCGGGCGTGCCTTTGGGGGCGACGACGATCGATTCCACGCCCATCCGCCGACACGTGCGCGCCACACGAGTTGCGGCTTCTCCGCGCCTCAAGATCAGTACTTTCTCGAACACGGTCGGAGCATAGCAATCGGCTCGCTCGCGGCACCCCGCGGCCCGGCTTGACCAAGACGAAACCGGAAGTCAGTAGCCAAGCAATGCCAGTCTGGCTCCGCTCGCGTGGTTTGGAACGTCGCTCGATTCGTCACGGGGAGCTGTCCTGGCGAGCCGATGCCATGCTCGAGTCTTTGGATCTGGGGGACGCTGAGCTATCGATCCTGCTTTGCGACGATGGGACAATCCGCAGACTCAACCGCCGTTACCGAAAGAAGAACAAGGCGACGGACGTGCTCGCCTTCCCGATGCAGGAGGGTCCCGGCCCGGCGGGACACCCCGGCCTGCTCGGCGATGTGGTCATCTCATTGCCGACGGCGACCCGCCAGGCGGCGGAGCACGATCGCCCAATCATCCAGGAAGTGACGTT
Source organism: uncultured bacterium (assembly GCA_937998345.1). Taxonomy (GTDB): domain Bacteria; phylum Myxococcota_A; class Polyangia; order Polyangiales; family Houyiibacteriaceae; genus SG8-38. Next base: position 4,765 of record CALLDH010000067.1, on the reverse strand, counting down.
TTTGCTGGCTCATGGGCTGCTTCATCTTCTTGGCTACGACCATGGAAACAAGCGCGAAGAGCGGGAAATGAACGCTCGGACGGCGGATTTGTTAGCCGCAGTGGATGCTGCCCGATAGGCATCTCGCGCTGTGGAAAACCTCCTGTAACTCCTGAGAATTCGAGCACGTAACCTTCGTGCTCGACCTGCGTTTTGGAGCCTAAGCCGCTGAAAGCATGTTTGATTCCCCATTCGTCGAGAGCGGTCGCGACGCCGGGACGAAAGGGCGCCGGACCTTGTGGACTGCCTGTGGGTAACCCCGGGGTGCTGAGGAGTCGGGGGCGAGCACTGCCGTGCCCCGCGCCATTGCAGATCGATTAACCCCTAGAAATTTGTCTGCGAAAGCGCACAAAGTCCCTTGTCAGCAAGCAAAAAGCTAGGCATAGATGGCGCCGTGCCTGCCTGGGGCTTCTTTTGGGGGCCTTTTTACTAGATCGAGGGGGCAGGTCAGAGAGTTAGGAGGGAATTATGGTAGCAGGCAAGCGAATGACGAAGGCTCAGACCATGAGTGAGCTGGCCGAAAAGACCGGCCTCACCAAGAAGGAGATTGTGGGGGTTTTTGATGCACTTCAAGACCTCGTCAAGAAAGAACTTGGTCGCCGTGGCCCGGGGGAGTTTGTCATTCCCGATATGATCAAGCTCAAGGTTCGTAAGATTCCGGCGAAACCCGCTCGGATGGGACGCAACCCGGCAACGGGCGAGGAGATGATGCTTCCGCCGAAGGCTGCGTCGAAGAAGATTCGCGCAACGCCTCTCAAGAAGCTCAAGGACCTCGTCCTCTGAGTCACTGAGACAGCAAATCGAGAAAAAGGGGCCCTCAGGGCCCCTTTTTTGTTGGCGGTGGCCTGCTTGGTTTGGCACTTGGCTGCGGACCAGCCGCGCCCCGCAACCGACCCTCTGCGTAGCTGAGGATGAAGCGAATCTGATCGGCGCTGAGCGTGAATGAGACCTGGACGCGATCTTCTGCGGGCGTGAGCTCCATGCGCCGAAGGGTCTTCCCAAACCCCGACAGTGTCATGATGAGCTGCTGCGAATAGAACTGCGCAACCTTCTTCCAGTAAATCGAGGCGTCGCTTGCCTCGCCTTTCGACGCGTAGGTTGCCAAAACGCTGACGGTGGCTTCGTCGGCGCCGGTCTCGCGGACCGCCAGGCGCAGCCGCACTGGCACGTGTTTGATGCTCCCGACAATGAAGCGATGCACGCCTTCGACCTCCAGCGAAATTGCCTCCTCGGGACCCATCGATAGCAATGCGTCGGGACCTCGCGCAGCGACAAGACCTTCCTTCTTGGCGTCTCGAAGCTCGCGGGCCTGCGCTATCGCGAGAACGCGTTCGAGATCCTGACGGCGCGTAATACTGAAGTGCTGGGCGCTCAGGAGCGCGATCGTGCGTGGTGTTCGATCGAGATTGTACCAGGGCGCAGTGGGCACTCCGTACCGCTGCTGCCAACGCACGCCCTTGCCTCGCGAGCGCGCAAGGCGTTTGACACTCTTCCTTGCGAAGCCGGCATCCCGCCGGTGCCGCCCTGCGAGTACCAGCTTGGAGCGTTGCAGATTGGGCGTCGCAACCATGAGGCGGTCGAGGTCCCCGACAGGGTCGATGCCGGAGCCTGCCAGGAGAAGCTGCCAGTCGGGGACGCCTCGCAAGAAGCTGGTGACGTCGGGCGCGAGGGGCGACTCGCGAACACGCTTCATGTCGACGCGGAGCGCCAGTTGCGCGCCAGGGGGAATCCGGGAGGGGCCGGTGATTGTGGAGGGAGCGACGGGGACGGGATCCGGGGCTGAGTCCGTTGCCGAGTCCGGATCCGGGGCCGGGTCAGCGGCAGTGTCGGTGTCAGCGCCGGTGTCGGTGTCAGCGTCTATTGGAACTCCGGCGTCTATGAGGGGGTCGTCTCCGCCTTCACTGACCTCGCCTGCCCATCTGGGATCCGGGGATCCCGTTGCGCGTGGCGGCGCCTGTGCGGCTGCCATCTCCATCTCACCCGTCAGACCAAACTCCACCTCCGCGGGTAGCGCGATCTCGAAGTCGAAGTCGAACTGCGCCGTTGCGCTCGCGATGTAGGCGAATGCGGCGATGTGGATGGCAGCGGAGGCCACGAGCCCGAAGGTCGTGGAAAACGCTTCGAGGTGTTGACCCGTGTGCATCCTAATGACACTTCGTAGCAGACCATGGCTGTGCGACGCACACGACGAGCTTTGCGGGAGTCGTGGGGTGTACTTTGGGGCGCGGCGGCGGTGGCAGTCGCAGGGACGCTCATGGGGTGCGGCCTCGAGGAGGCGCTGACTTCGATCGACCTCGAGCGCCCGGCAGAGCCACGCGATCTCGGCCCGCCGCAACGGGTCTTTGCCAAGCGCTTCGTCTCGCCAATACGAGATGCACCGACTTCGGAGAGCGCGCGACTCGGCTATCTGCGAGCGGGGGCGGTTCTTCATTCGACCACGACGGAGCCCGTCGGGTACGAGGGCTGCGAGGGTGGCTGGTCCGAGCTCGACACGGGCGGATACGCCTGCAACGGGCGGGACATCCTCGTGTTCTCGGGCGAGCGGCTGCCGGAGCTTCGCGCGCGCCAACCAGACCGCGAGGCGGTGATGCCCTACGAGTACGCGACGGTTCGGGGCAAGACCCCGCTCTACAAGCGGCTGCCGAAGGCCGACGAGCTCTACACGGTTCCGGAGGAGCCGCCTGATGCGGGCGTTGATTCTCCCGCTCCCGAGCTATTCGTGGAGCCGATCGAGATCGACAACCCGCTGGTCCTTCGCATCCTGCGACCGGGGTTCTACGTCAGCTTGGACCGGAACTTCGAAAGGGAGGGCGAGACATACTGGCGCACGCAGCAAAACGGATTCGTACCGGCCAAGCGCCTCCGGTACAAAGAATGGAGCGACTTCCACGGGCAGACGCTCGACGGTCGGCGCTGGGACCTGCCTGTGGCGGTGACCCGGGGCGAGGAGACGACGGTCTATCGCTTGAATGACCGAGAGAAGCTTCGGGCGGCCCGTGAGCGGCTCGCGAGGCGCTCCTGGCTCGCGGTTCGCGCACGCAGACGCATCGGCGAGACGGTGTACCTGGCGGTCGAAGACGGAACGCTCGTTCGGGAGGCGGACGTGCTCGTGATCGAGGCGAGTACACCGCCGGCGGGGGTCGGGGAAGGAGAGCGCTGGATCGATATCGACCTCACGCACCAGGTCCTCGTGGCCTACGACTGGAAGCAGCCACGCTACGTGAGCCTGATCTCGACCGGGCGGACCCGAACCCCGAGCCCGGAGCTGAACTACCGCACCCCCAAGGGCCTCCACCGCATCCGAGGCAAGCACCTCACCTCGACGATGGACAACGACGAGCCAGGCGAGCCACCGTACTCCCTCGAAGATGTCCCGTACGTGATGTATTTCCGAGGCGCCTACGCGTTTCACTCGGCCTTCTGGCACGACCGCTTCGGCCGCCCACGCAGCCATGGCTGCATCAACCTCGCCCCCCGCGACGCCAAGTGGCTCTACAACTGGGCGGGGCCGGATTTGCCGGAGAGCTGGCACGGAGGCTCGGAAACCGAGGCGAATCCCGGGACTTGGGTTTGGGTGCACGGGGAGACACCCGGGCCGAGGCCTAGACCGAGACAGGTTCCGGGGCCGTAGGGCCGGGGCGGTGGGCTATTTTGCCAGGGCTGCTCTGACGGATTTTAGGAGTTTCTGACCTGCTGGGCCTACCTGCTTGGCGACTGCCTCTGGGACTCCCTTTTCCTTGTCCTTGAACTTCTGGAGCTCGGCGGGGCTTGGGTCGTGGATGTCGTAGCCGTAGCGGACGAGGTTCTTGAGGAGGACTGGCTCCATCTTACGGACCTGTTCGCGACCCCAGGTGGTTAGGTCGTAGGGGACGCCGAGGAGAACTTTCTGGATGTCTGCGGGTAGAGTGTCGAACCACTTCTTCGAGTAGACGACGATGCCAGGCTGGTACGAGTGCTTGGAGAGGATCAGGTTGCGCTCATCGTCGTCGAGGCCCTGATACCAGGTCGTGGCCATCGCGAAGAGTGGGGTGTTGTCGAAGCCGTCGACGACGCCAGTCTGAAGACTGGTCATCGTGTTGGCGACGTCGATCGTGACTGGGCTCGCGCCAATTGCCTTGTACGCCTCGACGTGGGCGACGGCCTCTTGTGATCGATAGCGAATGCCCTTCATGTCGTCCGGGGTCCGAATGGGCCGGCGGCTGAAGTACGAGCGGAACCCGTTTTCCCCCCAGAGCGCGAAGACGAGCTTCTGCTTCTCGAGGATCGCACGGACCTGTTTCAGCACCTCGGGGTCGTCGAGAGCCTTGTCCGCTTGCTGGACGGTGTCGAACACATACGGGGCCTCGAGGACATTCACCTCGCGGACGATCGAGCTCAAGCCGCCCACCGAGCCGGCAAAGCCCTGCTTGCTTCCCATCTGGGTCCGCCGCGCCAGCGAGCGCTCATTCGAGCCCCCGAGGCGCAACTTCACCTTCACACGGCCGCCCGTCTCTTCTTCGACGTACTTCTTCAAACGCTTGAGCTGCATCGCCCATGGGCTGCCCGCGGGGACGACCGTCCCCATCTCCAATACATACTCGGGCTCTACGGCCGATGCTGGGGGAGGCCCAGAGACCAGGAAGGAAAGGGCGACAAACGCCACAGCACAGACGATGGACTTACGCATTGGATTCTCCTAGGGCTGGCTCGGTAGACGTGATGGTCGCCGGGCCTATTCAGATCAGAA
>CALLDH010000066.1 GCA_937998345.1 uncultured bacterium | reverse complement strand
GTCTGGGCACCTAGGCTGGCCGGCGCCGGCACCCCCACAGGAGGGCGAAGAAGGCCAGGCTAGCCCAGGTGACAGCATGCGAGCTCGGGGCCGCGACCCCGCATCCGCACCCTCCTGGAGAAGCCACGGTGGCGTTGTGCTCTTGGAGCGCCTGGTCAATGGCTTCCGAGTTATCTTGCACGACCGTCCCTGGCCCGCTCGTCGTCAGCGCCAGGACTAGGGCGTTGGCGGGAGGCGCGTCGTCTTCCCCCACGAGGAACGGCCACGGGTCGCCGGCGTTCAGTCGAACGGTGCGCCCGTCTTCGAGCTCGAAGCGCGAAGGGGCCTCCCACTCATAGATGCTCCGGTGACATTCGATCACGCGTCGAGCCGTGTGCAGGTTCGACACGTTCGGTAGATCAGGATTGAAATCAAACAATGGATCGAGGTCCATCTCCGGTGCCGACAGCGTCGTATAGAATCGGGTGACGTATGGACGTGAAGTGATGAGCTCTTGCGTGGCGATCATCGGCTCCACCACTTCTTCTTCAAGGCCCTCGATGAACGCTAGCGTGTCGAGGCCTTCGATGGCCGCGGGGTAGCAGGCGGGGCATCCCAGGTACTCGTCCACATTCGTGCCCTTCGGAAGGAAGCGTTCGACCAAGGCACGGAAGCCATCCCAGCCAAGAAAGCGAAAGCTGCTCTCTCGGACGACCTCGAGCGGCGTCAGTGCCGCCGCGCTCATTTTGAGCGCCTCCCAGTCCTCTCGTTCGAACTCCAAGATGACGATGTCTTCGTAGTCTTCGCTTGGGCCCGCGCGCTCGGACACGAAGCCTTGACCGCCCGCTTGGTTGGCCGCCGCCACGACGACTTGGTTGTAGTTGAGGCCTCCATTGAGCCAGTTGATCAGCGCCTGGTTGAGCTCCAGCGCCTTGTAGTTGACCGGCACGGCCCGACTCTCACCGAGCACCCAGACCATGACCCCCATATCGTCGTTTGCGGCCACTGCCGTTGGGCGGATCGGGATCATCGGCTGGTCGGATTCGTACGTGATGCGGATCGGTCGGATGGTTCCGTTGTCATTCCCTTTGGTGAGCCGGAATGCGATGAGATTCATTCCACCTTCCAAGTAGCCGCCGAGCAGGGACGCGATCTCGTCCGGATCTCCGCCCGGGGGCACCACATCGTACCCTTCCTCGGTCAGCCACTCGACGAGGAGATCGCCCACGTTCTCGTAGCTCATGTCGGGCTCGATCACGACGAAGTCGTAAGGACCGACTGTCCCGGATGCGAGCACGTTGACTCCGCCGGACCCTCCTGCGCCTCCTGCGCCGCCGAAGTCGGCGACCGGACCGCCTGCGCCAGAAGATGATGAGCTGCCCCGCACTTGCTTGCACCGCCCTTCGACGACGGTCGTGAAGCTGTACTGCGGGTTGCTCGCTTGCTGAAGACGGGTGAACGCGAGATCCGAGGACACGTCGACCTCTGGGATCCCGGGCACCGGCAGCACCCATGCGAACTCCTCGGACGGGCCCTGGTATTGGATCTGTACGACGGCGGTCACCGTCTGATCTGCGTTCTTAGAGAAGATGATCCGCTCCGCCGCCTGATTGACGGGCGCTGACGCCGAACAGAAGAGCCCGCCGCAGGCCTGGGCGGGTTCTGGCCGAGCGACCAGGGCCAGCAAGAGGGTCGCTGAGAAACTAAGGATAAGGCGATTTCGGGACATTCTTGTCGTCCTTTCGAGGCGCTGGGCGCAGATTGGCACAATCGACGGTGGTTCCATCGATGATAGGAGCAAGCGCCGTGCCACCACGAGCCGTGGCGCTAGTACTGTCTTCCCAAAGTGGTTGCCGTATTGGCGCTTGGAACGTCGGCGCCTTCGCGGAGCGCGAGGTACAGCGCGCCAAAGAGCAAAGCGGACAGCGGTGCGCCGAACAGAAGACCAATCCCGCACAGCATGGCCGACCCCGCTGCGATGAGGCTTGCGAGCAAGCCCACGCCGATGATCTTCCAGCGTTTGCCGCGCGCGATGCGCCAGGAGTACAAGACGGCGTCGACGGGTCCCGCGTCGTCGTTGAACGCGAGCTCTGCTTGCATGAACGCGATGCCGGTGGCGACGTACACGTAGACGGGCAGGAGCGCGGTGAATGCGATCAAGAAGGGTTTGCCGGCATCGTCGATGATCTCGCTCATCGGTGTGTTCAAGTCGATGGGGCCTACGAAAAGCAGAAGGATGATCATCACGAGCGGCAAGAGAATCAGCGCCGCGCCCAACAGGACGGCGAGCGACTGAAGGATGTACTTCCAGATCTTCGACAGCTGGCTGAACAGCACACCGACGCTCATCGGCTCTTCACTGAGCCCACGGATCGCCATTGCCCAGATTCCGAGCGTGAAGACCGCGGAAAGAACGAGCTGCACGAGATACATGGCGCCCTGCACGATGACGTTGACCGCCGTGAACGCCGCGCTCGCTTCGCCACCGCCGCCTTGGAATGCACTGAAGAATCCCCACACGACGTTCAGCGCGAACGGGATGCCAAAGCCCAGCAGCCAGTAGAGCAGCATTGCGAGGACCCAGGTGCCGAGATCCCGCGACCAGGCGCTCGAGGCCTTCGACAGAAGGTCCGTTAGGGTGGGGGCTCTTAGTTCCAGCGGAAGCCTTCCATGGTTTGTTTGGCGCTGTATCGGGGCTCGAAGCCGGTGGCTTCTACGAATGCCTTGTTGTCGATGACGACCGGGTACTTCACATGTGCGATGGCGTCGTCTGGGAGGTACGGGAAGCCGAACCGGCCGAGGACCATCGGGTAGAGGGGCCCAGGGATGGCGACCGCGCGCCGGCCGGTGGCCTCGCAAACGGTGGTCAGCGGAACCGGCGAAGGGCCTGCGACGTTGAAAACGCCCCGGAGTTGTTTCTCGACCGCGAGGGTGATCGCCTCTTCGGCGTCCCATTCATGCATGAGTTGGTAGAGCGGATCGAAGCCCAGCACGAGCGGCACGCGGCTCTTCGAAATGAAGCCGGCGAGGGTCCCGCCGCGGCTCGGTCCGAGGAAGTAGCAAAGCCGGAGGACCGCCGTATTCAGCTCGGGCCATCGCCAGAGTGCGCTGCCTGCGTACAGGTCGGCAGCGACGAGATCCGCAAGCTCTTTGAAGGAGGCACCCGCAAGGGGCGGCTCGTCTTCGGTGTGGTAGAGCGGGGAATCCGGTGTCGCGCCGTACACGGTGTGACGGCCGACAAACACCGCCTGCTTCACGCCGTACTCGTGGCAGTACTCGAACAGCTTTCGGGTGCCGCCGAGGTTGATCCGGTAGCGCTCTTCGGTGTCGGTGGTGAAGTGAGTGACCGTCGCCATGTGAATGAGCGCATCGGGCCGAGAGATTCGAAAGACGTCTTCCGCCGGGCGCTTTCGAATGTCGACCTGGTGCATCTCGACGCCTTCCGGCACATCGGGCCAGGGGCGACGATCGATGCCGATGACCTGGTGTCCGCGCCGGGTAAGCCGATACGCGACGCCGCGCGCCAATGTGCCACTGATTCCGGTGATCAAGATTTTCATCGCCTGCCCTCTTTCTTGGGGTCCGGCATTCGCTCGAACATGAACGATCGGGGCCGTGCGTCGAGCCCCGTGCTGATCAGTCGCTCCATCGCGTGGCGAACGTCATCGACGTACTGCTGAATCACGTGGTCCGGCTCGGAGCCGTCGCCCTCGAAGTGCATGGGGGGCCCGTAGTAGACCTGGCAAGCCACCGGCAACGGAAAGAGGATCAGCTGGGGTGCCACCGGGACGAACGGGCCATTGACCAGCTTCGCGAGCCACTTGATGTGGAAGAGCTGCGGAAACGACTCTTCGCCACCGATGAACGCACACGGAATGATCGGCGCGCCCATCTTGAGAGCGAGCCGCATGAATCCGGTCCCGAAGCGAACCAGCTTGTATCGGTCTTTGTAGAGCTTGCCGGCGCCGCGCGCGCCTTCGGGGAACACTGTCAACAAGCGCTCGTCGTTCAGCAATTGCTCCGCGTGTTCCGGCAGACCGGTGAGGTGGCCGAGTTTCCGCAGCGCAGGGCGCGCAAAGGGCGACCTCGTGAGGAAATACTCCGCCATGCCCTGGCCGAGCCGGGGCGCCTCGTCGTTGAGCAAGAGCGAGGTGAGGATCATCGCGGCGTCGGCGCCGAGCCCGCCCGAATGGTTGGCAATGACGAGCCCCCGGCCCGTCGCGGGCACGTTCTCAAGACCGAACGCCGTCACCTTGAGATAGTGACGGTATAGGTACGCCATCGGTGAGTAAGCACGCGTGAGGGCCTTCTTCGAAAGCCCGAAGCGGTCGAATCCGTAGTCGTCGAACTCGATCGGGAGGCGGTCTACGTTCCGCCTGACTTGTGGATCATCCAGGAGTGACATGGTCCGCACGCTGAGCGACTCAACGTTCAGTCAAATAGCCCAACTTGGTGAGCGACGCGAGCCTGCCCTGGAGCTTACTTGGTGGGCTTCCAGAGTGGACGCTTGAAGCACCAAAGCGTCGAGCCCTTGGTGCCGGCAGAGGTCACGAGCTCCCAGCCTTGCTGCCCCATCGTGTTGGAGCGCTCGGTCACATCCGCGACCCCGCTAGCCTCGAAGCATTGGTACTGCCATTGGCTCTTCTTGGGGGGGCTGTCGGCGGCGACCGGATCGGCCTCCGAGATGAATGTGCCCGCAACGAACGCTCCAACTAGAAACATGGCAACGATGATGGCTCTCATGTCTATTCCTCCTTAGAGCAGGGCTTATATCACGCGGGTTGGCTGGCCAGGCGTCGAACGGGTGGAGTGGCTCCGTGATGTGGCCGATAAGCGCCCGGGATAATGGGGGATTCGGGCGCGTGGGCAGGCACGGGCGTGGCGGCGGCTGTTTCGCTGGCTAGCGCCCGCTCGGTTAGCTAACCTGATCTCATGCAGTCACAACATAGATTTATGCTTTTACTGGTACTTCCCTCTCTACTGGCCCTGGGTGCGTGCAATAGCAGCTCCAGCGGTGACGCCTTCAGTGGCACCGGCGGCACCGGCGCGGGACTGGGTACAGGTGGCACCGGCGCGGGAGTGGGTACAGGCGGCACCGGCGCGGGAGTGGGTACGGGCGGCACCGGCGCGGGAGTGGGTACAGGCGGCGCCAGCGGCAACTGCTCTGTCATCCTCTGCGACGGGAAGAGCATGGTCTGTGGAGACTGCATCGACAACGATGGTGACGGCCGCGTCGACGACAATGATCCCGAGTGCCTTGGGCCCTGCGACAACACGGAAGGGGACGTGCTCCTGGCCGGAGTGCCGGGTGAAGACGGAAACACGTGCGGCGCGGACTGCTATTTCGATGTCGGAAATGGATCGGGGTCCGGCGAGTGCAAATGGGACCGTCGCTGCGACCCTCTCGAGCCCAAGGTCGATCCTTCTGGGGCCAATCCACAGTGCCTCTACGACCCCGCGTTGATCGACAATGAAAACTATTGTCCAGAGATCCAGCCGGAAGGCTGCGAGGACAGCTGCGGGCCGCTCACGCCCAACGGATGTGACTGCTTTGGCTGCTGCACGTTCCCTGAGCTTGCGGGCATGGGTCCGGACGGCACCGATGGATACATATTCCTGGGCTCCGAGACCAAAGCAGACGGAGGGACCTGTACGCTCGCGGAGGTGACGAATCCGGAGCTGTGCTTCCCGTGTACTCCGGCAGGCAACTGCTTGAACACCTGCGAGAAGTGCGAGCTTTGTCTCGGCAAGACGGAGCTTCCACCGGAGTGCTTCCCCGGAAGCGGTGGTAGCGGCGGCAACGGTGGCAACGGTGGCATGGGCGGCTCGGATGGTGGCGAACGCTGTCCCGTTGACAAGGAGCCATGCGGCCTCCAGGGCGATGCTGAGTGTGCAGGCTTCTGCCTGACCGGCTGCTGCATCGTCGTGCAGTAGCGGGCTATCCGAGGATATCGGTCACCCGATGCACGTCATCGGGGTCCGATGTCGTTGGGACGAGCAATACGTCATCGGCGCCTGCGTCGTTGGCTTGCTGAACCGCGTCTTTGAGGGCTTGCGGTGTTGTCGCGATACAGATTTGCTTCACGTTCTGGCGCGCGACCGGCACCATGAAGTTCAGGTAGCGATCGAGGTAGGCGTCTAGTTGTTCACGGGCATTCGGGCCGAGTGCGTACCAGAAGCCCGTCCCGAGCCAGGGCTTGGGCCGGCCGCGCTCTTGCCACGCGCGTCGCGCCGCTTCGAACTGCAGATTCATCTCCGCGGGAGATGGGCCAAAGCTGAAACCGCAGAGTCCGTCCGCCCACTTCGCGGCCACTTGGATCGACTCCACCATGAGCGAGCCGGCGAGTAGCTTGGGTCCGCCTTCCTGGACGGGCGCGGGGCCCACGGGGAGGGCGCCCTCGACGACCGGTTCGCCGCGCCAGACGCTACGCATGGTTTCCACGCTGTCGGCGAGCCGGGTCAGTCGCTTGCCTAATGGGGCGTCGACGGATTGGTAGTCCTGCTCCCGTCCGCCGACCCCGAGGCCCGCAACGAAGCGCCCGCCAGACAAGACATCGATCGTTGCAAGCTGCTTGGCGAGCATCACCGGGTGGTGCAGCATCGGGACGAAGACGCCGCTGATGATTTTCACCCGATCGGTGAGCACCGCGGCCGCCGCGAGCGCCGCCGTCATGTCCGGGTTGTAAAAGGAAATCCGTTCACCGGCCGCGATGCTCGCGAAAAAGCCAGCGTCGATGCGCTCGCACCACTTCAAAAAGGTTTCCCTGTCGAGGCCCGGTGCCATGACCGGAAGGTTCATCCCGATTTCCATACGCTCCTCTTTACGTCTCGAACGGGGGCTTTGCATCTCCCCGCCATGGCGTCTAGGACTGGTGGCACCATGCGAAACCCTAAGGATTTCTTCAAACCCATGGCGATCGGGGCCCCCGAGCCCGCGCGGGAGATCCCGTTCCGGCCGTCACGGATGATCCACTTCTTCGATCCGAGCAATCCCAAGATGGCGGCCAAGGTGCCTAGCATTGCCGCGAAGTGCGATGTCATCCTTGGCAACCTCGAGGACGCCGTCCAGGTGGACAAGAAGACCGAGGCCCGCGAGGGCTTCGTCAAGATCGCCAAGGAGAACGACTTCGGCGACTGTCAGCTCTGGACTCGGGTCAACAGTCTCGATAGCCCCTGGTTCCTCGACGACGTGTGGCAGATCGTTGGGGAAGTTGGCGACAAGGTTGACGTCATCATGGTGCCCAAAGTCGAAGGGCCCTGGGACATCCATTACGTGGACCGACTGCTTGCGCAGCTCGAAGCGCGCGCCGGCGTGAAGAAGCCGATTCTCGTACATGCGATTCTCGAGACCGCGCTCGGCGTGGCGAACGTCGAAGAGATCGCTGGCGCCAGTCCACGCATGCAAGGCCTGAGTCTCGGCCCCGCCGACCTCGCAGCATCACGGCGCATGAAGACGACCCGCGTCGGAGGTGGTCACCCCGGCTACCTCGTCCGCCAGGATCCGGACCCCGACAATCCGGACGCGCCTCGGGCCACGGCACAGCAGGACCTCTGGCACTACACGATTGCACGCATGGTCGACGCCTGCGTCGCGAATGGCATCTTCGCCTACTACGGGCCGTTCGGAGACATCCGCGACACGCTCGCCTGTGAGGACCAGTTCCGGAACGCGTTCCTCCTCGGTTGCGTCGGCGCCTGGTCGCTTCACCCAGTGCAGATCGACATCGCCAAGAAGGTCTTCAGCCCGCCCGTGGACGAGGTGCTATGGGCCAAGAAGGTGATCGAAGAGATGGGCGACGGTTCTGGCGCCGTCATGATCGACGGCAAAATGCAGGACGACGCAACGTACAAGCAGTGCCAGGTGATGGTTGGGCTTGCTCGCATGCTCGCCGAAAAGGACGCCGACCTGAAGGCGGCCTACCAGTTCTGAAAGGGGTCACGATGAGTACGAACCATCGTCCACGACGAAGCGTCTTGTACATGCCCGGCGCCAACGCGCGGGCCCTCGATAAGAGTCGCACACTTCCGGCAGACGCTCTGATCTTCGATCTCGAGGATGCGGTTGCGCCCGACGCGAAAGAGAACGCCCGCACCCAGGTCATCCAAGCCGTCGAGACCGGAGGCTACGCGAAGCGTGAGATCTTCATCCGCACCAACGGGTTGAACACGCCCTGGGGCTATGACGACTTGGTTGCTGCCGCCAAGGCTGGCCCGGATGCAGTCCTGCTTCCGAAAGTCGAAAGCGCGGAAACCGTGCGGCAGGCCGAATCGGTCCTACTGTCGCACGGCGCGCCGCCCGAGATGGCGATCTGGTGCATGATGGAGACACCCCGCGCGATGCTGCACGCGGAGGAAATTGCAGATGCGAGTCCGCGCCTCGGTGGGCTGGTGATGGGTACCTCGGATCTCGCGAAAGATCTTCAGGCGCAGCACACGGCGATGCGGCTCCCGCTCATCACCGCCCTGGGACTGTGCATCCTGGCCGCACGCGCTGCGCGAATCGCGATCCTCGACGGGGTCTATCTCGATCTGAATGACCATGAAGGGTTCGTTGATTCTTGTCGCCAGGGAGCGGAGCTAGGATTCGACGGAAAGACCCTGATCCATCCGAAGCAGCTCGCGGCCGCAAATGAGGTGTTCGCGCCCTCCGAAGATGAGCTCAGGCTTTCCCGACGAATCATCGACGCCTATGCAGAGGCCGAAGCCCAGGGCAAGGGCGTGGTCCTGGTCGACGGCAAACTCATCGAGAGGCTGCACGTCGACCACGCCAAGCGTGTGGTCGCGCTAGCCGAAGCGATCGCGGCGTAGACTCGAACGAGAAGAACGGCTAGTCTCGCCGTTCCAATATGCGCTTTTACGAATTCGAAGCGAAGCAACTCCTCAAAAAGCACCGGATTCCGCTGGTTCAGAGCGAGCTTGCCCAGACGGCCGATGAGGCACAAAAGCTCGCCGCGGATATCGGCGGCCCCGTCATCCTGAAGCCCCAGGCCATCGCGCCCGGTGTCGCTGCCGCATCGATGAGAGAGGCGTCCGACCCTGCGGGCGCTAAGGCCGCCGCCGCAGAGCTCCTCGGGCTCGACGATGGTGGCCGTAAGCCCAACGGCATTCTCGTTGAAGCCAGGCCGACCGGTGAGGCGGTCTACAGCCTGAGCTTCACCTATGACGGAACCAGCAAGCGTCCCGTGGTCGCAGCAGCCGACATGGCCGGAAAGATCGACGACCTCGGGGATACTCATCCGGAGCGCATCGTGCGTCGACACTTCTCGTCGCTCTATCCGTTCTCCGACTACATCGCCAAAGAGCTCGCCAAGTCGCTCGCCCTCGAGGGCAACGACCTCAAGCGCATGACGCGCATCGTGTCCGGGCTCGCGCGGCTCTTTCTCGATTACGACCTGGCCGATCTCGACGTCACGTCACTGGTCAAGCTCGGCGACGGGAACTTCGTCGTGCTCGACGTCGAGGCCGACCTCGAGATCGAAGCACGCCATCGGCAGAGGCCGATGCTCGACGAGCTTGGATTCGCAAAAGAAGACCTTCGACAGGTCCGCGAACCCACCGAGTTCGAGCTCGAGGGCGCGCGGATCGACGAGGAAGACCCTCGAGGCATCATCAGCCCAATCGCTGAGTTCGACGGCAATATCGGCTTGGTCATTGGCGCCGGTGGCGGCTCGCTGACCTTGACCGACGCAGTGCGAAAGCATGGTGGCCGCCCGGCTAACTATGCGGCGATCGGCGGCAACCCCAGCGTGGACAAGGCTCGCAGGCTTACCAAGCTGGTGCTCACGAAGCCGGGTGTCGACAAGATTGCGGTGATGTCCAACGTGGTTTCCAATACACGGGCCGACCTCGTTGCGCGCGGCGTGATCAAGGGCATCACCGAGTTGGGGTTCGAGCCGGCGGACAAGATCTTGATCTTCCGGGTTCCCGGGGCTTGGGAGGCAGACGCAGCCAAGATCCTCAAGAAGTACGGCGTCGAGTACTGCGATCGTACGGTTTCGATCAGCGAAGCGGCCAGGCGTGCCGTTGAGAAAGTTGGGTAGAGGGAACCGCAATGGCCGTCATCGTTCACGAAGACTTTCAATTCATCGTTCAGGGCATCACCGGGCGTGAGGCGCTGAATTTCACTCGCGAGTGTTTGCAGTACGGCTCGAAGATCATCGGTGGCGTTACACCGGGCAAGGGTGGCCGCGAGGTGTACGGCGTTCCGGTGTACGACACGGTCCGCGAGATCACCGAGACACAAAGGGTCGATGGGACCATCATCACGGTGCCGCTCGCGTTTGCTCCGGACGCTGCCTACGAGGCGATTGACGCTGGCATCAAAGAGGTGGTCATCATCACCGAAGGCATTCCGCGCAAAGACGCGTCCGCCGTGGTCGAGTACGCGGCGCTCCACGGGGCTCGAGTCATCGGCCCAAACTGCCTGGGTGTCATCGTGCCCGACGTCTGCCGCTTTGGAAGCCTTGGCGGGCCCGCGGTCGACTGTCGCAAGGCCTTCAAGCCGGGGGTCGTCGGTGTCATGTCGCGTTCCGGCGGGATGACCACGGAGATCTGCAACGCGCTGACCCTCTCCGGGCTCGGAGTGAGCACAGCGATTTCGATCGGTGGTGATCCGGTGATCGGTTCGACGTACGTCGACTTGATTCCCTTGTTCGAGGCAGACGAAGACACCAAGGCGGTGGTCATCTATGCCGAGCCCGGCGGCACCGCCGAAGCGGAGCTCGCACGCTGGACGCAGGAAAACAACAGCCGCCTTCCGATCGTGGCATTCGTGGCCGGTCGCTTCATGGACGAAATGCCCGGCATGAGCTTCGGCCACGCGGGGACGGTCGTGAACAAGAAGGTAGACTCCCCCGCCGACAAAATGCGCCGGATGCGAGAGGCTGGGATCTCCGTGGCAGAAGAGATCGGCGACATTCCCAACCTCGTCCGAGAGCGCATCGGAAACTGAGCGACAGAGGAACCACCATGGCCATGTTCATACGCGTAGATGTCGACAACAGCATCGTCGAGAAAACCCCCGGCCTGGCCGGCAAACTCGTCGAAGTCTGCCCTGTAAAGATCTTCAAGCTCGCCTCCAAAGCAAACGCGGTCGAAGTCGTCGAAAACAACGTCGACGAATGCACCCTCTGCGACCTATGCACCCAAGCCTCCCCTCAAGGCGTCCAAGTCATAAAACTATACGAATAGGGGACACCTGGAGAGCGTCCGTTATGCGGTTAGCGCTTCTATGAAGTCGGGGTCGTGTAGGGGGTCCGCGGGGGGGGCGATCGGGGTTCCCTTGGCTGCCAAATCGGCGAGGAACGCGTCGACGACCTCGTCGAGGGTCAGGTCGTCTTCGTGGCTGTGGTAGAGGGCCTGCTGTTCGGGGGTTGCGAAGACCTGCGCTTTCCACGAGACGCTTACGCGCACCTCCTCGAAGGCGTAGCGTGCCCGTACCTCTTCCTGCTCGACCACCTCCCATCCGTCGCCGGACCAGCAGAGTTGGCTGTTGAGTGTCAGCCCCTTCGGAAGGGTTCGCTCGTCTGGGCCCACCGCTTCGATACAGTGGTACATGTGGTCGTTGTCGCCGACGACCGCAGAGTTGCTGATGCAGGGGCGGCTGATCGGGGACCGATCGCGACCGTCGGGCCAGTACGTGAAGCCGCCACCTTCGCCCTCGTAGTACCAGGCTACGGCCGTGACACTCGGCACGTACCAAGGGTCGAACAGTCCGGATTTCAGCATCGTGGCCAGTAGCCAAACCGGAAAACAGGTTCGATCGATCCCCCGAAACGCTGGAATATCGACGTGGCCCGGATCGACCTGCGCGATGGGTGGGTTGAGGTTCACGTACACGATCTGTGGGACGATGATCCCGCCTTCGAACATCTGTTGCGCCGCGTCGCGAAAGCCCTGATGCTCTAGAAAGGCCTCGGCTCCTTCGACCAGCGGCTCATCATATGCCCAGTTCCCGCGGAACCACGGCGCGATGAACATGGGTCGATCCTTTCGCCCCCGCTTTCCGGCATCGCTCAGTGCGGCCATCTCCGATAGGTTCTTCACGTAGCGCTGCACCGTCCAATAGGGAGCGCCTCGAACCAGCAGCGCACGAACGATCGAAGGGTCGGGGAGCACGCGATCGATGACGATCGGAGCCCTTGGCTGCTCGAAGCTCACCTTCGCCTTATAGCAGCCATGAGGCTCTCTCTTCAGCCTTGCGACCGCCACTTCTGGCTGGATTCGTAGCGAATTTGCCCCCGTGCCAGGCGTGGGCTTGCACAACCCTGCTTTCGCGGTAACGGGCGGGTGGCAAAACGACCAATTGCACGAGCAAAAGAATGAAAGACCTTAGTAGATACCGAAACATTGGCATCTTCGCCCACGTGGACGCCGGCAAAACGACGACCACCGAGCGCATCCTCAAGCTCACCGGCAAGATCCACAAAATCGGCGAGGTCCACGACGGGGCGGCCACCACTGATTTCATGGAGCAAGAGCAGGAGCGTGGCATCACGATTCAGTCCGCGGCCACCACGTGCTTCTGGGACGACCACCAGTTGAACATCATCGACACCCCCGGACACGTCGACTTCACGATCGAGGTCTATCGGTCCCTCAAGGTGCTCGACGGCGGCGTGGGCGTGTTCTGCGGGTCCGGCGGCGTCGAGCCTCAGTCCGAGACCAACTGGCGCTATGCAAACGACTCCAAGGTCGCTCGCCTGATTTTTGTCAACAAGCTCGACCGCCTGGGTGCAGACTTTTACCGCGTCGTCGACCAGATCAAGAACATCCTCGGCGCCAAGCCGCTCGTCATGGTGCTCCCCATCGGGACCGAGGCCGAGTTCGTCGGCGTCGTCGACCTGATCACCCGCGAGGCGTACGTCTGGGATGACTCCGGCCTGCCGGAGAAATTCGAAGTGCGGGAAGTCCCCGAGGACATGAAGGAGCTCGTCGAGAAGTACCGGTTTGAGCTCATCGAGACGGCCGTCGAGCAAGACGACGAGGCGATGGAGCAGTATCTCGAGGGCAACGAGCCCGATATCGAGACCATCAAGAGGTGTATCCGCATCGGGACGCGCGACCTCGAATTCTTCCCGACCTATTGTGGGTCTGCGTTCAAGAACAAGGGCATCCAGCAGGTGCTCAACGCGGTCGTCGACTACCTTCCCGATCCAACCGAGGTGCCACCTCAGCCCGAGATCGACCTCGAAGGGCACGAGACTGGAGAGTTCGCACTCGTCGACCCGAGCAAGCCGGTGCGAGCGCTCGCCTTCAAGATCATGGAGGACCGCTTCGGAGCGCTGACCTTCACCCGTATCTACTCGGGGACGATCAACAAGGGCGACACTCTGGTCAACACGTTCACTGGCAAGAGTGAGCGAATCGGCCGAATGGTCGAGATGCATGCGGACGACCGAACCATTGTAGATTCGGCGCAGGCCGGCGACATCGTCGCCATGGTCGGCCTCAAGGATGTCCGCACCGGGCACACACTTGCGGACCAGAAGAATCCCGCGACGCTCGAGCCGATGGTGTTCCCGGATCCGGTCATTTCTCTCGCAATCAGCACGAAGGACAAGGCCATGAGCGAGAAGCTCGGCACAGCCCTCGGCAAGATGGTTGCGGAGGATCCGTCCTTCCATGTGGAGGTCGACCAAGAGTCCGGCGAAACCATTCTCAGGGGCATGGGCGAGCTCCATCTCGACATCAAGGTCGACATCCTACGCCGGAGCCACGGAGTTGCCGTCGATGTCGGTGCGCCGCAGGTCGCATATCGTGAGACCGTCACTCAGGCGATCGAGGACAGCTATACCCACAAGAAGCAGACCGGTGGTTCTGGTCAGTTTGCCAAGATCGAATACACCATCGAGCCCACCGAGCCTGGCGAAGGCTTCGTCTTCGAATCCAAGATCGTCGGCGGCAAGATCCCGAAGGAGTTCATTCCCGCCGTTGAGAAAGGCTTCAAGGTCATGAAGGAGGA
The DNA here is from genome assembly GCA_937998345.1 of uncultured bacterium. Classification (GTDB taxonomy): domain Bacteria; phylum Myxococcota_A; class Polyangia; order Polyangiales; family Houyiibacteriaceae; genus SG8-38. The sequence goes on along the minus strand of CALLDH010000066.1, from coordinate 9,350 downwards.
GGGACCCCTGTGCGGTTTCCCCCTGCTCGACTTCAAAGTCACGCTCAATGACGGCGGGTTCCACGCGGTTGACTCGTCGCAGATGGCCTTCGAGACGGCCGCAAGAGCGGCTTTCCGTCAGAGCATGCCCAAGGCTGGGCCGCAGCTCCTCGAGCCGATCATGAAGGTCGACGTCTTCGTGCCGGACGCCAACGTGGGTGATGTCATCGGAGACCTCAATCGCCGCCGCGGCATGGTGAACTCGCAGGAAAAGGGTCACACCAACGTTCGCATCAAGGCAGACGTCCCTCTCAGCGAGATGTTCGGTTACATCGGCGACCTGCGCTCCGCCACGTCGGGCCGTGGTCAGTTCTCGATGGAGTTCAGCAACTACGCGCCGGTTCCGCGGAACATTCTCGAGAAGGTTCAGGCCGAGGTCGCGGAGCGCAAGGCCGCAAAGAAGAAGTAAGCGAGGGGCTCGGGAACTTCTAACCCGCGAGCTCTCGCTTGAGCACCTTGCCTGTTGCGTTGCGCGGGAGGGCAGCGATGAACACGACGTCGCGGGGGACTTTGTAGCTTGCGAGGCCCTGTTTCACGTGCGCTTTTACTTCGTCTTCGCTGAGGCTCGGGCCGGGCTTCAGGACGACGAATGCCTTGAGTCTCTGACCCCAGTCCGGGTCGCTCACGCCGATCACGGCCACCTCTTCGACCTGCTCGTGTCCGGCGATCAAGTCTTCCACTTCGCGCGGGAATACGTTCTCGCCACCCGAGACGATCATGTCATCATCGCGCCCGTCGACGAAGAGCCGCCCGTTCTCGTCGAAGTGTCCGACATCCCCACTGCTGACCATCGAGCCCAGCCGTTCCTTGTCGTCGCCACTGGTGTAGCCCTCGAAGGAGATCGCATTGGACACGAAAATCCGGCCCGTCTGACCGGTCGGGAGCGGTTCTCCTTGATTGTCGAGGATCTTCACGACCGTGCCCAGCGGGGGCTTGCCTGCAGTGCCCGGCGCCGCCCGCATGTCCTCCGGTGAAGCCACGGAAGCCATCGCGACTTCGGTGGACCCATAGAAGTTGTAGAGGTTGTCACCGAACGTATCCATCCACTCGGTGGCGAGGTGACCGGGCAGGGCGGAGCCGCTCGCAGCGGTGATGCGAAGTGAGCTGAGGTCGTACTTTCGCTTCACGTCGTCGGGCAGCGCGAGCATGCGCTGCATCATGATTGGGACGACTGCGAGCGAGGTGCATTGGTGTTCGGCCACGGCGCGCAACGTGGCTTCGGGATCAAAGCGCCTGGTCATGACGTACGTCGAACCTAGAATGAGGCCTAGTTGAAACTGTCCGAGGCCCCACGAGTGAAAGAGTGGCGCTGAGATCATCGTGCGCTCGCCGGTCTTGAGCGGGATTGCGGACAACATCGACGCGATCGGAAGCATGCCCTTTGGGGATCCGCGCTTGGCTCCTTTTGGCGTACCTGTGGTGCCCGAGGTCAGCATCGTGAAGCGTGACTCGATGCTAGGCGGTTCGACATTGTCGTCGGCGTGGCTCGAGATCACATGCTCGATGCTTGGATCATTGCCCGAGCCATACACGACGAATCGGGGCATGCCCTGCAGATCTTCTAGAAGATTCGCGAATTCTTCGTCGTAGAGGAGGGCGCTGACATTCTCTCGACGGCTCACCTCCGCGAGCTGCGGAGCCGCGAACATCGTGTTCAACAGGACGGTGTTTGCGCCCACCTTGCAGCAAGCCACGATGGTTTCGATGAACTGCCGGTGATTGCGGCACATCACCCCAACGACGTCGCCAGGAGACACCCCCGCCTCCCGAAGACCGCGTGCCAATGCATTCGAGTGGCGATTGACCTCGTCGAATGTGGCCGAGCCCTCATCGTCGATGACGGCCACCGTATCGGGCTGCTTAATCGCTCCCACGATGATTCCCACTGCCGGTGATCGTCCCCAACCCTTTGCTGCCTTGATGATCCGCATCGTCTTGTTGGGCCGCATCGGCTTCAAGATTCCAGCCCGGTACAGGACTCGGACCACTTCTAGTTTCTGAGCAAGACTTCCCACGGCGGGCAGCCTAGCCCTTGAGCGTCGCAATGTCAGCACGCGTGCCGGGGTTGTCTTCTAGGTGCGGACGCGCGTACTCTCCAGCCGCTGGCGCCAACGAGCGGAACGGCCTACGTGTGAAGCGGACATGAAAGGAACTCAGACATCGGTCGACGAGAAGCTGGAGATTCCCAGGCTCGACTCGTCTCGCGGGAGGAGGGTCGCAGCCGTAGTGGGTGTCGTAATCGTGGCTGCCGCGGTCACGACGTACTTCCTGATGCGCGACACCGAGGAGAACCCGTATCGGGTCGCCGTGGTTTCGCGGACATCGATCGTGAAAGAGATCCGGGCGACCGGCCATCTGGAGCTCACTGATCAAGTCGAGGTCCCGGCGCCGTTCGAAGGGCAGCTCGTCGAGGTGCTCGTTCAACCCGGGGACAGCGTCGAAGAGGGTCAGCTCCTCGCGCGACTCGACAAGAGTTCCGCCGAGGTCGCCTTCCACGTGGCCCAGGCGGAGCTCGAAGTGGCTCGCGCGCGTGTCTCCGAAGCCGAAGCCGCCGCTCACCGAGCGACAGAGGCGCTCCATCGTACCGATCGGCTTGCCAAGAAGAGCCTCGCTAGCAAGAGCACGCTCGAGACAGCGCGCTCTGAGATGGTCAAAGCCCGCGCCTCGGTTCAGGCCGCACGCGCCCAGCGCTCTGCCGCACAGAGGCGGGCGTCTCTGCGGGGTGATGAGCGCGAACGCACCGACATCGTTGCCCCTCGCGCCGGGCTGGTCCTCGAAGTTCCGCCGCACACGGGCATGGTCGTTGGCCCTCAGACGCGCTTGTTCCGCGTTGGCGCCCCGCTCGATCAGATGCTTGTCGCAGCTCCCATCGGCGAGGCTGACATCGGCGAGGCGAGGGTCGGGCTGGAGGCGGCATTCGAGGTGCCCACGTACCCGGGAAGGGTCTTCGAGGCCACCGTAAAGCACATCAGTCCCGATCCGTATACCAAGTACGGCGCGGTCTTCTACGACATCAGGCTAGCGACCGGCAATCCAGACCAGGTGCTGCTTCCCGGCATGACGGCGCAAGTTCGGATCAAGGTCGCCAAAGTCGACGATGTGTTGGCGGTACGGGAAGCGACGCTTCGGTTCACCCCGGAAGGCGCCCCCGCCGCTCCAGCGCGTAGCCGGGTCTGGCGGGTCCGAGGTGCAGAGCTGGAGGAAATCGAGGTGGAGGCCGGCCTATCCGACGGTGCCATGACGGAGGTGCGGCCAGTCGACTCCGAGAGCCTCGCGGTCGACGACCCGATCGCAATCGGCCTGGCGCTCGATGGTGCGGGCGATGCCGCGGCGCCATCCCTGTCGCTGAGAGGTCATCGATGAGCGGCTTCTCGATTGTAGAGGCCCGCGGCATTCGCAAAGAGTTCCCGAACATGACCGCGCCGGTCCTCGACGATGTGAGCATCACGATCGACTCCGGGGAAATCGTCGCATTGCGGGGTCCATCCGGTTCGGGGAAGTCGACGCTGCTCAACATCATCGGGTGCCTCGATGGGCCCACGCGCGGGACCTATTCGCTTGGAGGACGCGACGTATCCACTCTGAACCGCAGGGAGCGAGCCTGGGTGCGTCTGCACTACATTGGTTTCATTTTCCAGTCTTTTCACTTGATCTCGGACAACACCGTCCTCGAAAACGTCACGCTGCCGCTTTACTACGCTGGTCTCGGCCGCGACGAACGAGAGGGCCGCGCCGTTGAGCTCCTCGAGCGCGTGGGCTTGGGCCATCGAATGAAACACAGGCCCGCGCAGCTTTCAGGTGGCGAGAAGCAGCGCGTAGCGATTGCGCGGGCCGTCGCAGGTCGACCTCGCTTGCTTCTCGCCGACGAGCCCACTGGAGCGCTCGACACGAAGACCGGCAACGAGGTCATGGACTTGCTTCTCGAGGTTCATGCGGCGGGGTCACTCACTTTGGTCATCGTTACGCACGATTCCGAGGTCGCCGAGTTCTGCCACCGCCAGGTGTTCTTGCGCGACGGCAAGGTCATCACCGACGGGAGCAGCCATGCGGCGCACGCGTAGCGAAGTCGTCGGGCGAGCGGTCCGAACCGCGGTCCGCAACCCCGGCCGCAGCACGCTCACGATGTTGGGACTCGCGATCGGAGTAGGCGCGTTCATTGCCATGGTGAGCTTCGGGACTGGGGCACGCGCCTCGGTCATGGAGCAGTTCGAGGTCCTGGGCACTCGTGTGGTGTACATCTGGACGAACATGACGCGCCGGAGCTTCGGAGGAAGCGCGAAGCCTCTGACCGACGCCGACGTCGAGGCGCTGAGACGCGACGGAATGGTGATTGAGCGCGTCGTTCCGCGAATCACCGAAATGCAGCACGTCAAGTCGGTAAACACGACCTACTCCATGAACGTCACCGGTACGATGCCGGAGTTCGTCGATATTCGGGAGTGGTCGATGCTGACTGGGGGCATGTTCGACGACACGGACGTGCAGCAGCGAGCCAAGGTGGCGGTCATCGGAACCACCACCGCGCGCGAGCTCTTTGGCCGGAGCGAGCCCGTGGGGCAGACCATCACCATTGGCTCCAACCTTCCCTGCCGCATCATCGGAGTGCTGGCCTCGAAAGGTGAACAGACGACCGGGGAAGACATGGACGAGATCGTTCTGATACCCGCGACCACTTATGGCGCATTTCTCGGAATGCCAATCGGGTACCACGAGCTGATGGTGCAAGTGCGGGACATCGGGCTCCTAGAGACGGCGATGCAAGAGGCCGTCCCGATCATGCGCCACTCGCATCGTCTTTCGGAGATCGAGCCGGACGACTTCAGGATGGCTAGCCCAGCACAAGCAGCGCAGGTCGCGAGGTTAGTCTCCAGCATCTTGACGGGTTTGTTGATGGGAATTGCCGCTGTGTCGCTCCTGGTGGGTGGCATCGGCGTGATGAACATCCAGTTGGTGTCCGTAGCCGAGCGAACCAAAGAGATCGGCGTTCGCTCGGCGATCGGCGCATCCCCGCGACAGATCCTGGTGCAGTTTCTGTCCGAGGCAGTGGTGTTGTCGTTCACAGGATCGATGGCAGGGGTGCTTCTCGGTTGGCTCGCGTCGACCCTGGTCGCGCAGGCTATGGGCTGGTCGGGTGGACTGTCGGTGCTGACCATGGCCGGGGCGGCTGCGTTTGGTACGGCCGTGGGTGTGGCGTTTGGCTACCTTCCGGCCCGGCGCGCCGCGCAGCTCGAGCCCATCGAGGCGCTGCGCCATGAATGAGGTGGAACATGAGTGTGCTCTGCAATTGGAAGTGCCAAGCGGCTGCCGTAGTGGTTGTGCTCGCTGCGATGCTCACCCCTGCGGGCGTGTCGGCTGAAGTCGTCACGCTCGAAGAGCTCGAAGAGCTCGCTCTGCAAAATCAAGCGCGCTGGGAGGCAGTGGAAGCGAGGTCGTCGCAGGCAGGTGCTGACGTCAACGCGGCTAGGGCCGGCAAGATGCCGACCTTTTGGATGAACATTTCGAGTGTCGTCGCGCCGGGCTCCGACATCGAGCGGGTCCAAACGATCGACGGCCGCGAAGTCAACGTCCGGGCCTCGCCGACGGTTGGAGAGCGCACGGCGTTTCGCCCAAACATTCGGTACGAGGGGACGATCGACATGCGCGCGCCGCTCTACGACGGCCAGACCAGAGCTGCGATCAAAGCGGCCGAAGCCTACCGGGCTGCAGCCCAGGCAAGCTCGGGCGCATCTCGGGAGACCGTACTGACCATGGTGCGCGCGTCCTATCTCGATTGGACGGCCAGTCATTCGGTGCACGGCCTCGCCGCAACGTCCGCACGAGAGGCAAAGGCTCAACGGGAGCGCATCGCCGAGCGCATTGCGGATGGCGATCGCCCAGGGGCCGAGCTGGACGCTGCGCGATACGAGGAGCTGCAGGCCGAGCTCCTCGCGGCGGATGCGTTCGCAAGAGCCATCGCCGCCAAACGACTCTTGGAATCCGCGGTGGGGACTGAGCTGTCGCCAGACGCAGAGCCGGATACCCGGCTCCTCGAGATCGAAGCGAAGGGTTCTGACTCGGATGCCGGCTGGCAGGTCGAGGCGCTCGAGCGCCAGCGCGACGCCGCTCGCCAAGAGGCAAGAATGCACCGCAAGAGCCGCGTCCCCTCCCTCGCGGTCATCGGTCAGACAGGGCTTGCAGGTGTCAACGAGCGGGTGTTCCCGATGTACCGTCTCGGTCTCAACCTTGCGGTCCCCCTTTGGGACGGAGGCAGAGCGCTTGCCCTGGCCCATTCAGCGGACGCGCAAGCGATCGAGCTCGACGCGCTCGCCCGAGACGCGCACGTGGCGCGCAATGACGAGCGCCAACAGGCGCTCCTCGATCGTCAGCACGCCGAGGATCAGCTTACGATCGCCAACAGTCTCGTCGAGGTCTCGGAGAAGCGCGTCGAGCAGGCAAAAACCAGCTACGATCTCGGCGCAGGCGATCTCGAAGCCGTCGCCGATGCCCGCGGTGCGCTCCGTGATGCACAATCCCGTCGAGTGCAGATCCAAGTCGCCCGTACCGATGCAATTCTCCGCTTGGCCGGCAAGGACTAGCTTAGTAGCGGAAGATATACTCGAGCCAGAGCCAGTGTTCGGGGTTGGGCACACGTGCCCGCGTCGACGCGCGATGGTCGAGGAAGGCACGGAGGTCGTAGCGCACCCGCAGCATGTCCCGTTCCCGCACGGTCAGCGCGGCATCTAGATATGCCCACAAGGTTTGCGGGAGCCGGTGGTTGTCCCAGACGTCTTCGAAGTCGTAGCGCACACGGAGCCGAAGCCGGAGGAGGTCGACGGGGCGGGTCGTCACATTCAAAATTGCAGCGACGTCCTGTTGAAAGCGGGGGCCCGCGAGCTTCGAGCCCACCCATCGGTGCTGAAACTGCCCCGATATCGCGAACCGCCGAACTGGCTCGTAGGCGAGCCGCGTCGCCAAGACGAACCGTTGCGACGCGCTATTGCGGTATTCGGTCCACAGCGACCAGGCCCACGATGCGGCGATTCGCAGGTCCGTGCGGGCGAAGAGCAGCCCATTGAGCGTCCCGGACGAGAGCTCACGCCATCCGTCAACCGCCATCCGCAGACCGAGGCGTCGCCCCAGTTGAGTGGCGGCGCGAAGGCGAAGCCCGGCCTCGTCTCGCGCCCGTAGTCCGTCGAGCTCGTCGGGCGCCGAGACAGGTCGCGCGTACGGGTTGACGTACTTCGTCCCATAATAGCGTGCCGACACATCGACTTCACTGCCAGCAAGGGTCGTCACACTCCGTAGGACCAACCCGTAGCCGCCGCCACCCCCCAACTGTGAATCGAAGCTCCGCGCGACTTCGGCGAAGAAGTCCTGCGCGCGAAACCCGAAGGCGGCGTCCACCCCGAGCGCTCCGAACGGGCCGCCGAACGGTTTACGCGAAAACTCCTGGAACCCGAGCTCGACTCCCCGAACCAGCCATTTCGGTACAGATCCGTATCCGGTGAGCCCGACATGAGCCCGCTCATTCCAGAAGTAGCTCGTGTTCACCCCCGCGAGGCCCTCGACGTACATCGCGGGCAGGGTTGCAAGCGCAGCCACGCTCGCCGGCGCAGTCGGATCGCCAGTTCGCACGTACACCGGCGGCGCGCCACAAGCCGGGTCCTCGTCTCGGCGTGGGTCGTCGCACCCCTCTGCGTCGAAAATCTCGATCTGCGCGATGCGATGCACCTGATAGGACCCCCACGCATACGCCTGAAGCCAGCCTGGCCCCAGCGGAAGGGCTTTCAGCCCCACGGCGACACCGGCCAATCGATTCGTCCACGCATAGTCGGGCGTAACTCGCGTGACCCGATCGCTCGGACACGGCGACACCTGCAGCTCTCCGGCAGAGCGCCTGCACGCGAGCCCCAGCTCATCGTCCCGGCGAAGCTCGTAGTCCCCGAAGGATCCGTTGGGCGTGGCCTGGTCCGTCACGTCGAATGTCAGCCGTTGTCCGAAGCCGACGCGGTACGTTCCAGCGACGATCTCCCATTCGTCGTCCTCCCACTCGATGTAGAGCTTCGGCACATCGAAACGAACACGCTCGGCCTCGGCACTCAGCGCAGCTCGGTTCGGGTCCCATCGCGTTCGATGCAGTCCGTTTCGGGTGAGCGTACCGGCGACGCCGATGTCCAAATTGTGAAGCGCCTTGACCCGCGCTTGCACCGCGGAGGCAGGGGGCAGCCGATCGTGCCGACCGCTCCATCTCCCCTGGACCCGCAGAAACCCATTGGCGTGCGGCTTCGGCGTATCCGGAACCCGCACGATCACGAACGCTCGCATGGAGCGCACCAGCTCTGATTCGAGCACACGGGCGGCCACCAAGTCCCCAAGGCCGCGAATCACTCCGACTTCTCGTCGGTACGCCAGGATCCGATCGACGTGCCCGTAGTCGAGGTTGGGGAGCAGATACAGCCCTTGCCGACTCGCTCGATTCAGCTCTACGCGGGACTGATAAAGGAGCAGCAACGCGTTGAACGAAGACTCCGAGATTTGTTCGGTTACCAAGAGGTCGTAGAGGTCCTCCTCGGTCTCGATGTCGATGAAGAGCTCGTACTGGACCGCTGATGCTGTGCGCGGTGCAAGCGCGAGTAGGCAGACGAAGACAAGTGCGCGCCTCAGAGGCACCAGGGATTCGCGGAGCCAGGCGTCCCGAGGTCACCATCGCCGTACGCATGCACGGCGTCGCAGACCCTACCGGACTCATCCACTTGGGTTGCTACCCCCGCCTTCGAACGCTCATACGCCACGGCGTCGAGAACCTGGCCATCGACACTCAAGGTGATCGTTTCGTCGCTGTTGTTCAGTGAAAGGGAGAGCTCGGCATGGATGCCGTCGAGGCCCCCGTTCTCCGTGGGATTCGCGTTCCGCCCGAAGATCACGTGCGCGCCGGGTCTCACACTCAAGCAGTCCTGGCTCTCCACCGTTGCGGTGCTGGATGTGAGATCCGACAGGATGAGGCCGTTCAGGTCGGCCGCGGCATCGAACCGGACCTCCACCCACTCTCCTTCTCGATTCCCGACGGCCGACGGGTTCGCCATCCACTCGACGATATGCGCGTCACCCAGCCGCGGACTCGCGATGTCGCGCGGCGTACCCTCGTCGACACACATGCCGGGGCCCAACACCGGTGGACAGGCCGGGTTCGCATCGCCCGGTGTTCCGAAGTTCTGCGCGATGTACTCGTCTTGCGGGAGCGCCAGACAGACCTCGCCACTAGGGTCGACCTGCCAGGCGACCCCCTGGACAGTGCCGTCGTAGTCCACCCGGTCCAACACGACATCGCCGAC
>CALLDH010000065.1 GCA_937998345.1 uncultured bacterium | reverse complement strand
ATCGGCTGGCAGTGGCTGCTGCAGGGAATCGCAGTCCAGAAGGCGCTGGCCAAGAATCCGTGGCAGGCCGAAGCCAACTTCTACGAGGGAAAATGGGCAACTCTGCGCTACTTCTTCCACTACGAGCTGCCCAAGATCGATGGTCTGGCCCGGCGGCTCCGTGAGGCCGACGGCCTGACCGTGGCTGTTGCAGCGGCGCACTTCGACGCTTGAGCGAAACGCTTCTGGGGTGGCGATTTGCAGCGCGGCTGCGCCTCAGAGCATTCTGGACCGGGGCCGTTGCAGTAGCAACGCCTGGTGTCCAGAATGTCTTGGCACGCAGCAGGCCGTGGTCTCAGCAAGTGCTCGAGAAGCTGTGCACCGATCTGTCGCCCGCGCAGCGCGACTGGATCCTCCACGACAACGTCGCGGAGCTGTACGGCCTGGCCAGCTGAAGCGAGAAAGGCTTCTGCTCAGGCCGCGTCTGGCGCGGCCTCGATCTCGACTGGGATTCCGTTCAGCACCGCGTTACAGGAGAGAGCGTCCAGCCCGGTCTCGTCGGTCAGGACGTTCGAGTTGACGCCCGGCTGCAGCGCGGCGGCTGTCGCGAGTCGCGTCGCCGCGCCTTCCGCGGGCGGCGTGTGTCCGAAGCCGTGAGGCAGGCTGACCACGCCTGGCATCATCGCGTCCGTAACCTCGACCGGCACGACGACCTCGCCGACCCGTGAGCGGACGCGCGCAGGGGCACCATCCCGCACGCCGTATTGCGCAGCGTCGTCCGGGTGGACGAGCAGGGTGCAGCGCGCCGGTCCCTTCGCGAGCGCGTGGACGTTGTGCATCCACGAGTTGTTCGACCGAACGTGCCTGCGTCCGACCAACACGAGGTCCGGCGGTCCGGCCGCAAGGCCCTGCCGCAACCGCTCGGTATCCTCGACGAGCAGCTCCGGCGCGAGCTCGACGCGTCCACTCTCAGTAGAGAGCATCTCGGGCAGGCGCGGCTCGAGCGGGCCCAAATCGATGCCGTGCTTCGCTTCGATCAGTGCATCGAGTGAGAGGCCGTCACCGTCGGAGAACTGATCGCCGTAGCGCCCGCTGCGGATCATCAGGTCGAGGATGCGTTCCGCCCCGCGGCGCTTTCCGAGACGGTCCCGTGCCTCGGTCTCATTGATGTCGGGAGCAGCGCCTCCGCGAAGGGTCGCCTTCAACATCGAGCCGAGCAGCGTCTCCTCGACCGCGGATCCGCCTGCGCCATTGACCCGGCCGGCAATCTCCATGGCGACGTCGAACAGGTCCTTCACGCCGGCCGGCGGCTCGAGCACTGCCGGCGACCACTTGGCGTGGTTCCGTACGGACATCCCGTGGAAGACCATGTCGTAGTTCGTTCGCTCGAGCGGGGTCGTCGTCGGCAGGATCACATCGGCGTGACGTGTCGTCTCATTCAGGTAGATGTCGATCGAGACCATGAAGTCGAGCTCGCCAAGCGCGCGATCGAGCCGCGCCGCGTTCGGCGTAGAGCAGACCGGATTGCCGGCGATCGTCAGCAGGGCGCGGACGCGGCCCTCGCCGGGCGTGTCGATCTCCTCGGCGAGCGTTGCGACCGGAAGCTCGCCGGCGAACTCCGGGAGCCCACGAACGCGGCTGCGCCAGCGCGCGTACGGAACGTGACCGCTGCGCCCGGCCGCCGGGTCCGCCGGTGCATGCGCGGGCCACGGGAACATCGCACCACCTTCTTCGTCCAGGTTGCCCGTCACTGCGTTGACGACGTCGACGAGCCAGCTCGCGAGTGTTCCGAACTCCTGTGTGCACGTGCCGATACGCCCGTAGCAGACCGCCCGTGACGCCTCTGCGAAGGCGCGGGCCAACGTGCGTGTCTCGTCGGCGGCGATGCCAGTATGCCCAGCGACCGTCTCCGGCGAGAACTCCCGCGCCAGATCGCGCACCGCGTCGAGCCCGTTCGTGAACTCCGCGAGCCGCTCGAGCCGGACGAGATCCTCGTCGAACAGCACGTGCAGCAGTGCGAACAGGAACAACGCGTCTGTTCCCGGTCGGATCGGAAAATGTCGATCGGCAACGTCCGCGGTCTCGGTCCTCCGAGGGTCGACGACGACGAGCGTCCCGCCGCGTTCGCGGAGCTTGCGCAGTCGTCCCCGCATGTCGGGCGCCGTCATCAGGCTGCCATTGGAAGCCAGCGGGTTCGCACCCAACGCGAGGAAGAAGTCCGTCCGATCGATGTCGGGTATCGCGAATGCGTTCGGCTTCCCGAACATCAGACAGCTCGAGACCATCTTCGGCAGCTGGTCCACGCTGGACGCGGAGAAACGCCACTTGGTGCCAAGCGATCGCAGCAGTGGAGCCACGGACAGGTTCGACGCGAAGTCGTGTGCGTTCGGATTGCCCAGATAGGTCGCGATCGAGTTCGCGCCGTGCGTCTCGCGAATCTCGGCGAGCTTCGACGTGACGAGCGTGAGCGCCTCGTCCCAGCTGATCTCGACGAACTCGTCGCGGGTGCCGCCCCCGCTCCCGCCACGAACGCGGCGCAGCGGCGTTCGGATGCGATCCGGATCGGTCGCGAGCGCGCCGAGGCCGACCGCCTTCGGGCACACATAGCCCCGGCTCATCGCATCGTTCTCGTCGCCCCGGATCCCTGTGACCTCACCGGTCTCCGAGTCGGTGTGAATGGCGACCCCGCAGTGCGCCTCACAGAGATTGCAGCTGCGGTACACGACGTTCTCGTTGTCAGCTCTTGCCACTTCTCCCTCCGGTGCCGAGCCGTGCCCGCATCACGCGATCAACTCGCTGACTGCCCGATACGCCTGATCCATCGCGGGATCCATGTAGGCGGCGGCCGCGGCATCCGAGTTCGCAATCGTGATCCGCCCGAACTGCTTTCGCCCGATCACGCAGGGCTTCTGATCCTCCGGCCAGTCCGGATCCCACAATGAATTGTACTCGCACGCGTAGCCGTGCGGCCACCGGTTGACCGCGATGCCCGCGATGTCGCGGGCCGGATCGAAGCCGCCCGGCGCCAGGATCCGCGCCAGTTGATCGCGGATCTTGCGCTCGAAAGTCTCGAACGGCGTATCGTACAGCTCGACGTGGCCGATGCGGTACTGATCGCGCAGCGGCAAGCCCGGCTGGCATGGCGTTCGCAGCAGGGCTAGTACCATCGGCTCCTCGGGCGAGCTGGGATACTTGTAGTCGCCGATGTTGATCGGCGGGGCGAGACTCACCCCGGTGTGATACATGCCGGGCGACGACACCTCGGAAATACCGATCTTCTCAAACGATGTCCAGTTACGGATCGCCACGTTCGTGAGCACCAGCGGAGATTTCACACCGTAGGCCAGCGCTTCCTTCTGGTGTTTGGGGAGCTCAGGACAAATGTACGGGATCATGGAGTTCCAGCACGCCAGGACGACGCCTCTGCCGCGGACGCTGAACACCTGTCCGTGGCGCTCGTAGGCGACCTCGACTTCCTTCGCGGAATCAGGCTCGCCGACGTTGCGCGCCCGCACGACCGTGGAGTTGAGACGAATCCGGACCGGCGAGCCGCTGACGTCCAGAAGGCCGTAGTCGACCTTCGCTGTCACGATGTCTTCCGCGGTGTGTCCGGAAACCGCCTCCGGAATGAGCGCGCGCACCAGATGCCGTGCCACCGACGCTCCCCCGTCCGGATGCCGGAAGGAGTAGGGTTCAGGGGGCGTCAGGTAGCCGAAGGCGGTGTGACTCAGGAGCGCCGGCAAACTGCGCTCGATATTCATGCCCTGGAAACCCGGAAAGT
>CALLDH010000064.1 GCA_937998345.1 uncultured bacterium | reverse complement strand
ATCCCACAAGCTCGGTGTCGACTCCTCGGCCAGGCTGGCCTTGTAGTCTTCGTCCTTCGCGCGGCCCTGAAGCTTTGCGATTTCGCCGATGAGCTTGTCGCGGGAACCGACCTCTTTGCTGATTTCAGTGAAGAGCTGCTCGAGATGGAGCAGTTTGCGGTTCGACACGTGCTGGAGGCCTTTTTCCGCATTCAGCCGGTCGAGCCAGAGGTCCTTGCCGGCGACCTTCTTCACGGCAGCAACCAGTTTTTCTTTCGCCTTCTTCGGATCGTCTCCGAAGCGCTCTTTTAGAATTGACAGAGGAGAGTTGCTCATCACGTGCACCATGGCCCCGAAACACCAGGTTTTCTAGGCTGGGGAGCGCCCGGATTAGCACGGGCGACCCTCCGCGCAAGCCGGGGTACCGCCCTCCCCGCGGCCCGGACATTGATTAATACCCTTGGGCGAGAATTGATCACCATGCCCCGGTGGATCCGCCCGGTCGGGCACAGTAGAGTCAGCCCGCGCATGGCAGCCGAATTCGTTCACCTGCACGTTCACAGCGAGTTCTCGATGTTGGACGGGGCCATTCGGATTCCGCAGCTGGTCGAAAGCGTGGGCGAGATGGGAATGCCGGCTATCGCGCTGACCGACAACGGCAACATGTTCGGCGCCGTGCAACTGGTGCGCGCGTGCCAGCAGACCGACGTAAAGCCGATCCTCGGATGCGAAGTGAGCTTCACCTCGGGTGACCGGCGCGACCCGCAGAATCACGAGCTCCATCATCTCTTGCTGCTGGCGAGCTCGCAGGAGGGCTACCAGAACCTGGTGCGCCTCGTCAGCGCCGGCTGGGTGGACGGGATGGCGGTCTACGATCAGCCGCGCATCGACTTCGAGGTGCTCCAGAAGCACAGCAAGGGAGTCGTCGGCCTGAGCGCATGCATGGGCGGCTACGTGGCCCAGGAGATTCTCAACAAGGGGCCCGATGTTGGGCGCGAAGCAATCGCAAAGCTGCGCGACTCCTTCAACCCCGGGCACTTCTTCGTCGAGCTTCAGGACCATGGCTTCCCCGAGAATCGGCCGCTCAACCAAGTCTTGGGCCAGCTCGCCAAAGAACTCGCGCTTCCAATGGTTGGCACGAACGACTGCCACTACCTCGAACGCCAGTCCTCGCATGCGCAGCTCGTGCTTCAGTGCATCGGCGCGGGGCGCAGCGTCCGTGAGATGGAAGCGGTGCATCACCATTCTTCGGAGCTCTATCTCAAGACGCCGGAACAGATGCTCAACCTCTTTGCGCACATCCCGGACGCGGCGAAAAACACGCTGCTGATCGCCGAAATGTGCGCCGGACAGGCTACCCCCCTCGCCGAGCCGAAGCTCCCGCGTTTTGCGGTGCCCGGCGGCGCGAGCGAGGAAGACTACCTGCGCGCCCTGTCGGTCGCGGGCCTTGGGCGGCGCATGGTGGAAATGCGGGAGCGAGCGGAGACCTTCGAAGAAAACGCCTACCACAGCCGGCTCGAGCTCGAGCTCAATGTGATTCTGAAGATGGGCTTCGCCGGGTACTTCCTCATCGTTCAGGACTTCATCAACTGGGCGAAGGACAACGGTGTGCCGGTGGGCCCTGGACGCGGTTCGGGCGCCGGCTCGCTGGTTGCGTGGGCGCTTCGCATCACGGACCTGAACCCGATCACACACGGACTTCTGTTCGAGCGATTCCTGAACCCGGAGCGCGTGTCGATGCCTGACTTCGACATCGACTTTTGCATGGATCAGCGCGACCGCGTCATCCAGTACGTGCGCGACAAATATGGGCAGGCGAGCGTCGGCCAGATTGCCACCTTCCATCAGCTCAAGAGCCGCAGCGTCGTGCGGGACGTTGGGCGGGTCATGGGGATGACGCCGGGCGACGCAGGTCTGATCGCGACGATGATTCCTGAGCCGGTCGGCGGCAAGAGCGTGCCGATCAGCGATGCGCTCGAGCAGGAGGCGCGCCTCAAGACTGCGTACGAGCAAGACAGCCAGGCCCACGAGCTGCTCGATACGGCGCAGGCTCTAGAAAACCTGACGCGGCACGCGGGTATGCACGCCGCGGGCGTCGTGATCAGCGAGGGACCGATTTGGGACCACGTGCCGGTGTTCTGCCCGGAGCCAAACGTCTACGTCACGCAGTATCACAAGGATGACGTCGAGGCGGCGGGCCTGGTGAAGTTCGACTTCCTCGGACTTCGCACGCTGACGGTGATCGACATCGCGACGAAGCTGATCGACCGCAGGCCGGACCGCCAAGGGACCCCGTTCCGCATCGACCAAATCCCGATGGACGACGACGCCACGTACGCGTTGCTGCAGTCGGGCGAGACGACCAACGTGTTCCAGCTCGAATCGAGCGGCATGCAGAACCTTTTCAAGCAGCTTCGGCCCGACCGGTTTGACGACATCGTGGCGGCCGTCGCGCTGTATCGGCCCGGCCCGATGGGCGCGCAGATGGACAAGGACTTCGTTCATCGCAAGCACGGCCGGCAACAGGTCGAGTACCCTCACCCGTCGCTCGAAGGCATCTTGCGAGAGACCCGGGGGGTCATCGTCTACCAGGAGCAGGTCATGCAAATCGCGCAGGAGATGGCCGGGTACTCGCTCGGCGGGGCGGATCTCTTGCGGCGCGCAATGGGCAAGAAGAAGGCCTCCGAGATGGACAAGCAGAAGGCCATCTTCATCGAGGGCGCGACCGGGCGCGGCCACACGCAGGAAAAGGCCGAAGAGGTCTTCGACTTGATGGCGTACTTCGCCGGGTACGGCTTCAACAAGAGTCACTCGGCCGCGTACGCGCTGATCACCTATCAGACCGCGCACCTCAAGACGCACTTCCCGGTCGAATTCACCTGCGCAACCTTGACGGCCGACAAGGAGAAGATCGATAAGGTCGTTCGCACGGTGGCGGAGGCACGTTCGATGGGGATCACGGTGCTGCCGCCGGATGTCAACGAATCCGAGATCGAGTTCACCG
>CALLDH010000063.1 GCA_937998345.1 uncultured bacterium | reverse complement strand
CTGTTTCCAGTCGAAGAGGTGCCGGAACTCGAGGAAGATGCGGCTGCTCCCGACATCCACACCGGTGCTCGGCCTCTTCAACGTTGGCACGATGACAGCGCCGGAGGAGAACTCCTGCGTGGTGGCGAGGGCGTTTCCCTGGAAGTCATGAAAGAGCGCAAACTGTACCCAGCCCGATAGTCGAAGCTCGCTCGGCGTCCCCTTGAGTCCCCACCAGCCCTTGTCGTCCACGTATCTCTTCGGGGTGCCGATGTGCCAGGCCGCGTTGTAGTTCGCAGGCTGCGAAGCGGCGAGACCTCGGTGCCAGCGCTTTCGCTCCTCCGGCGACATTCCGCGGACCCTTTCGGCGGCCTCCTGGGCTGCCTTCTGGTCCTCGGCGTCCCTGCCGGTGGCTTCCGGCTTTGCCTTGTCGTGCTCGGCATGGAGCTCGGCGACCTGTGCTTCGAGCTCCTGAATCCTCTGTTCTTGCGACTTCTTCTCCGCGTCCTGCGCGGACGAGGGCGTAGGCGCCGAGAGTGCCAGCGCCAAGGCGGCGAGCAAGGCCCGAAGGTTCGCCTGCTTCATTGAGTCGCATGTTGCCTCCCGTGCTCCGCCGCTCCCAATTTCTGCAGATGCCCCGCATAAGATTCGTCTGGTCAGCGGTTCCTTTGGATCTAGACTCTGCTCGGAACACGCCGGAAGAGATGCATGTCAGCGACCAACTTCACCGATGCCAAGGAGCAAGAAACGTGAAAAGCACAATCCCCACAATGCGAAAGTTGACCGGCCTGCTGGCAGGCTGCCTGGTCATGATCTCGTTCGGCGCGCAGGCGCAGGAGTTTCCCAAGCTCACGCCTGAGTTGTACGACGAACTGAACAAGAGCCTTGATACGACCTGGCCTCACGATCCCGCGGTTCCAGATTTGCCGCCGATGCCGGTGACCGATGATCCGCAAATGAATCAAGACGCTTTTCTGTGGACTCACTTTGACGACAATGTCTACCCGCCCAGGGTGGAGGGCGTGCCCGCACCCAGGACGCGGATAGTGACAGAAAGCGACCCGATCGAAGTGGACGTCTTCTGGTCGATGCGCAGCCCCTACAGTTACCTGGTGTTGAACCGGCTCGTGTGGCTGAACTCCAACTACAATGTCAACGTCAACATTCGGCCCGTCTTGCCAGTGGCGGTTCGCTCGACCAAGGGTGGCTCTGGTAAAGCCGGCGGCCTGTTTGGCCTTCCCTACAAGGTTCCCGACACGGTCTGGGATGCTCGGCGTCAAGGGAAGTTCCTGGGGGTTCCGTTCAATTTTCCGGTGCCCGACCCGATCTGGCAGGTCTGGAATCCGGGCTCAGAAGTTCCGGGGCCCAAGAATTGGCTGTTCACCCACCCACCCGAGAAACAACCGTACATCTTCTGGCTCACGCGCCTGGCCTGCTATGCCGAGCGGCAAGGTAAAGCGCTCGAATTCGTCAACCAGGTTTCGTATCTGATCTGGAGCGGTGTAGTCCACCCCGATAACCCTGGTGCCGCCGATGATCCAGCCAAGGGGCACTGGCCGAATTACGTGAAGGAGTACATGAACCGGGTCGACGGTCTCAATTACAAGAAGGCAATTAAGTACATCCGGAAGAACCCCGAGGAAATCGACCAGTGCTGGATCGACAATGCCGAGGGTATGGCGCGAACCGGTCACGGCGGCGTACCGCTGATGGTCATCGAGGGTCAGGACGAGCCCTTCTTCGGTGGCGACCGTTTCGATCAGTTCGTCTGGCGCTTGCGCCAGAACGGTTTGACCCGGCGCCCAGCGCCGCGCGCCCCGTCCACCACACCGCCGTTGCGCTGGCCGGCAGGCGAGTAGCAGCGACCTCATGAAGTCGGTCGGTGGTGAATGACTCTCGCGACCAAGGTTCTGATCGGGTTTGCTCTGGGAGTCGGCTCGGGCATCTTCTTTGGTGAGCTCGCTGCACCCGTGGGCGTCGTGGGCGACGCCTTCATCCGCTTGCTTCAGATGACGGTGCTGCCCTACGTCGTGGTCTCGTTGATCCACGGCCTCGGGCAGCTGAGCTACCAGGAAGCGAAGCTTCTCGCCGGGCGCGCGGGCTTGCTGTTACTCGTCATCTGGGCCGTGGCCTTGACCTTCGTCTTGATGATGCCGCTCGCGTATCCCGCGTGGGAATTGGCGTCACAGTTCAGCACCTCACTCGTCGAGCCGACCCCCGAGATGAGCTTGGTCGAGCTCTTCATCCCGGCTAACCCGTTTCACTCACTGGCGTTCGGGATGGTGCCGGCGGTCGTCGTGTTTTCGCTCGCCCTCGGGGCCGCGCTGATGGGGATTGCCAACAAGCAGCCGATTCTCGACGGCCTGGGGGTCGTCGCGAAAACGCTTTCCCGAGTGGCACAGTTCGTCGTCCGCCTGGCTCCGATCGGCGTCTTCGCCATCACGGCCCGCGCTGCCGGGACCATCGAAGTCCAGCAGTTCGAAGCGCTCGAGGTGTATCTGGCCACGTACCTCGTGTTCTGGTTCGCCATGGCCTGGTTTCTGCCTGCGCTCACCAGCGCCCTCACGCCGCTCACGTTCCGCGAGACCATGGGCCCGGCGAGGGATGCGTTCGTGACGGCGTTTGCCACGGGCAGCGTGTTTGTCGTCCTGCCACTCCTCGCTGAGCACAGTAAGAACCTCGTGCGGCGCTGTGCGCCTGATTCGGAGGACGCACCCGGGGCCGTGGACGTCCTGATCCCGCTGGCCTTCACGTTCCCCGGGCCCGGGACGCTGTTCATTTTGGGCTTCGTGCAGTTTGGGGCGTGGATGGCCGGAGGCGCGCTCGCGCTCGATCAAATCCCTGCGTTTCTGTCCGCCGGCGTCATGACGCTCTTCGGCAGCACGATGGTGGCCGTGCCGTTCATGCTCGACTTGCTGCACATTCCGGCCGATCTGTTCCAGCTCTACGTCGTCAGCGACGTCTTCACGGGCCGCTTCGGGATGCTGCTCGCCGCGATCTTCGTACTGCTCTGGAGCACGCTCGGGGCTTGTGCGATGGCGGGAGCGCTGACGGTTCGCTGGCGGCAGCTCGGCCGCCTCGCCGTGGTCACGGTGGCCCTCGTCGGTGTTGGACTCTTCGGCGTCAACGCCTTCTTCAGTCGCGTGGTCTCTCACGAGTACACCGGCGGCGAGAAATTCGCGGAGATGGATCTGATCACCCCGCTCACGCAAGTGACGGTGCTCGACGCCGACGACCTCGAGCCCACCCCTGGAGACTTCGACTCGGCCCTCGATCGAATCCAATCCCGGGGCGCGGTCCGCGTGGGCTGCCGCGAAGACGCTCTGCCGTTTTCCTATCGAAAGAGGGACGGTGAGCTCGTCGGGCACGATATCGACCTCGCCCACACCCTGGCGCGCGACCTCGGTGTGCGGCTCGAGCTCGTGCCGATCACGCGGAAGCGAATGTCCGGGCTCCTCGCGAGCGGCGCCATCGACATCGTGATGGCGGGCGTCGCCCTCACGCTCCAACGGGCTCAGCAGATGGGCTTCTCCGCTCCGTACATGGACGACACCCTGGCGTTCCTGGTGCCCGATCACCGCCGGAACGAGTTCACGAGTAGTGAGTCAGTTCGGGCATTGACGGACTTGACCGTGGGTGTGCCCGATCTCCCGGGTTTCGTCGAACGCGTCGAGAGAAATTTCCCGAACGCCAAGTTCGTGATTGTCGCATCGCCTCGGCAGTTCTTCGAGCAACCAAACGACACGATCGATGTCATGGTGTTCTCTGCCGAACGGGGATCGGCATGGACGCTCGCCTATCCGCAGTATTCGGTGGTCGTGCCACAGCCGGACGTGGTGCGCGTGCCCGTCGCGTTCCCGATGAGGGCAAGGGACGAGCGCCTGCGTGAATTCGTGAACCACTGGATCGAGGTCCGGCGCCGAAACGGCACCTTCGACCGCCTCTACGACCACTGGATCCTGGGGCGTTCTCCCGAGGCGGATTCGCGGCGATGGTCGGTGATCCGCGACGTGCTCCACTGGGTAGACTGATTCCGGTGGCGCCAACCGGGTAGCGCGAGGCTGCGCGCGTGGAAGCGTCCTCCATTGAGCGGACGTGCACCGACGCTGAGCTGGTGCATATGGGCTATTCGGGTAGCTCGTCGCCCACTGGCGGGGGCCGCTGGCCTACGCCGAAAGTGAGCAGGAAGCTCACGTCTGTGACGCCCTCGCCTGAATCGGCGACGGTGACCGGCTCCTGGAAGAGGCCGCACGCGTCTTCAATGTCACATATGTTCGAGTCACCGTCCCGGTCCGTCCCGGCGACCACGATGTAGGTTCCCGGCTCGACGGCGGGCGTCGTGTACGCGTAGTCCTGCGCCGCGTCGGTCGTCACCTCTGCGACCACCCGCGACCCGTCCGCGCTCAGAACCCGGACGATCGTCGGGCCAGCATCGCCCGTCGCCACTGCGCCAATGGTCATCGCAACGCTCACGTCTGCACTCGCGGAGCCTTCGGTGGCATCGGTCTCGATCTGCACCGTTCCCATGTACGATCCGTCCGCGAGGCCGCTGCGGTCCACTGTGACCTCGATAGCGAGCGGCGCCTCACCGGACGTCGGCGTTGCCGCGAGCCACTCACTGTCGGTGGTAACCGAAGTGACGTTCAACGTGCCGGTGCCGCTGTTGGTCACCGCGAGCGGTAGCGCGCTCTGGAACTCGCGGAAGTCGAGCGAGCTCGGGTACACCGAGAGGATGGGTCCGGTGGGAGAGACATCACCTCCATCCCCCACTTCACTTGCGGCGATGACGGCTGCAGCGGCATCGATGAGGCCGTGCCCGAAGAAGTCGTCCCGGCCGGGCCGGCCGAGGTCGATGGTGATGCGCCTCGAGGTGTCCGGATGGGTGCCCGCAAGCAGCATGTCGATGTCATCCGGGTCGAGCTCGGGGTTGACCGCCAGCATCAAGGCCACGACCCCCGCCATGTGGGGGGAGGCCATGGATGTGCCCTGGTAGTACTTGTAGATGAAATCGCCGTCGTCATTGCCCAGCGTGCTGAGGACCGCATCCAGCTGGTCGTCGCCGTCGGAATCCCAGAACTCTCCGCCAGGCGCGGCCACATCCACTTTGTCTCCATAGTTCGAGTAGGAGGCTTTGGTGCCGACCACGGTCGAAGCTGATACGGAGATCACACCGTCCAGGCCGGCGGGAGAGTATTCATCGGAGGAGCTGTCGTTGCCTGCCGCGGCAATGATGATTGTCCCCGCGTTCCGCGCGTCGGTGACCGCCGCCTGTTCGATCGGGCTGGTGCCCGCACCGCCGAGACTCATGTTGATCACGCGCGCGGGTTCGTCCGGCACCGTGCCCGATTCGTTCGTGAGGCCCGCCGCGAAGCGAATCCCTTGTGAGACCTCGGAGGCTGTTCCCCCGAGCACACCGAGCACGCGGATCGGCATGATCCGAACGTCCCAGTTCACGCCCGCGACACCGTCGCCGTTGTCGGTTCTGGCCCCGATGGTGCCCGCCACGTGGGTTCCGTGGAAGCTGCTGCTTCGGTTGCGCGGGTCGTCTCCTTCATCCTCTGGATCGGGGTCGATGCCGTCTCCGTCCTGACCCCGGAACGCGTCGCTCACGAAGTCGTACCCGGGAACGAGTCGTTCGGTTGGGATGTCTGGGTGCTCCGACAGGATGCCGGTGTCGATCACGGCCACGATCACGTCGCTAGAGCCTGTGGTCGTCTCCCAAGCCTGTGGCAGGTTGATATTCTCGTAGTGCCACTGGCGCTCGTAGAGCTCATCGTCCGGGGTCAGCAGGGCTCTTCGGATGTAGTTCGGCTGCGCCCAAGCGACCGCTGGATCGGCTTGGAGGCGCTTCACCACCTCGAGTGTCGCTGCCTTGAGTAGGTGCGTGTCGATCGCGGACGGGTCGATTTTCGCTAGTCGCGCGCCTGGGTTGAGCTTCGTAGAAGTGGTTGTTTCGTTGAGCTGAAGCACATCGACGTCCGGGGGAAGGGATTTCCGGAACCGCGCCCCGTTCGACGCTGCGAGCGCGTTTCGTGACTTCACTGAAGTCGCCGCCGCCGGTGCTCGCTTCATGAGCACCTCACCTGGAACGAAGTCCGGCGCGGGGGAGGGGACCGCAAGTGCAGGCGCCGCTCCGGCATCAGAGGCGAGCTCGAGAGGGGTGACACCGAGGACGTACGGGCTCGAGCCCGCAGTGGCTCTGACGGCGATGGTGAGCTCGCCCGTTTCGGAGACGTCGACTGTCTCCGTCTCCGACAGGCCTTCCGAGAAGTCGATGAGGTTTCCCTCGCCATCGAGCACCGCAAGATCGAGGTCGTTGATGACCTCGATGGGCGGATCGCTATCCGGGTCATATGTGAACAGCTCGTTCGCGCCGACGATGAGCATGACGCGCACCGGCGCTGTCGTCGTCACGCGATAGAAGTCCTGCGCCTCGACCTCCCTCCCGGGGAGCCCGAAACCGGGATCGTCGCTTGCCGCTTCGCCGGAGACCCTCGACGCTTGCGTGATGCTCTGCGCCGTATCTGGATTGTCGTTCGGCTCCGTTTCAAGCACGTGGTTCGGCGGTACGATCACGTGTCCTGAAATTGCTCCCTCGATAGTTTGCGGCGGCGAGTCGTCATCCTTACAGCCGGGTACGGCAAACAGCGCCCAGCTCGCAGCGATCACGAGGAGGCTTGCGACGAAGTTCTTTCGGAGCTCGATTGATGAAAAAGATCGGCTAGACATGTTGGTCGCGGGTGCAGCCTAGATGGGGTCTGCGCACGCTGCCAAGGCCCGCGCCTCGCAATCGCCAGCCGTACAGTTGTTGAAGGTGCTCTCGCATAACTCCCGCTGATCCGAGATCTCGCAGTTGTCACACACGTTATTTGCACTATCTCCGCAACCTGCGATCGAGAACGCAGCAAGCATTGACGCAATCGCAAGGAGCTTTCGAAATGTCATCTCCACAATCTCCGTTTCTCGGTGAGCCGACGGGGCCACCTACGCAACCGAACCGCTACCACATCGCAATGTCTTATGCGACGGTCGCGATCATTCAGTTTCGGCAACAATTCATCGGCCTTTACCTCGTCTCGTCCCGAAACTGAATACCCGAGCGCCCATTCGCGGCCACC
>CALLDH010000062.1 GCA_937998345.1 uncultured bacterium | reverse complement strand
ACGACACGCCTGGCAAGCTGGTCGATTTCCACGGGCGTGGTCTTGAGCTCAACTGGATCGAGCGACACCCGAATCGCATCGACGAGCCAATTCACGATTCCAATCAGACGCTCGGCCTGGTCGCCGACGATCTCGATGTACTCGCGCGCAGATTCGCTCAGAGGCCCGGCCATGTCGTCGAGCAGGTTCTGAGTGGCGCCCTTGATCGAAGTCAGTGGTGTGCGCAGATCGTGTGCGACGTCCTGCACCATTTCTTCGCGCCGGTAGGCGGCCTGCTCGAACGCGATCTTTGCGCGCGACAAGGCGATGTTGGCGCAGCTGAGCTTGACGCCACGCTGGGCCGCGAGCTGCTCGAGCTCGAGATTCCGCGCGTCGAGCTCGCGAAGCTCCTTTGCGAGCGTTTCGAGCTTGACGGCGAGGTCAGCGTTTGTGTCTTCGGTAGTCATTCGTGCGGGTTGCGACCAAGGTTGCAATTGCAGGGAGCCTGTGAGCAGATTACGACCTTGTGGAGCCGCTGCAAAGCAAGCGGTGACGTGGGCACATCATGAACATCGATCTTCAAGAGCTTCGCGGCTACATCGCCGACATGTACACGGACGTTGCGCAATTGCCGCGTGGCAAGTTCCACTTCCCGACCGGGCGTCCCATCCTGGAGCTGCTTGGCTACTCGCCGGAGCTCCTCGACAAAATCCCTTCCGGAGCGCTCGAGTCCTTTGCGGGCGTTGGGTATCACTTCGACCTCGAGCCATTGCGCGAGGGCGAGCGGGTCCTGGATCTTGGCTCCGGCGCAGGCACGGACGCCTTTTTCGCGGCGCTCCAGGTAGGCGCCAAGGGCCACGTGACCGGCCTCGACATGACCGAAGCGATGCTCGAGAAGGCGCATCGGAACCTCGAGGTCAGCTCGCTTTCGAACGTCAGCTTCAAGAAGGGCTACGCCGAGTCGCTGCCGCTCGACGATGCCAGCTTCGATGTGGTCATCAGCAACGGCGTCATCAACCTCTCGCCCGTCAAGGAGAAGGTGTTTGCGGAGATACACCGAGTGCTGGCTCCGGGCGGGCGGCTCATGTTCTCGGACATCGTCACCGGCGTCGAGCTTCCCGATTCGGTTCGGGACAACTGCGCGCTCTGGGCCGAGTGCATCGGCGGCGCCCAGGAGTCTCAGCGGTATCTTCGTCTAATCGAGAAGGCGGGTTTCAAGGTCGAGAAAACCAGCCAAAATGACGCATACTCGTTCAGCCAGGATTCGACGCAGAACGCGGCCACGAAGTTCCGTGTTCACAGCATCAGCATTCTAGCTCGTCGGCTCTAGGCGCCGGGCCAGCTCGTCGGCTCTAGGCGCCGGGCCAGCTCGTCGGCTCTAGGCGCCGGGCCAGCTCGTCGGCTCTAGGCGCCGGGCCAGGCTCGCCGCTCACCAAGGCTGCACTTCCTTTGCATGGGTCACCAACTTGCAGAATTAACCCTTTCAAAAAGGGGACTGTCCCCTTTTTCTCCGGTGGGGAGGTTTCCGTCTTTGGAGTGGAGGCCGGTTTTGGCTTTGGCTCTCGTGAGGAGGGCGTCGCCGATGTGGATGAAGGCGAGTAGGGCGAGGAGAGGGCCTGCGACGAGGGCGCCGTCGAGGCCTTTGGTCATCACTGCGGGCACCAGCGTGCTCAGGAACAGGGCCCAGAGCAGGGTGGCGCCGATGATCTCGAGCGCGGCGTACTTGCGGTAGCCCAGGTAGAAGTCGCCCAAGCCCGGAAAAATCAGGGAGCGGAGCGTGGCGGTTCTGGGGCTCTTGAACTCTTCGCCGCACTTCTCGCACGCGAGCGGAACTCCGTCGGTTGCCGTGAAGCATCGGGGGCACAGGTTCTGCCAGCCGCCATTCTTGGTTGCGGTCGAGTCGAGCAAACCTCTGAGTTGCCGCGCTTCCGACCTCTTGACGCCATGGAACATCAGCTGCTCGCGCCCTGAGCGAATGAAGATGTAGCTGTTACGCCCTGCGGTGGCGCGGATGCGCTCCAGCGGGAGCTGGTTGGCGAACAAGCGCGGCCGCTGTTTCGAGTCGGTGTGGATCAACAGCACGCGTCGGTCGGTGAGCACCAGCGTCGTCCGATTGGCAAACGGGTTCATCGACCCCGCGGTCAGCAACCACCAGGTTAGTTGCCGAACGCCGTTGGTCGCGAAGCGCACCACCTCCAACGGGTTGAGCGCCCGCTGCAGAACCGGCTCGGCCTTCCGAAGCATTTCAGCGCGCTTGCGATCGCGCCGCTTGATTCGGCCATTGCGCGCGCTTGGGAACATCTCCTCGAAGCGAACCGCGATCGACGCAGGCAGGAGCGCCTTGAGCTCCTCTTCTGGCTGGCCCCCGCTTGGCATGAGCGCTGGGCAGCGTAGCACGTCGCGGCCGCCCTCATTCAGCACTGCTCAAAGCGTCAGGATGATGCTACTATCCCGAACGGTTCGGTTTTCGGGGGTTTTTTGGAGATTGTAGTTCCGCTTTTGGTGGCCGTGCTGCTTCTGCTCGCCATCAATCTGTTCGTCACCCTGGTTCTACTCAGAAGGAGGGCCGGCGATTCGGACGTTCATGCCGAGGCCGAGGCAAGGGCACGCGCGGAAACAGCGAACGTGCTTCGGGCGGAACTTCGAGCCTCACGCGAGGAGGCGTCTTCCAGCGCGAGTGAGCTCCGCCAGGAGGTTTCTCGGACGCACCAGGCTAGCACCGAGACCCTGGTCAAGACGATCTCCCAGATCGGCGAATCGCAGACCACGAAGTTCCAGGCCTTCACCGTGCAGCTCAAAACGCTCACCGAGTCGAATCAGGGAGGCCTCAAAAACCTCCAAGAAACGGTGGATGGCCGTCTTCAAGAGCTTCGGAGCAGCAACGAACGCAAGCTCGAGCAGATGCGTGAGGTGGTTGACGAAAAACTTCAGAGCACACTCGAGAAGCGGCTCGGGGAGTCGTTCAAGCTCGTCGGCGATCGCCTCGAAGCGGTTCAGCAGGGCCTCGGCGAAATGCGAAGCCTCGCGAGCGGGGTGGGGGACCTCAAGAAGGTGCTCACCAACGTGAAGACCCGCGGAACCTGGGGTGAGGTGCAGCTAGGCGCCTTGCTCGAGCAGATCCTCACGCCGGAGCAGTTCGATCGGAACGTGAAGCCGCGGCCGGACTCGCGGGATCTCGTCGAGTTCGCGATTCGGCTCCCCGGTGCGAGCGACGACCTCGACCAGTGCGTTTGGCTTCCAATTGACTCGAAGTTTCCGCAGGAAGATTACCTACGCCTCGTCGAGGCGAGCGAAAACGGCGACGCCGCCGCGGTGCAACAAGCGCAGGGCGCGCTCATCCGTTCGCTTCAGGATTCTGCGAAAGATGTCAGCAGCAAGTACTTGAACCCGCCGCTAACGACCGACTTCGCCATTCTGTTCCTTCCGACCGAAGGTCTCTACTCCGAGGCTCTTCGTCATCCTGGCTTGGTCGAACGATTGCAACGTGAGCATCGCATCGTCGTCGCCGGGCCTACCACCCTTGCGGCCGTCCTCAACAGCCTCCGCATCGGCTTCCGCACGCTCGCCATCGAGCAGCGCTCCAGCGAAGTGTGGAAAGTTCTCGGCGCCGTTAAACACGAGTTCGGCAAGTTCGGTGACGTGTTGCAGAAGGTGAAACGCCAGCTCGACACCGCGGGCCGCACCCTCGAAGAAACCGGCGTCCGAACCCGCGCCATGGACCGAAAGCTCCGCTCCGTAGAAGAGCTCCCCGCCGACGCCAGCAGCGACATGCTCGAGCTCCCCGACGAAACCCCCGTCGACATCGAAGAAGCCAAACAAGACGGCGCCGCCTAAAAAGGGGACAGTCCCTCTTTTCCCGCTGTTAGTCGGTGACTTCTAGCAAGGTGATTACTGGGACGCCTGCGTTGCGGCTGGCTGGCAGGTCGACTTTGAACTGCATGCGCCAGCTGCGGTGCTCTTCTGGGTCGAGGAGGATTTGGGTGAGAGTCCACTCGGATTCGCCTTGCTCGATTTTGAGTTGCGCGCTGCTGCGTGCGTCTGGGCCGATCTGGATGGCGTCGTATTCTGCCCAATAGGGCGCGAGCGCTTCTTGGAACCGCGCTGAGTCCCAGTCGTTGGCTTCGGACACCTCGGACAGCGCCTCGGCCGCGCGGTCGTACTGCCGGAACGCCGCGAAGCGGACGATCTGCCATACGGCGTTGCGCACCATCGTCGTGAATCCCCGCACGTCCTTGGTGATGTCGACGGTCTCGTCATCGTGCCGCTCGACCGGCGTGACCACCTCCTCGTCGGGGGCTTGCAGTTGCTCCCATTCGTCGAGAAGGCTTGCGTCCACCGATCGCACGGTGAGCCCGAGCCAGTCGGAGACATCGTAGAGCTCGTCGGTCTTTGCGGATTCGGGCACCGTTTGCACGAAGCCTTTGTAGGCATCGGTCAGGTAACGCAGCAACACACCCTCGGAGCGCTGAAGCCCATATTCCTTCACGTACTCGACGAAGCTCATGCCAAGCTCGTACATGTCCCGCGCGATCGACTTCGGCCGAAGCACGTCGTTGCCGACCCAGGGATGACGCTCCGAGAACAAATCGTAGGTGGCGTAGAGAAACTCCGCGTTCGGCTTCGGGTACTCGATCTTCTCGAGCTCAGCCATGCGCTCGTCGTAATCCATGCCCTCGGCCTTCATCGCCGCAACGGCGCGCCCCTTGAGCGTGTTGGTTTGCCCGTAGAGAACGGCCCACGGCTGTTCGAGCGTCGCTTCGACCAGTGTGAGAACGTCAAGCGGGTACGCCGCGTCCTCCGGGTCGAGCACCTCGACCGCTTCGACCACATAAAGCGACAAGGCCTGATTGAGTGAGAAGTCGGACTGAAAGTCTTCGTTCACCCGCGCCCCGTCCGGGCCGAGCTCGATCACGCCAGCATCCCGAAGTGATCGAATCATCGCAATCGCGCTCCGTGCATGCTGCCGCTTGGCGGTCGGCCCCTCGTGACTGCTGCGAATGAGCCTCCGAAGCGCGAGACAGCCGTTGTCCTCGCGTTCGAACAGGTTGAGGATCATCGCGTTGCTCACACGGAATCGGGACATGAGCGGCTCGGGCGCGGAATCCTGAAGTCGCCTGAACGTGTCGGCATCCCAATGCGCGTATCCTCGCTCCGGCGGCTGCCGCATCTTGATCTTGCGGAGCTTCTTCGGATCGCCGCTGGCCTTCGCCCGAAGCTTGTTGTTCTCGATCGCGTGCTCAGGCGCCTGCGCGACGACGCTGCCGTGTGTGTCGAAGCCCCGCCGCCCCGCGCGGCCCGCGATCTGCTTGAAGTCGCGCACCGTTAGCACCTTGGTGTTCTCACCGTCGTACTTGCACAGCTTCGTGAAGAGCACGGTGCGAATCGGCACGTTCACGCCGACGCCCAAGGTGTCGGTCCCGCAGATGATTCGGAGCTTCCCCTCCTGCGCGAGCCGCTCCACCAGGCGCCGGTACCTCGGCAGCATCCCGGCGTGGTGCACACCGACGCCATGGTGCAGGAACTTCTTGAGCTCTTTGCCGAACGGCGTGTCGAAGCGGGTTCCGCTGAGCTCTTCTTTCACCGCCTTCTTCTCGTCTTTCGAGAGAAAGTCGATGCTCATGAAGCTCTGCGC
>CALLDH010000061.1 GCA_937998345.1 uncultured bacterium | reverse complement strand
GACCCCGAAGTACTCGAGCAATGCTACGAAGAGATCACATCACTCATGCAGACCACACTCGACGCGCTTGCAATCGAAAACCCGCGACCGCTCGTCAGCCGCTTTCTTCCGCGGAAAGGATAGAACGGCGCACCGATGTTTCTAGGCATACCGACGATAGCTTGGGCGTTCTTGGCGGTCAGCCTCGTCGGCGCTGTCTTCACAGCGAATGCGTTCGTCCCGGTGCGCCGCGTTCCGGCGCTCTTCATGCCGAGCTTCTTTGGCTCATGGTTGACTGCCGAGTTGGCGATTCATCACGTGTTCTGGCAGTCGATTGCGTCGCTGGTGTTCGTCGAGCTCGGCGCGCTCGCCGCGTGGCCGGGCTGGGCGGGACTGATCATCACATTCGGCTCGTGGTTGGGGCTGTTGGTGTTGTTCGCGGACGGCAATCGGGCCCGCAAGACATTCGATACTGCGCTTGAAGGGGTGGAAGCGGCTCGCGAAACGACCCGCGTGCCACGTCGAAACGTCGTATTGCCGTTCTCCAAGCGGCGTCACGGCATCAAGGTGACCCGAGACATCGTGTACCGGCGGGTTGCCGGAACGGTCCTCAAGCTCGATGTCGTTGCCCCGGCTACCGACGGCACCGACCGGCCCGCGATTATCCAAATTCACGGTGGCTCCTGGGTGATGGGCGACAAGCGCGAGCAAGGCTGGCCCTTGTTGTCGCACCTCGCAGCCAATGGTTGGGTCTGCTTCAACCTCAACTACCGCTTGAGCCCGGGCGCCACGTTTCCCGATCATCTGGTGGATCTCAAGGCGGGACTCGTATGGATTCGTGAGCACGCCGACCAGTGGGGGATCGATCCCAACTTCATCGCCGTCACCGGCGGCTCGGCGGGCGGGCACCTTGCGGCGCTCATGGGGTTGACCGCGAATGACCCCGAGTACCAGCCCGGCTTCGAACACGCGGATACATCGTTGCAAGCTGCGGTGCCGATCTACGGCGTCTACGACTTCACCAGCCGCCTCGGGACCAACCGGCTCCCGTTTTGGTATCGAAGGCTCGAACGCCAGATCATGAAAGCGTTCCGCGACGACGAGCCCGAGAAGTTCCGCCGCGCCTCCCCCATCGAACGAATCCACCCTGAAGCGCCGCCTTTCTTCGTGATTCACGGAGATCGCGACACGCTGGCCCCCGTGGAAGAGGCGCGGTACTTCGCCAATGAGCTTCGCGAAACCTCCAACGCCCCCGTCGTCTACGCCGAGCTCGGAGGCGCCCAACACGCCTTCGACCTGTTCTGCTCCCCCCGCACGTCCCACATGCTCGTCGCGGTGCTGCAGTTCCTAGACGCCACCCACGCAAACGCCCAACCCTGGCAGGCCGAACAAGCCAAGCCCCAAGACCCCCAATACGAGCGACACCTAGCCGTCCGCGTATGAAAAAAGGGGACAGTCCTCTTTTTGTGCCGGGCTAAACCACCCTCCTCACACCCATCTGCAAAAAGGGGACAGTCCCCTTTTCTCAGGGGTTAATTATTGGAGGACGGAGTTGGTTACTTGGGGGTCGCCGTTCGCTAGGACAAAGA
Organism: uncultured bacterium; assembly: GCA_937998345.1. Classification (GTDB taxonomy): domain Bacteria; phylum Myxococcota_A; class Polyangia; order Polyangiales; family Houyiibacteriaceae; genus SG8-38. The sequence continues at coordinate 1,319 of CALLDH010000061.1, read as the reverse complement.
TGCCTGGGTAGCCCTGTGTTTCGAAGCCGGCGCTTGGGTTGTTCTCCAGCACGGAGTCCTCGATGATCAAGCTGCCGCTGCGAGCATTGCTTACGAAGAAGATCGCGCCGCCGCCCTCGTTGGCCGGGTTGTTGGCGATGTGTGTTCCGCAGACGGTGAGCGTGAATGTGTTGCCGTCGTTGTAGATCGCGCCGCCGCTGCCGCCGCCCGGGGTTCCCGGGTCCTGTGGGTTGGCTCCGTAGCCGATCGCTTCGTTGTGACTGAGCGCGCTGTTGATCACCGTGTACGAGACACCGATCGAGCTCAGCGCGCCGCCGTTCGAGCACACGTTGCCGAGTCCTTCTCGGCCGAAGGTGCTGTTCACGACGTACACCGGACGATCTTCATGCTGATCGAAAACCCGAATCGCCCCCCCGCCGACGTCGGGACCCACGTCGTGGCAGACATTGTTGAGGAACAGCGAGTTGATGACTTTGAAGCGCCCGCCGCGTACAAAAATCGCGCCGCCACCGTCTTCCTCGGACTTGGCGTTACCATCGACGAAGGTCAGGTTCTGCACGGTCAGCCGCGGGTGATCCTGGTCGTTGCAGTGGGACGTCGTCCAAACTTGATCGGAGTCGCAGGTGTTCTGATAGAGGATCCGAACGCGCCCAGCACCACTCAACGTCACCTTACCGCCGCCATCAATCACGACGTCAGGCTTCTGGTCGTTGAAGACCTTCGCCGTTCGGTCGAGCGTGATGACCACCGGGTCGGGTCCGCAGTCGAACGTGATGACCCCACCCAGCGCGACGGCGTCGACGAAGGCGTTCGAGGTGCAGCTCTCAGGCGTTCCGTCGCCGACTACCGTATCGGAATTGGACACGTCTTCTTCTTGGGCCTCGGCGGGAACATTGCAGGTGCCGTCGCCATTGCCGGTCGGCGGCCCTTCGTTGGGGTTGGTTTGCGGATCAACCGGCGCTGACTCGCCGCACCCGAGAAGCCCGACAGCCAAGCCAAGCGCACACCAATACCCGTTGAATCCCGACATTCCCGGTTGCCCCACTTTTACCTTAGCGACCCCGGAGTCTCCCCTCAAATCGGGCGGCTGGCGGCCCTCGCGCGGATCTGCCAAGACGCGCGGTCACGCGAAAGCGTGGGGGTTTACGCGTGCAGAATAAGATTCGAAATGTGGCGATTATCGCCCACGTCGACCACGGGAAAACGACGCTGGTGGACGCGATGTTGCATCAGACCGGCGTCTTTCGGGCGAACGAAGAGGTGCGCGAGCGCGTGCTCGACTCAAACGACCTCGAGCGGGAGCGCGGCATCACCATTTT
>CALLDH010000060.1 GCA_937998345.1 uncultured bacterium | reverse complement strand
GACTACCAGCAACAAAAGCATAAGCACGTACCGCATACCCACCCCCTTTGTGGCGCCTGCACGGCCTCGTCTATTAATAGGAGAATCTCACTTAACCGACGCTGCGTAAAGGAAGCGTCCGGCCCCCTGAATTGCAGGGCCGAGTCGTGGTAGGAGGGAGAAATGAGAGTCGACAAATTCGAGGCAGAGACGGACTGGGCCAAGCTGGCCGCGGCTGCGCAGCAGGCCGAGGCGTGCGGGTTTGATGGTTTCGCGATTCCCGAGATCGTCGGAGATCCACTGATTCATGCCGCCATGGCCGTACGCGCAACCGAACAGATTCAGGCGCGGACGGCAATCGCGGTTGCCTTCCCGCGAAGCCCGATGGTGCTCGCGAGCCAGGCCTGGTCGATCCAGGTGAACTCTGGTGGACGGTTTGCCTTGGGATTGGGCACGCAAGTCAAGGGGCACAACGAGCGCCGGTTCAGCACGCCTTGGAGGGCGCCGCGAAGCCGGATGGTCGAGTATGTCAAAGCGCTTCGCGCGATTTGGCGCTGCTGGGAGCTCGGAGAGCGCCTGGACTATCAGGGCGAGCACTATCAGTTCACGCTGATGACGCCCGAGTTCACGCCGGCGAAATCGGAGCTGCCGATGGTGCCGGTGTACCTGGCCGCCGTTCGGCCGAAGATGATCGAGTCGGCCGCAAGCGTGGCGGATGGGCTTCGACTGCATGGCTTCTGCACGAAGAAGTACTTGAAGGAAGTGGTGTGGCCCGCAATCGACCGGGGGCTGAAGTCGGCAGGACGGTCGCGCAGCGAGCTCGATGTGTGCGGGGGCGGCTTCATCATGACTGGCCCCGACGAAGAGACGGTGATGAAGAACCGAGAGTGGGTGCGATACCGCCTCGCGTTCTACGGGTCGACGCCCTCGTACCTGCCGGTGATGTCGCTTCACGGCTGGGAGGACCTAGCGCAGAAACTCCTTCACATGTCGAAGACAGGGCAATGGAAGCAGATGGCGGCAGAGATTCCGGACGACATGCTCGACGAGTTCTGTATCTACGCCCCCTATGATGAGCTGCCTAAGGCGATCGAACAGCGCTTTGGCGGAATCTCAGATACCGTGGAATTCGGCTTCGAAGAGGGTACCGACCCTGACTTCGCCCGGGACGTCATCGAACGCGTGCATGGAATCGAAAGCCGGTTCGATGCCCCGGGGAACCACTACGCCTAGCTGCTGTTCTTGCTCAAGACGAGAAGCGCAGTCTCCGCGGCGAGGTTTGCGTCCTCGTCATCACCGATGACCCGGCCCTGCGTGTCGTCGTAGTACCGAGCTCGCTCGACGGTGACACCCATCTTTTCGCAGAGCTCGAGCATGTCCCGGATGGACGGAAAGCGGCGGTTCGGCGTGTTGTACCACTCGTAGGAGTACGGGCCTGGGGCCTTCGGGGCGCGCCCTTCGAGGCCGAACATCTCGCGAAGTGTTCGGTGGGCGAAGTTGGTGAAGCCGACGATGGCGCGGCGGCCGACTCGAAGCGCGTCTTCGAGCAGACGCTCGACGTTGGGGACGGCTTGAAGGGTCGACGAAAGAACGACGTAATCGAAGCGGTTGTCGTCGAACTCCGGCAGGCCAACATTCAGGTCGTAGTCGATTGCCTCGACACCGTGCTGCATGGTGGCGGCAAGCAAGCCGGTGCTGACCTCGACACCGCACAGGAGAGGGGAGCCGCGCTCCTTCAGCCGCGCCAGCAAGTCGCCCTCCCCGCAACCGAGGTCGAGCACCGAGCTACCCGGCGGAATCAGCTCGAAGATGCGGTCGTCCTCGGCGCTCTTGCGCGGTGGCTGCGGCTCAGGGGCACCTAGCTTTGCCGCCACCAACGGGCCGAAAGCCTCGATGTCGTCGGGCAAAAGGAAGCTGTCATGGCCTCCGTCGGTTTTGATCTCGCAATACGAAACGGGCTGGCCGAGTGTCGTCATGAGCGCGACCAGCTCGCGCGATTGGCTAGGCGGAAAGAGCCAGTCGCTCGAAAACGAGATCACCAGCCAATCACACTTGGCCGCACGGAGCGCATCGAGCCGCTTCTCGCGCGTATCGCCCATGTCGAAGTTGTCCATCGCAAGGGTGACCGTCACGTACGAATTCGCGTCGAAGCGCCCGACGAACTGCTCGCCCTGGTATGCGAGGTAGGAACCTACCGAGAACCGCTTCTCGAAATCGGTGACCATGTCGCGTGGCGCGTGGCGATCGAGGTCGAACTTCCGCGTCATCGCGTCCGAAGATAGATACGTGATGTGCCCGAGCATCCGCGCGAGTGCAAGGCCTGTATCTGGGAACTCCTGCGTGCCGTAGTACTGTCCGCCGTGGAAGTGCGGGTCGGTTTGGATCGCATTGCGGCCCACCACATCGAACGCGATCGCCTGCGCCGTGATCCGCGCCGAGCCGGCAATGACGACTGCGGTTTGTACGTAGTCGGGGTATCGCGTGGCCCAGCACAAGGTCTGGTGAGCGCCGAGAGAACCGCCGACCACCGCGCGGAGGTGTCGGATCCCGAGTAGGTCGACTAGCCGCTTCTGCACGTCGACCATGTCCTCGACGGTCACCAGCGGGAAATCGTTGCCATACGGGACCCCGGTCACAAGGTTGAGGTTGGCGGGCCCGGTCGTGCCGCGGCAGCCGCCGAGCACGTTCGAGCAGATCACAAACAGACGATCGGTGTCGACCGCCTTGCCCGGGCCGACGAGCCCGTCCCACCATCCGGGTTCGTCCTCGTCATCGTGCCGTGCAAGATGGGAGTCCCCCGAGATGGCATGACAGATGAGCACCGCGTTGCTGCGGTCCTCATCGAGCGTCCCATAGGTCTCGTACGCGACCTCGACGCCCGGAAGCATGCCTCCGTGGCGAAGCTTCACGGGCGTCGGGAAGACAGCGGTCTGCACATGGCGGAGCGGTTTCCCGCTCCGCATCGAATCGGTGCTTTCGAACTCCACGACCACGAGAGTCGGTTAGCCTACCCCGCCGCGGCCGCAAGCGCTTGGTCGATGTCCGCGATGATGTCTTTCACATCTTCGATGCCTACCGAAATGCGCACGTACTCCGGCACGACACCGGTCTGCTGCTGCTCCGCGGGGCTCAGCTGCTGGTGCGTCGTCGACGCGGGGTGAATGACGAGCGTCTTGGCGTCGCCGATGTTCGCGAGATGCGAGCAGAGCTTCACCGAGTTGATGAACTTCTTGCCGGCTTCCATGCCGCCCTTGATGCCAAAGCCGAGAATCGCGCCCTTCCCGTCCGGGAGGTAGTGGTTGGCGCGCTCGTTGTCCGGGTGGGACGGGAGGCCTGGGTAGTTCACCCATTCGACGGACTCGTGCTTTTCGAGATGCTCGGCAACGGCCTGGGCGTTTTCGCAATGGCGTGGCATGCGAAGATGCAAAGTCTCGAGCCCCTGCAGGAACAAGAACGCGGCGAACGGGCTCATGGCAGCGCCGGTGTCCCGGAGCCAGTGCGTGCGGGTCTGCACCAGGTACGAGATGTTCCCCATCGGTTCGAGGGCATCGGCAAGCACCGCGCCGTGGTAGTTCGGCGATGGGCCGCAGAGCTCCGGCCATTTGTCTCGGTTCTCGGTCCACTGGAAGTTGCCCGAGTCGACGATGGCGCCACCGATGTGCGCGCCGTGCCCGCCGATGAACTTCGTCGTCGAATACACATTGATGTCGATGCCGTGCTCGAAAGGCCGGAACAGGCACGGCGTCATCACGGTGTTGTCGCAAATCACCGGAAGGGCCCCGTGCGGAGCACTGTGCGCCGCCTCGGAAATCGCCTTGAAGTCCGGGACGTCGTTCTTCGGGTTACCGATCGACTCGATATACACGAGGCGCGTGTTCTCATCGACGAGGTCGTGAATCTGCTCCGGATGCCCCGGGTCGAAGAATCGTACCTCGACGCCGAGATTCTTGAACGTGTTGTTGAAGAGGGTCCAGGTCCCTCCGTACAAGCTCGTCGCGGACACGAAGTTCTGTCCCGAGTGGCAGAGGGTGAGAATCGCCGCGTTGATCGCCGACTGCCCTGACGCAAAGCAGAGGCCCGTCACGCCTCCGTCGAGGGCGGCGAGCCGCTTCTCGAGCACGTCGACGGTCGGATTCATGATGCGGGAGTAGATGTTTCCGAACTCGGCCAGCCCGAAAAGCGCCGCCGCGTGGTCGGTATCGTTGAAGACATACGACGTCGTCGCGTAGATCGGCACGGCGCGCGCGTTGGTTGTTGGATCGGGTTCCTGGCCGGCGTGAAGCGCGCGCGTACCAAGGCCGTAATTCTCTTCTGTCATTTCGGTTTACCTCGTTGCTGGGTGACGAGTTGGATTGCTGGGGGCGGCGAGGATACCGCGAGATGGGCGCAGAGTCAGCGCCGATTGCGGCGAAGTCGCAAACGTTGCGCGCTGAGGGGACTCAAACCAAGGAAAAGAGAGTCATCTCATTGGCATGGCCATTGCTATGCTGACCGGTATGGCGGGCGCACGGCGTTCGCAGGGAGGTTGCCGTGTCGAAGACAATCGTATGGAGTCTCGTCACTACGTTGGTGCTTGTCGCCCTGGCGGTCAGCTCGATTCGCTGTAGCGCCGCCCCGGTCGACCCAGGAGGGTTTTGCGTCGTCGATGCTGACTGCGACGTCGTCGAGTGGGGCGGCGATTGCCGAGAAAGCGAAGGACACTGGGAGTGCGACGCCCAGGGCGTATGCGACCCCATTTGCGACCCGGAATGCAACACCGTCGCCGACTGCATCGGAGAGTGGACCCAGGCGTGTGCCGGTCGATTTGCCTGCGAACAAGGCGAATGCCAGCAGCCGTGCGATAGCGTAACCTGCGGTGACGGGACTTGCGATACAACCGGCGGCGAGACGAAGCAGAGCTGCCCGGCCGATTGTGACCAGCCTTGCGAAGCGCCGGCTGACTGTACTGACGGGCACGAATGGGACGCTCCGTGCGAGGGCCGCTGGGAATGCCAGTCGCAAACGTGCTTCGAGTTCTGCGACTACATCTCCTGCGGCGACGGCGCCTGCAACAGCGACGAAGGGGAAAACGAGGACAGCTGCCCCGGGGACTGCCTCGAAGGCTGCCGGATCCCGAGTGATTGCTTCTCCGAGCAGTGGGCGCCCGGCGCCATCTGCCAGGGTCGCTGGAACTGCTTGCCCTCTGGTGAGTGCGACCGGGTGTGCGACGAAACCAACTGCGGCGACGGCGTGTGCTGGGGCCTCAACGGCGAGAACGAGGACTCCTGCTTCCGAGACTGCCTCGGCGGGCCCTGCGAGGGGCCGATTGACTGCTTGGCCCACCGTTGGTACGAGCCCTGCGGCGGCCACTGGGAGTGCGTCCCACCAATGCCCCCAGCGCAACTCGCAACCGGCGCCTGCGAGGCTGTCTGCGACGCGGGCGGCTGCGGAGACGGTATCTGCGACTCCGGTTTTGGTGAAACCCCAGTGAGCTGCCTGATCGACTGCGCTGGGTACTCGTGCACCAGGAGCGAGGATTGCAGCGCGCTCACGCTCCCAATCGGCTGCACCGGTGACTGGATCTGCTCCAGCCTCATTTGTGTAGCGCAATGTGAGTAGCGACTGTGTGCAAGCTCACGCCTTAGATCCTTCCTGCATGCCCGCGCGTCTTTGATCGCATGGGCGGACGAAAACTCATGGGCAATGGGCCTCCGGATTTGCCAGAATCTTTGAGGAGGCGGGGACCAAAGATGGAAGCAGGGAACAGCGATTCACTCGCGGACCAGCTCTTAGAGCTGCATTCTCTTCAAGAGGCGCGCATCGCGGCTGAGGAGGAGGC
>CALLDH010000059.1 GCA_937998345.1 uncultured bacterium | reverse complement strand
ACTTCGTGATTGTGCACAACCTCCCAGGTTGAAACCGACAGATTCGGGAAACATTGCCCGAAACGAGGGTTGCCTCTTCCCACGCTCGACGTACCGATTGCGACCTACGTCCCGATCGATGCGCCGAACCCAGCCCTGCCGCCGCTCGACTAGCCCCAGAACCTCGTCTGCTTCCTGCGCAAGGATCGGTTCCTACTCAAGGAAGACGCTAAGAAGCTGACGCAAGACGCCGTGAAGTCGGACCTTGGGAAGTAGCCGACGGACCGATCTTGAGCGATACGTGGGCGTCGGTGACATGGTCATTTTCGGACATCCGCCGCACGCACACGCACGCGCTCGATCGAGCCTTCCAATTCCAGACTGTCTGCGGCACTCTCACGCGGTCCGTCTCGGTGGGCCACCACCCACACCTCCCATCGCCTCATACATTCCAGACCCGGAGACTCGATATGAAACCCCGCATCAGTTTCGTTGCAGCCATGACTGCGATGGTTGCTTTGACAAGTGTTCACGCCTCCGCCGAGGCCGACACTGAGGTGGTACTCGACCTCCCAGGCCTCACAAGCTCCGTTCGCGTGATTCGAGACACCGACGGGATTCCCCACATCTATGCGAACAACGCGAGAGATGCGGCGCTGGTTCAAGGCTACGTGATGGCGTCCGACCGGCTCTTCCAGATGGACTTGTCTCGACGGGCGGCGACCGGCACGCTCGCCGAGCTTTTCGGCAGCGCGGTTCTGGGCGACGACGTGCAAGCGCGAACCATTGGGCTTCGGCGAGCTGCAGAGCGCACGCTGCCGGCGCTCTCACCAGAAACGCAGGAGCTGCTCGAAGCCTTCGCCGAAGGCGTCAACGCCTGGGTTGCGGCAAACCCCCTTCCACTGGAGTACGGGGCGCTCGAGCTGACGCAGTTCGAGGAGTGGATTCCTGAGGATTCCGTCGTCATTGCCAAAGGGTTGGCCTTCCAGCTGTCTTTCGATCTCGACATCAACAACACGATTACGTTTCGCACCTACGCGGGGACTGGTGCTGCCCTCGGTTTCGACGGCGTAGCCCTCTTTTTCGAAGATATCGTTCGATCGGCGCCTTTCGATCCCGCATCCACGGTGCCCGACGCAACGATGGCCAGTATTGCGTCGCCAAAAACGGGAACCGCGTTGGCGAGCGCGCCCATGAGCTCTCCGGGCGAGCTCTTGGCCCAACGCTACGTGGAACGGATTAAAGACATGCCCTTCTTCCAAGACGCGCTTCGTCCGTCCGACCGCGTCAAGGGAAGTAATGAATGGGGCATCTCAGGCGACTACACGACGAGCGGGCGCCCACTCATCGCCAACGATCCTCATTTGTCGCTCAACACACCTCCCACCTTCTACCAGAATCATCTCATCACTTCGAGCGACAAACTCGATGTGCACGGGAGCAGCGTTCCAGGCGTCCCGCTGATCGTTCAAGGGCAAAACTCGCACATGACATGGGGCTCCACCGTGAACCCGGCCGACGTTACGGACACCTACGAAGAACAGGTGGTGCCGTGCGCGACCTCCGCCGCCGGCCTGTGTACGATTTATCTCGGCGAACCAGAGCCGATCGTCCCGGTCCCCGTCGAGTTTCGCGTGAACCTGCTGAACGGCGTTCCCGATACTGTGGTCCCCGTGCCGCCCGGTGGCGGCATCCCTCCGTTTGTCCTGATCGTTCCGCGCCGTAACAATGGACCGATCGTCGACCTCGACTTGACGACGGGTACGGCGATCAGCGTCCAGTACACGGGCTTCTCTGCGACGCGCGAGATCGACTGCTTCCGCATCTGGAACTTCGGGAAGAACCTCGACGACTTCCTCGAAGGGCTCCAGTTCTTCGACGTGGGCTCGCAGAACTGGGCGTACGGCGACATCGACGGCAACATCGCCTATTTCACCAGCGCTGAGATTCCCATTCGCGAGGACCTGCAGGCAGAGATGCTCAACGTCGAACGCATCCCGAGCTTCCTCCGGGACGGCACGGGCGGCAATGAGTGGCTTCCTGTCCAGAACCCGCAGCCTGGGCAGGCGATCCCGTATGAAATCCTTCCGCAGGAGGAGATGCCTCAGATCATCAACCCGCCCTACTTCGTCAACGCCAACAACGACCCTGCGGGAGTTACCCTCGACAACGACCCGTTTAACCAATTTCGACCAGGCGGCGGCATCTACTACCTGGAGTACACCTACGCCATCGGCACGCGTGCCGGACGCATCACGCAGGCGCTCGAAGAGAAGCTCGCGATGGGAGATGTCAGCTTCGAAGACATGCAGGAGATCCAAGCCGATGTCGTGCTGCTCGATGCGCAGGTCTTCACGCCTTACATCCTCGATGCGTTCAGCAACGCTACCGATCCCTCCGCGCCGAACGACCTCGCAGCTTTGGCCGCAGACCCTCGGGTCACCGAAGCGATCGGCCGCTTGGCCGATTGGGGCCACAACACACCGACCGGCGTCGAAACTGGCTATGACGCCAGCGACGTCGACGGTGTTTTTTCCCCGCCTAGCGCCGACGAGATTGCGGACAGCATCGCCGCCACCATCTACTCGGTCTGGCGCGGCCAGGCGCTGGCAAACATCATTGCGGACACGCTCGCTCCATTCGGTCTCGGTACTCCGTCGAGCTCGAGCTCGGTCAAAGCGCTTCGCAACCTGCTGGACAACTTCGACACCAACCAAGGCATCGGTGCCTCTGGGCTCAACTTCTTCGACGTGCCGGGCCTGGCGGATGCCGATGACCGGCGCGACTTCTTGCTCTTGCAAAGCCTCGCCGATGCGCTCGACCTGCTGGCAGGTCCGAACTTCTCGGCAGCCTTTGGGGGCTCGACCAACCAGGACGACTACCGATGGGGCCGCCTGCACCGCATCGTATTCGACAACCCACTTGGCGGGCCGTTCAACATCCCGCCGGCCGCTGGCATTCCACCCTCATTTCCAGACTTGGACGGGGTGGCCACCGACGGCGGCTTTGGTGTCGTCGATGCATCGAGTCATTCGGCCTACGCGGACAATAGCCAGCGCTTTCGGTTCGGCTCGGGCCCAAATCGGCGCTACGTAGGCGAGCTCGGGACAATGCCCGGCTCGATTCGTGGAGAGACGATCCTTCCCGGTGGCAACAGTGGAGTGCTAGGAAGCCCGTTCTACGGCAACCTTCTGCCGCGTTGGCTCACCAACGACACCTACGACGTCCGCTTCCAACGAGGCGATGTGAACAAGGCCGCAGACACCAAGACCGTCTTCGTTCCGGCGAATTAGCGGGCACCCAAACCAGGCGAACGCGATCTCCGTCGAGACCTTCGTAGCGCCCACACCCTAAGGAGCGCGTTCCTCAGGCGGCTCGCCGTCCCACTCGGCCGAACGCTCAAACTGAACACTTAGCGACCCTGCTTCGGTAGTCGTCACCTAACGGTGACGAAACCTCCGGTTCTTTGGTCGGCAATCGTTGTATTGGTAGCTTTAGGCCATGTTCAACTGGCTGGTGAGCGTGGCGGCCCTCGGAGTCCTCGTCCACTTCAAGTTGTGGCCAGGGGTTGGCTTGTTGCTGTGTTACATGCTTGCTGTCTCGTTGACGACGGAGAGCTAAGAGCAGCGGTAGGAGAGGCAAAATGGAACAAGGCGACTTCGGATTCTTTGGGGTTCTCATTCAACTCGCGGCCCTCGCGTTCTTCGTCTGGGTATTCTGGAAGATCTTCGAGAAAGCCGGGAAGCCAGGCTGGGCGGCGGTCATCCCCATCTACAACGTGATCGTTCTCCTCGAAATCGTCGGACGGCCCTGGTGGTGGATCATCCTCTTTCTGATTCCCCTGGTGAACATCGTGGTTGGGTTCCTCGTCGCGCTCGACCTGTCGAGATCCTTCGGCCACGACCTGGCATTTGCTCTGGGTCTGTTCTTCCTGGGGATTATCTTCTATCCGATCCTCGCCCTCGGTGGCGACACGTACAAAGGGCCCGCCGCTGCGAGCTAGGCGGTGTCACTCCGTCGGTTTGCCGTCGCCGTGGATCGCGGGCTCTTTCAAAGCGTCGGGAGTATCCACGTCGAGATGCACGCTCGTAGTTTCAACATCCACATAACAGATCGCTGACGCGTGGCGCTGAAAGAGCGCCTTGCCGCCTACGTCGCCCGCAAGTGCCAGGAGCTCTCGGAAGTGCTGCGCGCCCCAGAGGACAGGATTGCCGCGCTGCCCCCCGAACCTCGGGACGAAGATGCTGTGCTCGTTGTCTGAGGTGAACGCATCGATGAGGCGATGGATGACCTCGGTCCTCACCCAGGGCATGTCGGCGAGCGCCACGAGTGCGCCGTCCACCTCACCGCCCAACGCCGCAACGCCCACACGAACCGAGGATCCGATCCCCTCCGCGTAGTCTGGGTTGTGCACCAGCTCCACAACGCGATCCCCGAGGGCCCCTTTGATTCGTTCTGGCTCGTGCCCCGTGATGACGATCACGCGCTGCGCGTGGCTCTGCTGAAGAGCGTCGACCACACGCGCTACCATCGGGGTCCCGCCGACTGGGATCGTGAGTTTGTTTGCGTCACCCATTCGCCGCGATTCACCTGCGGCGAGGACCAGAGCGGCGACGCGCTCGTCAGATCGGCCGGAACTGGTGACATTTCGGGGCATGGGTCGTCCTGCTGCGCCGAGTTTCTTCAGCGAGGCCTACTCGTGCTGCTTCTCGAACGCCGCCTTCGGCTCCGGCGTCGCTTCGGTCTGATACTTCTCTTTCCACTCGCCGTAGGGCATCCCGTAGATGATCTCCCGGGCGCCTTCCTTGTCGAGGGCCAGCCCCTTGGCTTCGGCCGCCTCTTGATACCAGCGCGACAGGCAGTTTCGGCAGAAGCCGGCGAGATCCATGATGGCGATGTTCTGGACGTCCGTCCGCTCGCGCAGATGCTCCACTAGTTGCCGGAAGGCCGCCGACTCGATCTCCATCCGGGTCTGCTCGTTGATGTCCATCTCGAAGAACTCCTTGGTTGGCGAAATCTAGGGTGTTCAGGGTCACTTGCAAAGCTGTGACTCGATGGGCCGATACCCCTACCGATTCTGGCGCAGGAGCACTACAGTCAGGCCCTACGGGTATGGCGCGATGAGCATCGATTCTCTCGACGAGATCACGGAGACGCTTCGTGGCGAGGATTACGTGTCCGATGACGCGGTTTCGATGAGCCTGTTCCTCGCGCTCAAGATGGGGCGTCCGTTGTTCCTCGAGGGTGCCCCCGGGGTGGGCAAAACCGAAATCGCGCGCGTGCTCGGCCACGCATTCGAGACCGATCTCATTCGGCTTCAGTGCTACGAGGGGCTCGACATCCATCACGCGCTTTACGAATGGAACTACCCACGCCAGCTCTTGCAGCTACAGGCTGGTCAAAAAGAAGACTTGGGCGCCATCTACTCGGACGCGTACCTGTTGAAACGACCTCTGCTCCAGGCCATCGATCCGAAGCGCACGAGCGCCGCCGTCTTGCTCATCGACGAAATCGATCGGGCCGACGAGGAGTTCGAGAGTTTCCTGCTCGAGCTGCTCAGCGACTTCCAAGTGACGATCCCAGAGCTAGGCAGCGTGAAGGCGACCCATCGGCCGATCGTGATCCTCACCTCGAACCGGACGCGCGAGATCCACGACGCCCTCAAACGCAGATGCATCTACTGCTGGATCGACTACCCGAGCCTCGAGAAAGAGCTGGCGATCGTCTCGATGAAGGTCCCGGGCCTTTCTGAGCACGTGCGCACTCAAATCGTGAATTTCGTTCAGAAACTGCGGCAAGAAGACCTTCTCAAGCCGCCGGGCGTCGCCGAGACCCTCGATTGGGCAGAGGCCCTGGTGCACCTCGGCATTGCCGGGCTCGATGCGGACACCGTCCGGCAGACGTTGGGCGTGGTGTTGAAGAACCAGGAAGACATCTCGATCGTCGAGCGACTCCTCGACGATCAATCCTGGGCCGCGCAGGCGGGGTAGCCCATGGCTCGGTCGCCTCTGCCACAGGATCAAACCGTTGCCCCTTCGATGGAGTCGCGGCTCGTCGAGTTCGTTCAGCGGCTCCGGCTGCTCGGCCTTCCCATCGGCGTGGACCAGGCCGTCAGCTTCGCGGAGTCGTTTGCCTGGATTCAGCCACTCCGTCGCAGCGAAGTGTACCACGCCGCGCGCGCCACTTTGGTCAACCGCAAGGAGTACCTGGACCTCTTCGACCAGGCCTTCATCGAGTTCTGGGAGCCTCGTCGCTCCAGTCCGAGCCCACAGAAAACGCCGCAGGCTCCTCGACACCGGCCCGAAGAGTTTCAGCGGCCGAGCCTCGTCTCGTTCATGGCGGAGAAGGCCCGGCAGCAGAGCAAGGAGATCGAAGTCACCGATCGCACCAAGACCGCCACTGAGGTCGAATGGCTGCAGCGCAAAGACTTCGCGAAGCTGACCGACGACGAGCTCATCGCGCTTCGGCAGTCCATGGCCGGCCTCCGCTGGGACTTCAGCCAGCGCCTCAGCCACCGTCTGATCAAGAGCCGCCGTGGTCGCACCTTGGATCACCGCGAAACCTTGCGAAGAGCGGCCAAATTGGGCGGCGTCGTGGTCGAGCTTCGACACAGGGAGCGCAAAGACAAAACCCGCCCTCTGGTGCTCATCGCGGACGTCAGCGGCTCGATGGAGCTCTACAGCCGAATCGTCCTGCAGTTCTTTCACGGGTTGAGTCAGCAGCTCGACCGGACGGAGGCCTTTGTTTTCGGCACTCGACTCACCTGCGTCACGGATGCCTTTCGGCTTCGACACGTCGATGTCGCACTCGATGCCGTGTCGCGGGAGGTGTTCGACTTCGCCGGAGGCACTCGCATTGCAGAGAGCTTGCACACGTTTCGCAAACAATGGGGTTCCAAAGTGCTTCGGCGCGGTGCGGTGGTGATCGTCATCTCCGATGGTTGCGAGACGGGAGATGCCGAACAATTGGGGCGAGAGGTGGAGGCCCTTCGACGCAGCTGCTACCGGCTGATTTGGCTCAACCCGCGTCTAGGACAACGCCGTTACGAGCCGCGAGTACGGGGCATGGCTGCCGTCCTGCCGCATGTCGACGACTTCTTGCCCATCCACAACTTCGAGTCACTCCGGCAGCTCAGAGATCATCTGGCCCGGTTACCCAAGCGAAAGGGAGGTCCGAGTGAAATTAGCAGGAGACTATAAATTCGAGGCGCCGGTTGCCGAGGTCTGGAAGGCGTTGCTGGATCCTGTCGTGCTCGCGGCAGTCATGCCGGGTTGCGAAAAGCTAGAGCTCGTGGACGGGGCTTACGTCGGCGAGCTCAATATCAAAGTCGGGCCGGTTCAGGGGAAGTTCCAGGGCAAGGTCATCCTCTCGGACGTCGAGGACGAGAAGGGCTACACGATGACGGTCGATGGGCGCGGCCAACCTGGATTCGTCAAGGCCGAGGCGGCGGTCAAACTCACCCCCGTGGGCGAGGAAACCACGATGGAATACGATGCAGACGCCCAAGTTGGTGGTCGCATCGCGAGTGTCGGGCAGCGCCTGATCGATTCCTCCGCCAAAGCCATCATTAAGGAGAGCCTCGAAGGGCTGAACGCCAACGTCAAGGCGCGTGCCGACGTGGCTGAAGGCGAAGAGGCAGAGATCATCCAGGCAAGCCAGGCCGAATTCGCGACCAGGGTGGCGAAGGAAGTAGCCAAGGACTTGATTCCACCTCCGGTGCGCACCGCGCTTATCGTATTGGCCCTAGTCGCGATTGGCGCGCTGATATACCTTCTGATTCGTTGACCGACCACGCCATCAAGGGAGAAGGCCTGTGATACCAGGAGCGTTTGACTACCACTCACCACGTTCGTTGGACGAGGCGCTTTCGCTGCTCCAACAACACGCGGGTGACGCAAAGATTCTCGCCGGCGGTCAGAGCCTCATCCCCGCGATGCGGTTCCGGCTGGCCATGCCGTCGATCTTGATCGACATCAATCGGCTGGACGATCTTCGTTACATCGAAGAGAGAGGCGATCACCTCGCCATCGGTGCGATGACACTGGAGCACTCACTCGAAGACGCTGCCGTCGTCCGGAGCTCCTATCCGCTGCTCCATGATACCGCCGTCGTCATTGCCGATCCGCTGGTGCGGAACATGGCCACGGTCGGTGGCAACATCGCGCACGCCGATCCAGCCAACGATCACCCGGGCACGATGCTGGCGTACGACGCCACCGTGGTCGCGAAGGGTCCAAAAGGAGAGCGAACGATTCCCATCGATGACTTCTTCACCGGCCTGTTCGAGAATGCGATGGGCGAGGACGAGATCCTCACAGAGATTCGGATTCCGAAACCGGCCGCCAATAGCGGCGGTGCGTACACGAAGTTCGAGCGAAAGGTTGGCGACTACGCTATTTCGGCGGCTGCGGTGCAGCTGCGGCTCGATGGAGGAACGGTTGCGGCGGCTCGAATCGGTCTGACCAACGTGAGCGCTGTGCCGATGAGGGCGAAGGGGGCTGAGGCCGAGCTGGTTGGCAAGTCGATCAGCGATGCCGTGATCGAAGCCGCGGGCACGGCGGCGGCGGCCGAGTGTGATCCATCGCCCGACCTTCGTGGTGGGGTCGATTACAAGCGGGACATCACCAGGGTGATGGTGAAGCGCTCGATTCAGCAGGCTGTTGCGCGAGCGAAGGGAGGCAAGTGATGAGTGAGCACGAAGTAACTCTGACCATCAACGGTGAGAGCGTGACCCGCTCGGTGGAGGCCCGCACACTGCTCGTGCACTTCATCCGCGAGGACTTGTCGCTCACGGGAACGCACATCGGCTGTGACACGACGAGCTGCGGGGCCTGCACGGTCCTGGTCTGCGGGAAGCCGGTGAAGAGCTGCACGATGTTTGCGGTTCAAGCCGACGGTGCCGAGGTCGAGACCATCGAGAGCGTGGCAGTCGGCGGTGCACTTCATCCGCTCCAGGAGGGGTTCTGGGAAAAGCATGGTCTTCAGTGTGGGTATTGCACCCCAGGGATGATCATGACTGCCAAGAACTTCTTGGCGAATAACCCGAATCCCACCGAGGACGAGATTCGCCGGGGAATCTCGGGAAACCTTTGCCGATGCACCGGCTACAACAAAATTGTCGAAGCGATTCAGTACGCAGCCGAGAAAATTCAAGCCGACGCGGGAGGTGAGTGATGGCTCAACTCGACGATCGCACGGAACATCATAGCGAGCTCGCCGACGGCGTGTCCGCCCAGGTGCCGACCACAGACGAAGTTCAGATCAAGACCCCCGAGAGCATCGGCGGCATGGGCCACCGCAAGAAGCGCAAAGAAGACCCGCGCTTCCTGCAGGGTAAGGGCAACTACGTCGATGACGTGAAGCTGCCCGGCATGCTCTACATGGACATCGTCCGGAGTCCCTACGCGCACGCCAAGATCAACAAAATCGACGCCAGCGCGGCACTCGAAATGGACGGGGTCCTCGCGGTCATCACCGGTGAAGACCTCAAGGCGGCCGGCGATCTCCACTGGATGCCCACCTTGATGTCGGACACGCAGATGGTCTTGCCGATCGACAAGGTCGTCTACTACGCACAGGAAGTCTGCGCGGTCGTCGCCACCAGTCGCTACATTGCGGCCGACGCGATTGAGCAGGTTTTCGTCGATTACGAGCCGCTCGACCCAGTCGTCGACCCCTTCGAGGCGATGAAGGACGAGGTCATCGTTCGAGACGACAAAGAACAAAAGACCAACCACATCTGGCACTGGGAAGCGGGCGACAAGGCGGCCACCGATGCCGTGTTCAACGACGCTGGCACGGTCGTCAAGGAGAAGTTCTACATTCCACGCATCCACGTGGCGTCGATCGAGACCTGCGGCATGGTCGCGAACTACGACAAGGTTCGCGAGCACATGCAGATCTACATGACGTCCCAAGCGCCGCACGCGCACCGGACGGTGTTCGCGCTCGTGAGTGGGCTCCCCGAGCACAAGATTCAGATCATCTCGCCCGACATTGGTGGAGGGTTCGGCGGCAAGGTGCCGGTGTATCCGGGCTACGTGATTTGCGCCGTGGCCAGCTTGGTGACTGGAAAGCCGGTGAAGTGGATCGAGGACCGCAGCGAGAACCTGCAGGCCGACAGCTTCGCGCGCGACTACCACATCGAAGCGGAAATGGCGGCCGACAAGGACGGCAAAATCACGGGCCTACGCGTGAAGACGCTGTCGGACTGCGGCGCGGCCGATGCGGCGGCCAACCCTTCGAAGTTCCCGGCGGGTCTCTACAGCATCTGCACGGGCTCCTACGACCTGAAGGCGGCGCACGTCGAGGTCGATGGCGTCTACACGACGAAGCCGCCGGGCGGCGTCGCTTACCGCTGCTCGTTCCGTGTGACGGAGGCAGTACACATGGTCGAGCGAATGGCCGACATCATGGCGCACGAGCTAGGCGAAGATCCTGCCGACTACAGGCTCAGGAACTTCATTCGCCCAGATCAGTTCCCATACACGTCGCCAACTGGCTGGGAGTACGACAGCGGAAACTATGAAGCGGCGCTGAACAAGGCGATGGGCATGCTCGACTATCGCGCGCTTCGCAAAGAGCAAGCCGAGAAGCGTGCGAAGGGCGAGTTAATGGGCATCGGCATCTCGAGCTTCACCGAGGTCGTCGGAGCGGGCCCGTCGAAGGACTACGACATCTTGGGCATCAAGATGTTCGACTCCGCCGAGATTCGGATTCATCCGACAGGCAAGGCGATGGCGCGCTTCGGCACCAAATCGCAAGGGCAGGGCCACGAGACCACATACGCGCAAATCGTCGCGGAAGAGCTCGGGCTTCCCGCCGACGACATCGAAGTGGAGGAGGGTGACACCGACACCGCGCCCTACGGCCTTGGGACTTATGCGAGCCGCTCCACCCCCACCGCCGGCGCTGCCGCCGCAATGGCTGCACGTAAGATTAAGGCGAAAGCGAAGAAGATTGCCGCCCACTTGCTCGAGGTCGGCGATGACGACCTCGAATGGAACGTCGATCGTTTTCAAGTGAAGGGTTCACCCGACCAGGCGAAGACAATTCAAGAGATCGCATTTGCGGCGTACACCAACCATCCGCAGGGGATGGAGGCGGGCCTCGAAGCGGTCGATTACTACGACCCTCCCAACCTCACGTTCCCGTTTGGCAGTTACATCTGTGTCGTGGACATCGACAAGGGCACGGGCGAGGTCAAAGTGCGACGGTTCGTTGCAATCGACGACTGCGGGCACATCATCAACCCACTGATCGTCGAAGGTCAGATTCACGGTGGCCTCACGATGGGGCTGGCGCCCTCCCTGTACGAAGAGATCGTCTACGACGAGCACGGACAGAACCTCACCGGTACGCTGGCCGACTATCTCCTGCCGACCGCGGTCGAGTCTCCCAAGTGGGAGCTCGGCAAGACCATCACACCGTCCCCTCATCACCCCATCGGTGCCAAGGGCGTCGGGGAATCGCCGACCGTCGGCGCTCCACCGGCCATCGCCAACGCGGTGGTCGACGCCCTATGGCATTTGGGCGTCCGGAACATCGACATCCCGATCACCCCCCCGAAAGTGTGGAAAGCGCTGCGGGATGCCGGGGTTACAGACTGACCAATCACCCTTATATTGAGTAGATGGACAGCTGGTACCGCACCGCGCAGGAGCTCGAAGCCAGGGGCGAGAGCTATGTCATAGCGACCGTGATCCGCGCGGTCGCGCCCACCTCCGCGAAGCCTGGCGACCGAGCCGTGGTCACCGGGGAAGGTGTCGTGCACGGGTGGATTGGTGGCAGCTGCGCAGAGCCGACCATCAAGAAGGAAGCCAAGCTGGCGCTGGCCGACGGTGCCTGCCGCGTCGTGCAGATCACACCGGAGCCAAACCTAGGCAACGACCGGGAGGGGCTCGTGGTGGTACCAATGACCTGCTACAGCGGCGGCGAGCTCGAAATCTACGTCGAGCCGCACCGAGCCAAGCGCGAGCTCGTGGTCTTTGGAAACTCACCCGTCGCGCAAGCGCTCGTCGAGCTCGGCATCGCCGTCGGCTACCAGGTCAGCATCGTCGATACGACGGAACGCCCTCCGCTCGAAGGGGCCACGGTCATCACTGCCCTCGAGGAGGTCGAGCTCCTGCGCCCAGACGAAGCAGCCATCGTGGTCGCCACGCACGGCGTTTTCGAT
>CALLDH010000058.1 GCA_937998345.1 uncultured bacterium | reverse complement strand
CTACCCGCCGTATACAGCTGGCTGGGTAAGAAGGCCGCCTAGCACCTTTCGGCTGCGTCGAATCGGCCCTTCATCTTGCCCATCCACATGCTCATCAGTGCCGGCTTGGGCAGGCCGAGCGATCGCAGCTCGTCTGCAATGGGATGCGCGCCAAGCTCGACCTCGGCGCCACGCATGCGGATACCCAGGTTCTCGGCGCTCGACACAAACGGATTCCGGTGGAGGACGCCGTCGATGTAGCTGTACGTGCAGAGCGTCTGCTCGGGGAACTCGCGGTTTCCGCCGGTGGGCAAGCTAATCTTCAGGATGTTCTGACCATCCTTGTTCCAGATGCACCGGGCACGGTCCCCACTGGTGTCGAAGTCGATCTCGTCGACAGTCTTCGGGAAACCCCAAATCGTCCGCCCTGCTTCGCATGTGAACGACTGGTTCACCGGAAGGTGAATGATGTGGGTGGGAAGAAGCCCCCGCATCATGTCAGCAGCCGCTCCGAGGTAAGGGATGCCTTTGCGGTCGCCGCGCCTGCGGACGAAGAACGCGATCGAGACTTCGTTGTAGTCCCCGAGGTCGTTGTCGCGATAGTCGATGCACGCGATGCTGAGCAGCCCACGACCGGGAAGGACCTCGGCGATCTCGAGCTCTGGCCCGGGAAGCAGAGTTTGAGCCGCTCGCGAGCTGACCAGCCAGGTCGCGGTGGCGGAGCACGCATCTCGAACGATGCAGGGCATGGTGACGGTGCGCCCTTGGATGAGATAGTCGCCCGGGCGGGACTGATGCAGCTCGCCTTCCATTGCCGCGGAGTATATGGAAGGCTCCGGTCCTCCGCCATGGAAAGCCGCACTCGATGACCACGAACACGCGCCGCCTCTCCTTTTTGGACCGCTACCTCACGCTTTGGATCTTCGTGGCGATGGGGGTCGGCATCGCACTCGGTTACCTAGTGCCGGGCTTTGCCGGTGCGCTCGACGCCATGAGCATTGGCACCACGTCGATTCCAATCGCGATCGGCCTCATTCTGATGATGTACCCGCCGCTCGCGAAGGTTCGCTACGAGGAGATGGGCCGGGTTTTCCAGAACAAGAAGGTACTTGGCCTCTCGCTCATCCAAAACTGGGTCATCGGGCCGGTGCTCATGTTCGTGCTCGCCGTGACGTTCTTGCCAGACAAGCCCGAGTACATGGTTGGGCTGATCCTGATCGGGCTGGCGCGTTGCATTGCAATGGTCATCGTCTGGAATGACCTCGCGCGTGGCGACCGCGAGTACGCGGCCGGCCTCGTGGCCTTCAATTCGATCTTCCAGATTCTCTTCTTCTCGGTGTATGCGTGGTTCTTCATCACCTGGTTGCCAGCGACACTCGGCCTCCAGGGCGCCGTGGTCGACATCACCATTGGCGAAATCGCCAAGAGCGTGGCGATTTACCTAGGCATCCCATTCGCCGCTGGCTTCCTGACCCGCACGACCTTGATCAAATCGAAGGGGCGTGACTGGTACGACAAATCCTTCGCCCCACGCATCGGTCCGATCACGCTGATCGCCCTCTTGTTCACCATCGTCGTGATGTTCTCACTCAAGGGCGACATGATCGTCCAGCTCCCGTTCGACGTCGTTCGGGTCGCTGTGCCGCTCTTGATTTATTTCGTGGTCATGTTCTTCGTTTCGTTCTGGCTCTCGAAGCTCGCCGGGGCCAATTACGAAGAAGCTACGACGCTTTCGTTCACCTCGGCGTCGAACAACTTCGAGCTGGCAATTGCCGTGGCGGTCGCAACGTTTGGAATCCATCACGGCGCCGCGTTTGCAGCGGTCATCGGGCCCCTCGTCGAAGTGCCGGTCTTGATCGGACTCGTGAACGTGGCGCTGTGGATCCGTGGCAGGTACTTCGCCCAGCCACCCGTGCTACAAGCCTAACGCTATGAGCGACGACCCGAAGAGAGTTGCCGTCGTGACCGGTGCAAGCCGTGGCGTCGGAAAAGGAATTGCAATCGCCCTCGGTGCGGCGGGCGCGACCGTTTACGTCACTGGCCGAAGCAGCGAAGGGGGCAAAGACCATCCTCTCGGTGGAACGGTGCAAGGAACCGCGGAGGCCGTGACCCGAGCAGGCGGCAAGGGGATCGCCGTCTCGTGTGACCACTCCGATGATGAGCAGGTGCGTCAGTTGTTCGAGCGTGTAGGCGACGAGCAGCAACGTCTCGACATCCTGGTCAACAACGCCACCGCCGTGCCGAGAGAGCTCGCCAAGCCGGGCCCTTTTTGGGAGAAGTCCCTCGACCTGCTGCGTATTCTCGACGTCGGGCAGCGCTCACACTACGTCGCGAGCTATTTCGCGGCTCCATTACTGGTGCGCACGGGCGGGGGTCTCGTGGTGTTCACCTCCAGCTACGGGGCTCGATGCTACATGCACGGCCCGGCGTACGGCGCAGGGAAAGCCGGCGTCGACAAGATGGCGATGGACATGGCCGTAGACCTTCGTGCGCACGACGTCGCGGCGATGAGCCTCTGGCTCGGCTTCGTTCGAACGGAGCGTAACGAGCCCCTGTTCCAGCACCCAGACGCCATGAAGGGGCCGTACGGAAAGTTCCTCGCCAACGCCGAGAGCCCCGATCTCATCGGCCGTGTCGTCGAGGCACTGCACCGGGACTCAAAGCGAATGGAACGCACGGGTCACGTCCTCATCGTGGCCGAGCTCGCCGAAGAATTCGGCATCCGCGAGGCTGACGGGCGGCAGCCCAAGTCGAACCGAGGCGTCCTGGGCGCACCGCCCGAACCCAGCCCCGTCATAGTCCGCTAAGCGACCCGAGAGAACAGGTACAGCATCTCAGTTGCGATCTGCAGGCAGCGCTCCTCGTAGACTGCGGCCTCTTGGGGCGTCCCGTCGGCAACTTTGGGGTCGTCATACCGAATCGGTGCGCGGAGGGCAGCACCAGAGACGACCGGACAGGCCTCATCTGCATCGGCGCAGGTCATGATCGCCACGAAGCCCTCGTTGGGGTTCACAGGATCGTCGTATGTCTTCGAGAAGCACTCCATCGCGGGTCCGCGTTCATCGAAGCTCACCAGGTAGCGCGGGTTCTCGCCCCCAGGCTTCTCGATGGTGAAGCCAGCCTTCTCCATGGCGGTCACGGCCCTTGGATTGAACACGGTCGCTTCGGTGCCGCCCGAGTACGTATGGATCCCGTCGATGCCAAAGTGCGCCGCGGCAGCCGCCGCCCAGAGCTGCCCCATCTGGCTCCGCCTCGAGTTGTGGGTGCAGATGAACGTGAGCTCCGCCGTCTCCCCGCTCCTACGCTTCGCCGAAATAGACTCCGCAACCTCTTCGAGAATGCGCTTCCGCTCTTCGGGAACGCCATCGATACACAACAGCGCACGATCGAGATACTGTTTGAGCCCGGCGTTCATGGACTGCTGGCGTACCCCCATCGGCGTCGCAATGCGATGCTTTTGTTGGGTTTCCTGGTAGAAAGTATGATCTCGGCGCTCGTTCAGAGGGTATTGCAGCGGAGGGCCCATCGCGGATATCGTCGGCGGTCCCAACCCCAGGAGGCCCCATGTATCTCGTCACCGGAGCCAGTGGCTTCATCGGTAAGCATCTGCTCGACTCGCTCGTGCGTCGCGGGCAACCGATCCACTGCCTGGTTCGACCGTGCTCGGTAGCCGGCTTTCGGGACCTGATCGACGAGCGATGGCCAGGGGCGAAATCGCAGATCGTCATCGTGGAAGGCGACGTCGGATCCCCGCACTGCGGGCTCTCGGCGGACACGATCAAGGAGCTCCGCGACAACGTGGACCACGTGTTCCACCTCGCCGCGCTCTACGACATGACGGCGGGCATGGAGGAGAGCCAGAAAGCCAATGTCGAAGGCACGCGCAACGCCTGCAGGCTCACCGAAGCGCTCGACGCAACGCTGCACTACGCGAGCTCAACCGCGGTTGCCGGTGACTACAAAGGCTTCTTTCGCGAGGACATGTTCGACGAGGGGCAGAAGCACAAGAGCGCCTACTTCCGGACCAAGTTCCTGGCCGAGAAACTAGTTCGCGACGAATGCCAGACTTCTTATCGCATCTACCGTCCCGGTGCCGTCGTTGGCTCCTCGGTCGACGGTGAGGCCGACAAGATCGACGGCATCTACTTTGCGTTCAAATTGATCCAACGGATGCGCCGGATGCTTCCCAGTTGGGTTCCCCTGGTCGGCTTCGAAGGTTCGGAGCTTCACGTCGTGCCGGTGGACTACGTCGCCCGAGCCATGGACGCGATCGCGCACGTCGAAGCTCCGACCAGCAATACGTTCCACCTCACGGATCCAAAGCCGAAGAGCTTCGGAGACGCGCTCAACCTCCTGTGCGAAGCGGCGCACGCGCCGCGCTTCGACATGCGAATCGATCCGCGGGTCCTCAAGCTGGTGCCCCCTGGTCTCGCTGCCCTCCTAGGCGCGATGCCGGCCGTGAAGACTGCACGTCGAGAGGTGCTGGCAGACATCGGCATCCCGGAAGCAGTTCTGCCGTACGTGAACTGGCGTTCCTCGTTCGACACCCGTGAGACCCAGGCCGCTCTCGCGAGGACCGACATCCAGTGCCCTCCGTTCGAGGAATACGCCTGGAAGATCTGGGACTACTGGGAGCGCCACATGGACCCGGACTTGTTCCAGGATCGCACACTGCACGGACGAATCGCGGGCAAGGTCGCCATGGTGACTGGTGCGTCGAGTGGAATCGGTGAAGCCTTGGCCATTCGACTGGCGGAGGCGGGCGCGAAGGTGCTTCTAGTAGCGCGGTCGCGAGAGAAGCTCGCAGCGGTCCAGCAAACGATTGACTTTCGCGGAGGCGAATCTCTCATCCACACCTGCGACCTATCGAGCCCGGAGGATGCGGACCGCCTCGTGCGCGAAGTGCTCGAGCAGCACGGACACGTCGACCTGCTCGTCAACAACGCCGGACGCTCGATACGCCGAGGCGTTTCACATTCGTACGACCGCTATCACGACTTCGAACGCACGATGTCCCTCAACTACTTCGGATCACTCAAATTGATCCTGGGGCTCCTGCCCACCATGCGGGAGCGCAAGGATGGCCAGATCGTCAACATCTCCAGCATCGGCGTCCAGACCAACGCGCCGAGGTTCAGTGCGTACGTGGCCAGCAAAGCGGCGCTCGACGCGTTCAGCCGATCGATCGCCAGCGAGGTCGTCGCGGATGGCGTGTGCATCACTACGATTTACATGCCACTGGTGCGCACGCCCATGATCGCCCCAACGAAGATGTACGAAGCAGTTCCGACTCGGTCGCCCGACGAAGCCGTCGACATGATCGTCGACGGGATCGTCAACCGCAAGAAGCGGGTCGCAACCCGCCTCGGCCTCTTCGGCGAGGTGAGCTATGCGATTGCGCCCAAGCTCATCGACCGGGTGCTCAACACCGGGTTCCGCCTGTTCCCCGACTCACCGAAGAAGGGGAAGGAAGGGGAACAGAGGCCGCCGGGACCCGAGGCAGTGGCGTTCGCGCACATCATGCACGGGATTCACTGGTAGGCGGATCCATCATGGCGTAAGCCGTCCATGTAAACCCTCATGGAACGGCCTCGGAAGGGACCAATGACGTACTTTGTGGCGCTGACGGGCCTGCTCGTCGGCAGTGGTTATGGATACATCGCTCAGCGCGGGGCGTTTTGCATGAACTCCGGGTTTCGCTCCGCGGTGACGGAGCGGAACACGACCAAGGTCAAAGCGTACGCCCTTGCGATTGCACTGCAGATGCTCGGCGTCCCGTTGGTTTTCGCACTGGGGCTCTCGTCTCCAACCTATCCAGCGATGTTCCCAGTCGGCGCCGTACTGGGCGGACTGCTCTTCGGCGCATCCATGCGATGGGCGGGCGGCTGCGCGGCAGGTGTTTGGTACAAGGTGGGGTCCGGAAGCCTGGGCGCCCTAACCGCGGTGCTGGGGATGGCGATCGGGGCGGCTGCGCTCGAGCTCGGTCCGCTCGTTGGTTTGCGGACCAGCGTGCAATCCGCGGGGCCTTCAGTGAACAATGCTCCCCTCGAAATGATGTGGGCGTGGGCGCCAGCGGTGGGAGTCCTGCTCGTCGCTCTGTTGTGGCGAGCCGCCCCCGGTCAGGCCGGCTCTTGGTCGTGGCGCCGCACCGGCATCGCCATGGGGCTCGTTGGGATCGTCGCATGGCCCCTGTCCAGTCTCGCCGCACGGGACTTCGGGATGGCTGTCGTGCCAGGGACGGTCAGCCTACTCACCGATCCCGTCAGGCGCTTGATGAGTTGGGACGTACTGTTCGTGTTGGGCATCCCTGTCGGCGCGTTCGTTGCTGCTCGACAGAGTGGGCCTGTCACGGCCTCGAAGGTTTCTGCTGCGAGCGCGAGCAAGCATTTCGCCGGAGGCCTCGGTCTCGGCGTTGGAGCATCGCTAGCCGCGGGCTGTACCGTTGGTCACGGCCTGACCGGAGTTCCACTCCTGGCGCCCGGCAGCATGCTAGCGATCCTGTCCATCTTTGCGGGCAGTGCGATCACCTCACTCTGGACGCAACGAGGCATGAGCCGCGTCCACGGCTAGGGGGAACGTTCGATCTGGGAAGTCGGTCGCCGCTCCGAGCCGCTTCAACAGCACCTCCAAGAGTGCGAGCGAGCGAAGCTCTCGATCGGGGTGATCGAAATAGTGATCCACACCGGGGTCGACGATGGTAAGCCCGCCCGGAAGCAACTGGTCGACGAGCACTTCACGGAACTCCGAAGTCACATCGCGCGCTGGTTCGGCAGCTGCGACCTGAACCAAACGCAGGTCAGCAGCCTCCGCGGCAATCCGATCCTATAGCCTCTTGACGGTGTCCCCGGGCACTGGGGTCTTGATCGGCAGCTCGGTGGTTTCGGGCAACGGCTCGTGGGCCTCCGCCACATCCGCCATCTGCGTTCCCCGGTACCCCTCAGCGATGAACGTTTCGGTCGCCACCTCGATGAGGCGCTCCAGCCGACCAGAAGGAGAGGAATTCGCAGCTGCGCTTAGATCTCCACGTGGCGCAATCGGAGAGAGTTCACAATCACTGACACGGAGCTGAAGCTCATTGCTGCCGCCGCGATCATGGGACTGAGAAGTAGACCAAAGGCGGGATAGAGGACCCCCGCAGCGATTGGCACGCCCAGCGAGTTGTAGACGAAG
>CALLDH010000057.1 GCA_937998345.1 uncultured bacterium | reverse complement strand
GAACTGGATCGGGTCAAGTCCGAGTTCTTTGCGAATGTCAGTCATGAGTTGCGGACGCCGCTCACGTTGATCTTGTCTCCTGTGGATGCGCTGCTCGAAAAGCTGGAACCGAGCGCGGAGCGGGATGCGCTGAAGGTCGTTCGGCGGAACGCAACGCGGTTGTTGCGGATGATCGACGACTTGCTGGACCTGGCTCGGCTGGAGTCGGGCGGATTGCGCCTGAGGATCATGCAGTTCGATCCCTGCGACTTGGCCCGTCGCGTCGCAGAAAATGCGATGCCGGCCGCGCGGGCGAAGGACATCGATCTGGTGTTCGACGCCAATTGCACGCCCGCCGAACGATACGGCGATCCGCACCGCATCGAGATCATCCTCACGAATCTCGTTGGGAACGCGATGAAATTCACACCCGCTGGGGGTCGGATTCAAGTCAGCGTATTCCACAACCCGGCCGGAACGTCTATCGAAGTGACCGATACCGGTCCCGGGATTGCACGCGATGAGCAGCAGCGGATCTTCGAGCGCTTCCATCAAACCGAGACCTCCGAGCGCCGCCAGCAAGGCGGAGTGGGGATCGGACTCGCGCTGGCTCGTGAGCTCGCGCAGCTTCATGGTGGCTCTCTCACCGTGGATAGCCAACTCGGTGAAGGGTCCACGTTCACGTTCTTCTTGAAGAGCGGCAAGGAGCACTTTCACACCGAGATCATGGAGCGGCGGCAGCTCCACTTGGAGCATCATCCCGGCCGGCGTGTGGAGGACCGCACGACAGCCGTCCATACGCGCCAGATGGAAGAGGTTACCGTGGAGATGCGGAAGAGCGAGCGGCCGCCCGAGCGCATTCTCCTCGACCGCGGTCGGCGTCCACGCGTGTTGGTCGCCGAAGACGAGGTCGATCTTCGTGGGTTCATCGTCGGTGTTTTGAAGGATTCGTACGAGGTGGACGCCGCGGGTGATGGCGCGGAAGCGCTCGAGCTGATGAATAAGAACCGTCCGGACCTCGTGCTCACCGACGTGATGATGCCGGGCACGAGCGGGCTCGATCTCACACGCGCGATCAAGGAAGACCCTTCCTTGCGCCAGATCCCGGTGATTCTGCTCACAGCGCGTGGCGAAAGCGAAGCGGCTCTCGAAGGCTACGACGCGGGCGCAGACGACTTCGTGTCCAAACCTTTCCATACCAAAGTTCTGCAAGCGCGCATTCGGGCGCACCTGAAGATGCGCGGTCTGAGCTTGCAGCTAGCAGACCAGGCGCGCCTTGCGTCGGCCGGCACGCTCGCCGCGGGTCTCGCCCACGAGGTGAAGAACCCGCTGAACGCCGCCGTGAACGCGGCGCGGGTCTTGGAGAAGGGCGGTTCATCTCGTGTGTCGAACGAGAAGCTGATGACCGTGGTCATCGACGCCCTCAAGCGTATTGACGGAGTGATTTCGGCGCTCGACGCACACGCGCGGCCGGCGGACGGAACAGACCTCGCGCCTTGCAGCGCCCGCACCGCCGTCGAATCGACGCTCAACCTGCTCGAGCACAAGATGAAGGGCGTGACCGTGCACGAGGACTACGAGGTCACAGAAGAAGTTTTCGCACCTGCACGGGCGTTCAATCAGGTGCTGCTCAACTTAGTAGACAACTCGATTCGATCGGGCGCGGACAACATTTGGATCGAGCTTCGGCAGGTGGATAAGCAGGTTTCGGTCGCCGTTGCAGATGATGGGCCCGGCGTACCGGCAGACGCGGTGCACCGAATCTTCGACCCCTTCTTTACAACCAGAGTGGAAGGCGAAGGGACAGGGCTGGGGCTTCATCTGAGCCGAAGAATCGCGCAGGACTGTGGCGGTGAGCTAAGATATGAGCCTAGGCCCGGTGGGGGGGCTCGCTTCGTGATGGAGATTCCCGCGATGGAGCAAGCGGCATGACAGCGCACGTACTATTCGTCGATGACGAGGAGCCGAACCTCGTCGTCTTTGAGGCGGTCTGCGGGGATGATTTTCCCGTGCTGACCGCTTCGAACGGGGCGGCGGGGCTCGAGTTGATGCGGGAGCACGAGGTTGGGGTCGTGCTGACCGACCAGCGGATGCCGGGGATGACCGGGATCGAGCTCCTCGAAAAAGTGGAGACCGAATATCCCGAGACGATCCGCCTGTTGATCACGGCCTACTCCGACTTGCAGGCTGCCGAAGACGCGATCAACCGCGGACATGTGCGGCGCTACATGCGTAAGCCGTGGGAGCCTGAAGTACTGCGCGCGGAGCTTCGTGATGCGATCGACCTCTACAATCTGAACACTCGCGTCAAGCAGCTCGAGCAACGTCTACTCGAGACGGAACGCGCGTACTCGTTGAGCGTGGTCGCAAGCGGCCTTGCAGACGAGCTTCGGAATCCGGTGGGCTGGATTCGTAACAACCTGACGGTCATCGAGACATCGGTTGCGGCGGCAACGGGGGCGCTCGAGGAATCGACTCCGAACGTGACACGGGCGCGAGGAACTCTGGCGCAGGTTGAGAACGCGATCATCGACGCGCGTGATGGGGTGAAGCGGATTCTCGAGCTCACCGAAGAGATGGCCAAGGCGCCAGAGGAAGTAGAAGCCGAAATCGTCGATTTGGCGGATGCGGTTCGGGTGGCGCTTCGCAAGGCGGAGAGCAGCGGGCTTCGTGGGCGCGCGTTGATCGAGGTAACGACTGGCGTCGAGCCGAAGGTCATGGCGACACGCACGAACATCGTGCAGATCGCGCTGAACTTATTGGCGAACGCAATTCAGCGGGCCGCGAGCCGGGAGGGCGGCCAAGGCATCGTGCGGGTCACGACCGCGATGCTCGGCGACCGGGCAGTGCTCGACGTGTCTGACAATGGCCCAGCGATCGCAGCCGACCAGATGGAGGCCGTGTTCAAGCCCTTTGGCGTCGGCGGACGGCTCCAGGGCGCAGGCGTGGGCCTGGCAATCTCCAAGCGCATTGCCGAAGAGCTCGGTGGCGAGCTCGAGGTGAGTGCAGCGGATGAAAAAGAGACGCGTTTCCGGCTGACATTGCCGCCAGCCAAGGCCGAGGCGAGCGGGCCGTGACCACGGGAACCAGTCCGGGCGTCCACGAGTTCGGCCTGATTTTCGATGACAACGCCTGGCCGCTCCTCTATGTCCGCTTTCCTTCCAAGCCACTCAGCGACGAGGGCTTCGAGTACTTCATCGAACGGTACACGGCGACGGTTGAGCGCCGCATCCCATTTGCGACGATTCTCGATTCGAGGGGTCTGACGACGGCGATCACCGCCAACCAGCGAAAGCGACTGACGGAGTGGTTCGATGTCACGGGCGACCTCGCGGGCGAACATCACTTTGGGATCGCGGTGTTGATCAGCAACGCACTCATTCGCGGTGCGCTCATGGCCGTGACCTGGGTGAAACCAATCCCAGTGCCGATCAAGCCATTCGGCTCCATCGCGGACGCCTCAAACTGGGTACGCGAGATCTTCGCCGAGCAAAGAATCCCGATCACCCCGTCGATCGAAGCCCTCCTAGCCGGCCGCAGCTAAAAAGGGAGGAGGTTCCTGTGCCTCGTCGGGCGCCTTCGGCGGCAGTCTTTCCCGCCCCACCGCCCCCAAGCTATCGCCTACTTCACGGCGTAGCCGGTGGCGCGGACTACCGCTTCTAGGTCGGCGGGCTGGGCGGAGCCTTGTACTGTGGCTTGGCTGGGGTCGAGGGTGACCGTTGCGGACGTGACTCCCTCGGCATCTCGTAGCGCGCGTTCGAGCTTGCGAACGCAGTTGTTGCACGTGAGTCCTTCCACCTCGAGCGTGAGCGCGGCAGACGCTGCGGGCGCGTCGCGACGCAGCCACGCGCTTCGAAGGTCGTCGAAGACGAAGTAGACGAAAAGCCCCGCCAGCACCAGCGCAGACGCCCAGGCCCACCAGGGGTGGCCGTGCTCGTGAGTCATGCTTCCGAGCGCTTCGAAAGGCACGAACGCGTCGTAGATGTACGCGAGGCCCACACTTCCGATGATGACGGTTGCAAGATAGACGGTCAGGACGCGGCCGCCGAAGGCTCGCTTCACCGCGCCGATCGTTGCGATGTTGGTCGCGGGGCCGGCCATCAAGAAGACGAGGGCGGCACCGGTGGGCATGCCTTGCGCGATCAGCGCTGCCGCAATGGGAACCGACGCGGTGGCGCACACGTAGAGCGGAAGCGCGATCGCGAGCGCGGCGAGGCCCGCCAACGCCGGGTGAATGTTGGACCAGCCGGCGATGACGCCCGGTGGAATCCAAACCGTGATGGCGGCCGATGCGACAACGCCGAAGATGATCCACTTCCAAATGGGCCGGATGACGTCGACCATATGCTCGAAAAAGCCAACTGTCGATTGTGGGGCGCTAGCCTCTTCGAGGCGCGAGAGACCATCCGCATCGGTGTGTAAGGCTTCGGTGGCAGCTCCACCGGCCAGCCCCATCACGAGCGCGCTCAGGCACTTGAAAATGGTGAACGGCCAACCGAGGAACGAAGCGCTCACGAGCAGCGAGTCGACGCCGGTTTGCGGCGTGCTGATCAGGAAGCCGACAGCGGCGCCATCACTCGCGCCGTCTTTCTTGAGCCCGAGCCCCGCTGGAATGACGCCGCACGAACACAAAGGTAGCGGCACGCCCAGCACGACGGCCTTGGCCACGCCGCCGAACCCGCGAAACTGCCGGCGGGCGAAGTCGCGAGGAAGCAAGACGTGGAGAAGTCCGGCCGCTGCGGCTCCCAAAAGAAGCCAGGGCGAGAGTTGAAGCCAT
>CALLDH010000056.1 GCA_937998345.1 uncultured bacterium | reverse complement strand
GTCCTGTAAGAGCGAACCTGTGCCTACGGGTTTCGAGTCCCCGAGCGCGACGATTGACTCACTCTTCCGCGCGTACGGTGTTCAGGACATCTCTCAAGACGAGGCACGGCGGCGCTTGCAAGCCCGCGAGCGATTCGAGCTCCTCGACAAGCAGCTCTTCCAAAGTTGCTTTTCAGATTGGCAAGGGGAGCACGATCACGCGCTAGGCGGGTTCGTGTTCGGACAGCTCGTGGCCGGTAAAGATGAGCTGCAGATCACGGCCGAGGGCGACGTCACCAAGGTGCGGGCCGCGTCCGCTTCGCCCGAGCTCCAGTCGGTCGTTCTCGTCAAGCAGAAAGAGGCTTGGAAGATCGACTTGCGACAGAGCGTCCCCGCCAAAGTCCGACAGAGCCTCTACGAAGTGTATCGGCGGGCCCGCCGAGCCGAACGCCAGGCACGCTAGCCTGCGCCGTCAGTGGATCGTGAACGGCGTGACATCGACGGGTTCGCCCGGCGGGGCAGCTTTCAGCGCCTCTTGCATCAGGAGCAGCTCCTGGGCGTAGGGGTTCAACGCCAGGCCTGCAGCAACGGTTCGCAGCGCGGCGTTGGTGTCGCCAACCCCTGCGAAATACAGGGAATCGGCGTAGTGGCGCCAAAGCAACTGTGCCTTCGTGTGCTCGTCGATCGGATGCCCGATGCGCTGGTAGAGGTCGCCCCAGAGCGTTGCGTGCGTGTGCATGGCCCGCGCCTCGTCCGTGTCCGTCGTGTCCGCCGTCAGAACGCGATGATATAGATGTTCGGGGACGAGGAGCTCCATCATATCTTGCGTCACCCGCACGTCCATCTCGACGTATACGGGCCTCAATGTCGCCAGGCTTTGAAGCTCCGGGACGCTCAGGGCGCCGTCGAGCATATAGCTTCGCAATAGTGGGGTCAGCTCCGGTTCGTTCCTCACCACGCGATCCACCAAACCTGGATAGGTTACCAACGGAAGTGGGATCATCGTGACGTCCGGCCGATTCTGCTCTTCCGCCTCACCACCCCAGTAACGAAAAATTGTTTGCGGGTTGTGAACCAACACGATGGAGCGGGGGGGCAGCGCACGACGTAAGCCGTCGTCGAACACGTCGGTATCTGCGAAGTCGGCCAGTGTCGAGGCCTCCGAGGAACGAATGAACTGAAACGAAGCGGCGAGGGCCAAAACGGTAGCGAGCGCGGGCGCGAGCTTTGGCCTGTTCGGTACGGCCTCTGCGAGCGCGGACAGCAGGACGCCTGCCGCGAAGATTACGAAGACCGCCAGTGAAGCGTACGAAAGCATGAAGTAGGCGATCGCGTCCGGATTGCCGCGAACAAAGCCGATTGCAGCGCGACCAAGGGCGTACACCATCCAGAGCGTCAGCCAGAAAAGGCCGTATTTTCGGGAGGATTTCACCCTCAGCATGAAGTACGCACCGAGCAATGCGACGACCAGGCTCGCCACGTGGAGGTCTTCGCCCGTTGTCATCAGGACGTCCGCGAACCGCTCGCCGAACGGCGCCCCTGCGTCGGGCGAGACGCTCTTCTGAAACGCCTTTGCCGTGACGACCCACAGGAAACGGCCCGGGCTCGACGGGTCCCCGAGGTTCAGGAACGGTTCTCGAAGCGCGCGCAAGGGCAAGTAGAGATAGGTGAGCAGACCCGCGCCCGAAAACCCGGCCGACCATGCGAACGGCCGCCAGCCCCAGGTTCGCCAGATCCCCACCAAGAGCCATAGAGACGGAACGACCGCGAGGGCGGCGAGGTAGTGATGATTCGCAAGCGCGAGACCAAATGCCAACGCGGATTGATAGAGGGGCCGAACGTCCCCGCCCGGCCCCGACATCGATACGCGGAGCAGTCGCTCGATGGCGATGCACAGGAGCGCCACTTGAAGCGCGTAGACTTCGGGCCGCACGGCCTGGAACCACCAGGCCTGCGTTCCGACCACCCACCAGGTGGCACCCAAGGCGAGGGGAAACCGCAGCGGCTCCCGAATCAATCCGCCAACCTTCAACGTAGTTTCGAAAGCGAAGCAGAGCGCCACGGCTGCCACTGCGCCGAGGAGGGCGCAGATCAGTGCGACACGAAACGAAAGCGCTCCGATCGGCACTAGATTTGCCGCACCAAGAACGATCGCGGCCAGCGGATGGCCGGGCGGATGAGAAATGCCGAAGTCCGCAACCGCAGCGACGAACTCACCGCTATCAAACCAGTGGGCGTACCCAGACGCCGTGCTCACGTAGACGAAGAGCGGTGGAATCCCTGCCAACAGAGCCTTCATGAGGGTCGAGCGCAAAGCTCGGCCATGATCGACCCAGGCCGGCGATATGGTCAAAATCCATGAACCAGCTGCACCAGTCGAGGGGTCGCGCATCTGTGCCATAGTCGGCAAATGCCGAAGCGTGCGATGAAGTTCTGGCTCATGAAGACTGAGCCCGACGTCTACTCGATAGAAGACCTCGAACGTGACGGAATCGAACCCTGGGAAGGTGTGCGGAACTACCAGGCTCGGAATTTCATGCGCGAAATGGCGGAAGGTGACCTGGTGATCTTCTACCACTCGAACGCCAAACCTCCGGGGGCCGCCGGCGTCTGCCGAATCAGCCGCGAGGCGTATCCCGATGACACGCAGTTCGACACGAAGAGCAAGTACCACGACCCCAAATCCAAGAAGGACGACCCGCGCTGGTCCCTGGTCGAGGTCGCGTTCGCGGAGAAATTCGCCGAGCCGGTTTCCCTCCAGGCCTTGAAGGACGAGCCGGCTCTCGAGGGAATGCTAGTCACGCAGAAGGGCTCGCGCTTGTCGGTTCAGCCAGTGGAGAGAAAGCACTTCAAGCGGGTGCTCAAGATGGCGGGAGCGAAAACCAAGGTTCGATAGGGCGAGGGGCCACGGCGGAACACGAAGCCTTGGCGAATCGCAACTGAGTTCACCGGAGAACGGCCCCGGTTCGCTCGCGAGCACGTGCGTCGGGCGCCGTTCTCCGGTGAGGCAGTCGCCGTTGGGTTGCGTGTGTCAGACCCAGCGGTCTTCTGCCGTCGCGCCTTCCGCAGTCAGGGTAAGCTTCACATGATGGCGCCTCTTTGCGCCGTTCACCTCGCGGTGTCGGGGGACCTCGGCGGCGTTGACGTAGAGGATACCGTCCTTTTCTACCTGAGCTGGGCGGCTCTTTCCGGACTTGGTTTTTCGATGCATGTGACCCGCGACGGTCGCGAGGACGTTGCGGCCGGCGCTGCTGGCGTAGCGTACCGCCTCTTCCAGATCCTGGTCGCCCCAGTCCTCTTCCTTTCGGCGAAAGTCGCAGCCCCAAATCGAGTCTGCGCGATCGCCGAGTCCGGAGGGGCCGTTGTGGGCGAGGAACAGGAGCGGCGCGTCGTCGCATGCATCGACCAGCCACTTCAGGCGGGCGATCGACGACTCCATGGAGTCGATGCCGTAGGCTTCTTCTAGGTAGCGGAGGCAGGCCAGGCGCCGCCCGCCGATCGAATGCGGACGGCCAGCGATGATGTTCAGCGGAACGCCGGCCGGCGCTAGCCGGTGCCGGCTGTACGCGACCAGATCGATGTCGCCGAGCGCCTCACCGAGACGTCGACAGCGGCGGGCTTGGCCCCGGCAGAATGCGTTGCGGAAGCGATGGGCTCGAGGCGCGATCTCCGCCCCCAGTTGGAACGCGTGCAGTCCGTCGTGGTTGCCAGGGATGCACATCGCCGGGACGCGCAGCCTTCGAAGCGAACGTGCGACACGCTGCCCACGTACCTGCGTGTAGCCGGAAAGGTCACCGACGAACAGAAGGAGATCGTATGCGGCACGATTGAAGAACGCGACGTCTTCGTCGTCCCAGAACAGATGAACATCACCGATCACGCCGATCGTGGCCGCTTGCGTGGCAAGGTCGTTCATGGGACGAAACTTAGCCGACCTCGGGCATCGCGCGAGCAGGAACGGAAGACCGCATGACAGCTCCCATCATTGAACGCCGTGAGCCTGCCCTGGTGTTGGTTCTCAGCATCATCACCTTCGGGATCTACCTCCCGTTCTGGTATCACGGCATCTACAAAGACCTCCAGACGCTCGACGGCCGAACGCCGACCGGTCACGGCTTCTGGCTCGACTTTTTCTTCGTGATCCTCACCTTCGCGATCTACGGAATCTGGGTCGACTATCAGATCTCTCTGCAGATCGCGCAGTTCGAAGAACGCAATGGATTGGGGCCGGTGCAGGACACCTCGGTGATCACGATCATCCTCGACGTAGCGTCTTACTTCACCGCGTTTGTCACCAACTTCGTGACCAGTGCGATTCAGCAGGACCAGATCAATCGCGTCGTCGAAAAGCTAGAAGCACGGCTTACGCCCGACACCGGGGTCCCTGCGTAGTTGGCGATAGGCTTCCGTGCGGGCTGCCTGCTAGGCTCCGGGGGATGACCGAAATCGCCGATGCGCTTCGCGACACGCTGCTCGCCCTCACTCGGATTCCTAGCCCGATCGGAGAGGAAGCGGAGCTCTGCGATCACGTCGAGGCGCGACTGTCACGCAGCCTGGGCGGCGACTCGATTTCCCGCTTTCATGACAGCCTGATCGTCCGTGCGGCACAGCGGCCAAACGCGCCCCGCATCGCCCTCGCCGGGCATCTCGATACCGTCCGCACCCAGCATGACGGGCCGCCGCGCGTCGACGGCAACGTGCTCTACGGAGCGGGTGCAGCCGACATGAAGTCCGGTCTGGCCATCATGATCGAGCTGGTCGAGCGTCTCGATCTCGCAGCGCTCCCCTGCGACCTGACGCTGATTTTCTACGAACGCGAAGAAGGACCGTTCGAGGAAAATCGCCTTGGGCCAATCCTCGATGCATACCCCGACCTGCACCATCTCGACCTCGCAGTCTGCCTCGAACCAAGCGACAACGAAATGCAGCTCGGGGCCATGGGCTCGGTGCATGCCACGCTCACGTTTCTCGGCCGCACAGCACACAGCGCTCGCCCGTGGCAGGGCGACAATGCACTCTACAAGGCGGCCAAGTTGATCCGCAAGCTCGAGCAACGAGAGCCGCATGATGTCGAGCTCGATGGCTATGTTTTCCGGGAGGTCATGACACCGACCGTCGTCAGCGGTGGCGGTCCGCGAAACGTCGTGCCGGGCCAGGCCGAGGTCAACGTCAACTATCGTTTCGCCCCCGGCCGCACGCCAGAGCAGGCGTTTGCCGAGGTACGGGAGCTCGCTGGGGAAGATTGCGAGGTGCGGGCCACGGATCTTTCACCTGCGGGCCATCCGCATGCCCGCGATCCTTACGTACAGCACCTGATGTCCTGCGGGGTCAGCGGCGTGCGAAACAAGCAGGCTTGGACCGACGTTGCGCGCTTCGACGCGATTGGTGTGCCAGGTGTCAATTTGGGCCCCGGCACGGCGGCCCAGGCGCATCAACCGAACGAATTCACCGAGCTCGATCAGCTCGCGAAGGGCTACGAGATCTTCGAACGGTTCTTCACCAAGAAGGAAGACAGTCCGTTCTACTGACGGGCGCGCTGCGTCTCGCTACCGCGGGGTTACTTCTTGCACTCGCCAAAGGCTTTGAACGCCCTCGATGGCGAGTTGTTGCGGACGATCACTTCGCTCGTGCCCTTCGGCCCAACGGAGACCGACTGCTTCGGAGAGGGGTCCACGTCCGTCCAGACCTGGCATTGCAGCGAGAGATCGCAGCGATTGGTGACGATCACGATGTGTTTGTACGCTAGCGCGCCGTAGCGAGCCTCGCCGTGAACGCTGTAGCAGTTCTTGATGTCGTCTCCGCCCTCTCCCTGGCCGAGGGCTGGGAGCGTGGTGGCGAAAACCAATACGGCGGCGAATACAAATTTGGCGACTGCGTTCATGATGCCTCACATTGTCAGGGAATGAAGACGCACCGCAAGTTCTCGTTATTCATCTTCTGGGTCCTCGTTTGTGGGTGTCCCAAGCAGGCGCCAGCTGCCGACCCGCCGCCCGAGAGTACTCAGGCCGAGGACGAGGACCCCCGAGCCGAGCTCGAAGCCGCCTGCTACGATGGCGATCCAGAAGCCTGCGACGAGCTAGGCCACTAGCGTGCGGATCGTTTCGCTCGCACGCTAGGTGGAGAGCAAATTAACCCTTTCAAAAAGGGGACAGTCCCCTTTTTTATTCGAGGGTTTTGATTTTTAGGTCTAGGAGTTGCTCGGGGTCGACTCTGGAGGGGGCTGACGTCATGAGGTCGTTGGCCCTTTGGGTCTTCGGGAAGGCGATGACGTCGCGGATCGATTCGGTTTCGGCGGCCAGCATTGCCACGCGGTCCATGCCGAAGGCGATGCCGCCGTGGGGCGGGGCGCCGTAGGTGAGTGCGTCGAGCAGGAAGCCGAACTTCTCCCGGGCTTCCTCGTCGCTGAGGCCGATGACCTCGAAAACCTTCTTCTGAACTTCCGAGTCATGCAGACGGATTGAACCGCCGGCGATCTCGAAGCCATTGAGCACGAGGTCGTAGCGATAGCAAAGGGCCTTGCCGG
>CALLDH010000055.1 GCA_937998345.1 uncultured bacterium | reverse complement strand
TTCAGGTGTCGAGCGTTCCATCGGCACCGCGATGTGGATCGGCTCAAACCGAGCGTCGGCGGGGGCAGTGCTGCTCTCACCGCAGCCCGCAACGAATAGCGCCATCAGCGCCGAGAAGAGAAATGCAAACCTGAGGGCTCCAAGATGGGAGAAAGAAAAACAATGCATGGTCGGGCTCCTTATCCGCGCTACAGCTGATCAGCAAATCGCCCGCCCCATTTGGCACATGAGACAAATCATGTCAACTGTGTCAGCGAGGAAAAAGGGGACAGTCCCCTTTTTCTAGGGGTTAATGGTTGGGGAGGTAGGCGTGAAGCGCTGGCAAATACGGGGGCTGAGCTCCAAGCGAGTCCGCGCCTTCGACGCTGAGGCGGTGACTGCGCGGGGCGCTCCCGAAGCCGATCCAGCTTCGGTTGGGCTCGGTCGCGAGGACGTCGAGTCGATCTGGTCTGCGGTCGTCGACTTCTACAAGACCGGGTTCCATCCCGCGCTCGGCCTCTGCATACGCAGGCGAGGAGAGGTGATTCTCGATCGCACGATTGGCCATGCGCGAGGGAACTCGCCGGACGACCCCGAGGGCACGCCACTCGTACCCGCCACCACGAAGACGCTCTTCAATTTTTTCTCCGGCTCGAAGGCCGTCACCGCGATGCTCGTTCACTTGCTGGTGCAGCGAGAGCAGCTGCACGTCGACGAACCGGTGGCCACCTTCATTCCCGAGTTCGCGCGTAACCGGAAACACCGAATCACGGTCCGCGACCTCCTCACACATCGTGCTGGGATCCCCGATGTGCCCGCCGAGGTAGCGAACCTCGAGTTGTTGCAAGACCCGCAGCGCATCCTGGAGCTGATCTACGAGCTCGAGCCCACCTATAAGCCCGGCACGGTTCCCGCGTATCACGCGATCACGAGCGGCTTCGTTTTCGCCGAGCTCATCCAACGCATTTCGGGAATGGGGATTCGTGAGCTCCTTCATCAGGCGATCTCCGAGCCGCTTGGCATGAGTCACTTCAACTTCGGAGTGCCGGCCGAAAGGCTCGACGAGGTTGCCGTCGACGCATGCACCGGCCCGAAGTTGCTATGGCCGCTCAAAGACATCTTCGAGAACGCGCTTGGCGTCCCCTTCGAACAGGTGATCGACATCTCGAACGATCCGCGCTTCCGCACCGCGATCGTGCCTTCTGCGAACCTCATCGCCACAGCCGACGACATCTGCCGCTTCTTCGAGCTCCTCCTCGCCGGTGGCGTCTATGAGGGCACCCGGATCTTCTCCGAGTCCACCATTCGTCGAGCGATCGAACCACAGACCCCAGGCCAGATCGACAGGACGCTCTTCTTGCCCTTGTCTTACTCGATGGGCTTCATGCTTGGGACCGACCCGGTTGGTTTGTACGGCATCCGCTGCGGGCGGGCGTTCGGTCACGTCGGGCTGAGCAACATCCTTGCCTGGGCCGATCCGGAGCGCGACATCGCTGTGGCGCTGATGAACTCAGGCAAACCCCTCTTCGCGCTCGACACTCGCCATTGGCTCGAAATCGTTCGGCGGATCAGCACGCGCATCCCTCGGGACGGCAGCCCGCGATTTCCCATTTGACACATGAAACAAATGCTGTTATTTGTCTCAAATGTCTGCCAACACGGTCGCCGCTGCGGCCTCGGATGATATCAAAACAAAGCCCGTTCGTGAACGTCTTCTAGATGCAGCGGAGGGTTGCCTCGAGCAGTTCGGCCCGCAGAAGACATCGATGGAAGATGTCGCGCGTGCTGCCGGCATGTCGCGCGCCACCGTCTATCGCTATTTTGAGAACCGCGACGCCTTGTTGCTCGGTGTCGCTTCGCGCCAAGCCTCATCTCTCGCCTCCGACGCGATCAATTATCTGGCCCAGTTCAACACGATTTCCGATTGGCTGGTGGAAGGGCTCTTGTTCACGCTTCGCGAACTGCCGAGCCGGCCTGTCTTTGCATCACTGGTCACGTCCCTCGATTCCCGCGCCTCAGGTAACCTGTTTCTTGGCTCGACGGGCCTCGTCCAAATCGGCGTCAACGTTCTTCGGCCGATGTTCGCCAACGCGAAGGAGCAAGGTCTGCTTCGCGACGACGTCGACCCGGAGATGCTGGTCGAATGGTTGCTCCGCGTGCTGTGGACGTATCTCAATGCGCCGAGCCAAGTGGCGACCGACGAAGAAGGCATGCGCAAGCTTTTTCGCATGATGCTGATCCCTGCCGTCCTCAAGGACAGCGCCGTCTGAGCCGACAGACCTCGTTCGACGAGCGCTTTACGCAATGAATTCAGACATTTGTACGGAATCCGTGGGGTTCCACGACTCCCAGTCGTCCGCTCCGGCTTCCCGTCTAGCCGCTGCCTCCTCGACCCCAGCGGATGGAGAGCAAAGACTCATTTCTTGCGGGATCTACGACAATTGCCGGTACTATCCCGCCCGCAGAGGGGCTCTCCGCCGAGACTTCGCACTTCCGTGTGCGTAAGGCCGCCGAACAATCGGCGTGCGCGGGTTCCGAAAAGAAGCTATTGGTTCTCGATACCTAAAATATAAGGGGAGGTGGATACATGGTTCGTAACTTGATGATGATTACTGGCCTGACTCTTGCTGTTTCGGCATTTGGCTGCAGCGACGACGCTACCAACAGCGGCGGCGCAGGCGGCGACGCCGGCACAGGCGGCGACGCCGGTGCAGGCGGTTCGGCCGGTGCAGGCGGCACACCTGGTGTGACGGATGCCTGCACCAACGACACTGACCTTCCGTTAGTGTGCGATGCCGGCTTTTCGGCCACGCTTGAAGCGTGCGCGCAAGCCGCTTCGGGAAGTGGCGCGGATACTGCGACGTGCCTCGAGGCCGATCCAGGTCTGAGCGCGGATTGCGCGTCTTGCTTCGGCGATGACATCGACTGCCTTGTCGCCAACTGCGTGGCTGGTGGGGAATGTTTCCCCGATAATACGACCCAAGCCTGTGCGGATTGTCGGGCAGACAATTGCGCACCTGCGCTCGACGCGTGCACCGGCGAATTCGTCTGCGAATAGGCCCGGCGCAGCAACGCTGAGCTAGTAGCGACAGCTACAAGAGCATGAGAAACCGGCGCTGGCCGAAACCAGCGCCGGTTTTCTTTTCAACCCGAAGCCGACCGAGATTGGGTTCGGCTTGGGGTGTTTGACCGGTGAGACAGCCGGTGCAATTCGCTCCATGTATGAAACGGATCGGGGCATGAGCACCAGCACTGATTGGCTCAATGAGGAGCGGCAGGAGCTGGCCGTTGATCGGATCCTGGAAGCTGCCGCCGGGGTATTCCTGCGCGACGGGATCCGCGGTGCGCGAATGGGGAAGATCGCGGAGGCCGCCGGCTGTGCGCGGGCAACCCTCTACAGATATTTCCCGAACAAAGAAGCGTTGCTGCAGGCGTACATGGCGCGGGTAGCGAAAGGCTTCGGGGAGGTCCTCGACGAGAGGCTACGCGGACTTCGTTCGCTCGGTGATCGTTTGGTCGAGGCGGTGGCGGTTTCGGTGGAGCTGATTCAGGAGCGAGAAGACGTGGCTCCCTTCTTCAGCGAGGAGGGGCTTGGCCTGACGGCGCAGCTCACTTCCAATGCTGCCGCCATGAGCGAGCAACTCGCTCGCAAGATCGAGAGCGAATCCCGTTCGGACCGCATCCAGGGGACGCTCAGAGATGACGTTTCCGCTAAGGAAGCCGCGGAGTGGGTCACGCGCGCCATCTTTTCCTTCGCGGTGCTTCCCTCCGAGGCGCGTTCCTCAGCAGCCCTTCGGAAATACCTAAAGAAGATGCTGATTCCCGCCCTCGTCGAGGGCTGATACAAAAAATACAAAATGTCTGGACATCGAGTCATGAAGCAGCAAACTGTCTGAGTCGCCGAAGGGTCCCGCCGCTCGCTTGTCCACGCACTACACATTCTGCCGAATCTGCGAGGCGTCCTGCGGGCTGCAGGTCGAGGTGCAGGACAATCGCGTGACCCACATCCGCCCGGATAGCGATCACCCCGTGACCAAGGGCTACGCGTGCGTGAAGGGGATCCGTTTTGATGAGGTGCAACATGCGCCCGACCGGATCCTGCAACCGCTGCAGCGAAACGGTGAGGACCTAACTCCCACCAGTTGGGACACGGCGATCGAAGAGATCGGTCAGCGGCTCCGCGCGATCATCGACGAGCATGGCCCGCAGTCCGTCGGGTTCTACATCGGAAACCCCTGCGGATTCAGCACCACGATCCCAATCTTCTTGAACGGGCTCGCGAGT
>CALLDH010000054.1 GCA_937998345.1 uncultured bacterium | reverse complement strand
GGTGAGCGCGATCAGCAGCCGCAGGATCTCGTTCGTTCCCTCGAAAATGCGATTGATGCGACAGTCGCGGACAATTCGCTCGTACGGATACTCGCGCATGTACCCGTTGCCGCCAGCGATTTGCAGGGCCTCATCCGCCGTTCGCCAGAGGCACTCCGTCGCGTAGACCTTCGAGATCGCGGCCTCGACTTGGTACTCCTTGTAGCCGCCGTCGATCAGCCCGCCGACCATCGTGACGGCAGCTTCCGAGGTGTAACAATCGATCACCATCTGAGCGACCTTCTTCTTGATCAGGCCGTAGCTCGAAATCGGCTCGCCGAACGTGTTGCGCTCGTTCGCCTGCTTGGTCGACATCGCGATGAGGTTTTTCATCGCGCCCACCGATCCGCCGCCGAGCCCCGTGCGGCCGCTATTCAAGATCGCCATCGCGACTTTGAAGCCCTGGCCGACCTCTCCGAGGACGTTGCGGTCGGGCACTCGGACGTTGTCCAGATGCACGGTGGTCGTCGAGCTCGAGCGCAGACCCATCTTGTCCTCGTGCGGGCCGATACTCACGCCTTCCATGTCCTTGGTGACGATGAAGCCGGTCATCTTGCCTCGGCCGCCTTCTCCCGGTGTCTTGGCAAAAACCGTGAAGAAGTCGGCGATGCCGCCGTTCGTGATCCAGAGCTTGTTGCCGTTGATCACCCAGTGGTCTCCGTCCTTCACGGCGGTGGTTGCGACCGCGGCTGCATCCGACCCCGCTCCAGGCTCGGTGAGGCAATACGCTGCCATCATCTCGCCAGTCGCGAGCTTCTCGTAGTACCGCTCCTTCTGATCATCGGTTCCGAAGAGCAGCAACCCTCGCATGCCGATCGAGCTGTGCGCGCCGATGGTGACCGCGATCGATGCGTCGTACTTTGCGACCTCTTGCAGC
Organism: uncultured bacterium; assembly: GCA_937998345.1. Lineage (GTDB taxonomy): Bacteria > Myxococcota_A > Polyangia > Polyangiales > Houyiibacteriaceae > SG8-38. Next base: position 5,771 of record CALLDH010000054.1, on the reverse strand, counting down.
GTCCGGGAGTAGGCCATGTTGCCGAGACCCATCCCGCCGTGCTCCTCGGGGATGACCAGGCCGAACATGCCGAACTCCTTGAGCTCGTCGATGAAGTCGGTGGGCAGCTCGCCGGCGACGTCCCACTTACGGAAGTCCTCGGCCCGCGGGCCGAGCAAGCCTTCGAGCGCGCCGGAGATATCCCCGAGTGTTTCCTTCTGCGCTTCGGAAACGGTCGGGAAGGGGCAGATGACGTCTTGTTCGATGCGGCCCATGCACAGGGATCGCATGAAGCTCGTGGTTTCTTTGTCGGCCACTGGTCGCTCCTTTTTCGAGGGGGCTCATCATGCACGGGTTGCGGCCGTGCGTCCATGGACTCCTAGGTGGATCTAGGGCCATGGGCCTCACTTAGCCACTACAGCGCGCGGGCGGGGTGGGAGGCCAGTTGAGGCGAGTTAACGAAAAAGGGACCACCAGCTTTCGCAGGACGGTCCCTTTAGAACGCTCGATAATTCGAGAGCTAGGTTATTCGACGGGCTCTTCGGCTGCGGGTTCGCTGGAAGCGGTCGCGGAGGAGTCCGACTTATTCTTGTTCTTGCCGAGAACGCCCCAGAAGGCCGTACCCGCGCCGAGACGCCAAGCGAACCCGACGTCGGAGCTACCGCCGCCAAAAGCGATCCCAGGACCGAGGTCGAAGAAGAACCAGGGCGCGACGTTGTCATTCGCCATGATCTCCACACCCATACGAATGAGAATGGGAATTTCCCCAAAGTTTTGGATGTTGCTGGCGAAGTAGCCACCAATTGGGAGGAAGCCGCCCGTGACGACCGTGACGCGTTCATGCACGTCGATGGTGAACGGCAGGCCGAGCTCGCCTTTGAAGGCGAAGGTGAACGTGTCGCCCCGGTTGCCCGCGATCAGAATGCCCGGCTTGGCGAGGATGGCAAAGTCGTTTTGAACTTTGGGCTTCTTGTTGCTGAGGATGTTCCAGCGAAGCATGCCATCGATACCGAGGCCGATCTTGATGAAGCGACCCGTGTGCGCCGCGAGCCAGTCTGTGTAGACGAGCTCCCCGGAAAGGCCCCAGTCCATGTTGCCCTTGCCCTTGTTCCACCACTCGTACATGACGCTCGGGGCGCCGACACCGCCGCTGTGGACCATGTCCTGTTCGAGCTTCTTTGCTCCGATCGTCGAGTTGGCCGGGCCGGCCAATGCGGGGCTCGCCATAACCAGCACCAACGCGAATACACCAATTGCTCTTGCTGTCATTGTTCCAGCTGCTCCTTCTCCGTAAAGTGGCCGAACCTTAGAGCACAACCGCCTACGTCGCCACCGATTATCAAGCCAATTCGTGCTGGTCACAAATTTCCGGATTTGGTAATACTTTCAGACCTGTCGGGCACTTTGTTGTTTGATGTATTCAAATCGATCGCTTTGCTGCGTCCCTCCCTGGGCATGCTCTGCCGGATCACGCGTTCAGCCCCCTTGACCATCGCGATGCGTTCCCCATATGCCGCCGCACGGAGGTTTCATGCGCGCTGCAGTCTTTTTCTTCACCATCGGTCTCGTCGTCTCGGGTTGCAAGGACCCGGGAGCCGATGTGACCGCCGCGACGGTCGAATCCCCTGTCGAACCAAAGGCGCAGCCTAGCTCCGGTGACGAGCCGGGGAGCAAGGCGGACGGGTCTCTCGCTATCACACCCTCGAACAGCACGATCGAGTTCGTCGGTGCCAAGGTTACCGCGAGCCATCCGGGAGGGTTTACGGATTTTGGCGGCAAGATCGAGCTCGGCGAACCGGTTGAGAAGAGCCAGATTGAAGTGACTATTCAGACCGCATCGCTTTACGCGGACAAAGAGAAGCTCACCAAGCACTTGAAGTCGCCTGACTTCTTCGACGTGGGGAAGTTCCCGACGGCGACCTTCCGTTCGGTGGAGATCAAGAAAGACGGCGACGGACATACGATCTCCGGTGACCTCACCCTTCATGGCGTCACGAAACGGATCAGCTTTCCCGCTACCCTTAGCGCCACCGACTCAGAGGTCAGCGCAAGCGCGGAGTTCTCGATCAACCGTCAAGACTACGGCATCAATTACCCTGGCATGCGGGACGATCTGATTCGAGATCTAGTCGTCATCAAGCTGTCCCTGAAGCTCGCGCGCCAGAGTTAACCCGCCGGCATCGGCGGCCAGGGCTGTAGCTCGAGCAGGTCTTTCACGGCAATCTTCCCGCTCTCTCGCACCCCGGTTGCCGCGTCGGCGATCGTCCAGGCATGGCTGGTCTGACCCATCGGCTGCGACTCGACGAAGATGCAGCGAAGCTCGCCTTCTTCGAAGTGGCATTGCTCTTGAATCGAGCGGAGGAGCTGCTCGTCGTGCAGATGCCCTTCACCGAAATTCCATCCGACGACGATGCCGGCAACCATCTCGCCGTCGAGGTATTCGTAGTCGTCGATCTCATCGACGGCCTTGGGCAGCAAGGACTGCAGGCACCGACCGTGTAGGTGCATCGAGCGGAACGCAAGAATCTTGGAGATCGAAGCGGTGAGCGCTTCCTCGTCGAGCATTCCTTCGAGCTGAGCGCGGAGACCCGGCGAGGCTTTGGTGAGGTTCTCGTCGAGCTTCTTCCAGCTATCCCCTTTGAACAGCCAGATACTGTAGGCCCAGTTCCCGGCGTAGTATCGCATCGAGCACAGGAACGAGGCGCGCGAGGGCACGAGGTTGCCGAAGAGCGGCACGACGACGAGCGCGAAGATGAGGTACGCGATGAGGAGCGGCGAGCCGATGCTGAACGCGTTGACGTCCGCGTAGTGCCCGAACAGGACGAAGCCGCCGTAGACCATAATCACGTTCCACTCGATGGGGACACCCATGGGAATGCTGCTCGTGATGAAGGTGTGGAAGACGAGCATGACGGCGAGGGCGACCGTCGTGCTCGTTCCTCCGTCGCTGAGGACGAGCACCACCGGGAACGCGTACTCCACGGCGGTGCCGGCGTGGGCCATGAATTGCGTGAGCCGGGAAGGACGCAGATCGTCCGGATAGCTTCGGTAGAACAGCTTTCGAATCGACCCGATGCGGGTGAGCGGGCTGTTGCTCTGCATGACGGCAACCACCGACGGAAAATGATGATTGAGCTTTGAAGTCGCGGCCCACATCCAGATCGCGACCCAGACGAGCTTCGAACCGGCGAGCCAGTCGCCCGCGAACATGAAGCAGACCAGCGCCGTGTAGTAATGCTCCGCGCGCGATGCGAGGAAGATGGTCTTGTCGGTGAGACCCAGGAGAGGGAGGAGAATGATCGTCGGAATGAAGAGCTCGATCGAGAGCTCGGGCGCGATCAGTGCGCGGAACAAGAACGCGATGTGTGCGACGTAGAGAGCGGCGTCGAACACGGTGCGCTTCGAGCCGCCGAAGATCGGGAGCCCGGGGAACAGAGGCATCTTGATCGTTCCGGGCCTGCAGAAGTAGAGCGCGCCGCCGAACGGTGGATTGTATCGACCCGTGAGCGGCCCGCTTCCGCAGCCGAGCCCGAGGCCTTCGAAGGCCATGCTCCAGAGCACGGCCTTTTGAAATGCGACTGGGTCGTAGTACCAGGACCCGAAGCTTCCGAGCTCGCCCAAGCCCGGGGTGAAGGAGCAGAAGAAGCTCCACGCCCAGACGTAGAAGACGATCTTCAAGATGTACACGATGTAGATCGGCGAGGGGGTTCCGTATCCTTGCAAGGCCCAGGATTGGCACACCATCTTCACGCGTTCGGGGAACGGCTTGGCTTGCCATTCGCCGATGTCGTACGGAGGAAGGATGGGCTTCAGAAGCGGCATGGGCGGCATGCTATCGATCTACTCGCCCGCTGTCATCGCCTTGATAGCCGCCTCGGCGCAAACATTTCGCCACTATCCGTTTTGCCGTTCTGGCTCTAGCTAGCGTGCTGTGCCAGGCTGATTCGGAGCGAGGACGCGATGGGAAAGAAAGAAAAGAAGGACTCTGTAGCAGAGGATAGTTTGGGCCCGCTTGGGCGCGATTCGGCCGCGCCGAAACAGCCCAGGCTGAAGAAGTCGGAATACGACAAAGTGTTGGCTGATTTTCAAGTGGAGCTCGTGAAGCTGCAAAAGTGGATTCAGACGGCAGGCCTCAAGGTCGTCGTCATTTTCGAGGGTCGCGATGCCGCGGGGAAGGGCGGGGCGATCAAGCGCATCACCCAGAGCCTCAATCCTCGCGTCTGCCGCGTGGAGGCCTTGGCCAAGCCGACCGAGCGTGAGCGAACCCAGTGGTACTTCCAGCGCTACGTTCAGTATCTCCCGGGCGCCGGCGAAATGGTCTGCTTCGACCGGAGTTGGTACAACCGCGCCGGCGTGGAGAGGGTCATGGGCTTCTGCACCGAGCAGGAGTATCGGGAGTTTCTCCGCTCCTGTCCGGAGTTCGAGCGAATGCTCGTCCGGTCGGGGATCATCCTGATCAAGTACTGGTTCTCCGTCAGTGACGAAGAGCAGGAGCGCCGCTTTCAGAAGCGAATCGAGGACCCTGTCCGGCGCTGGAAGATCAGCGAGGTGGACTTGCAATCTCGCAAATTCTGGATCGACTACTCCAAGGCCAAAGACGAGATGTTCGCGCACACCGATATCAAGCAGGCGCCCTGGTACGTCGTGCATGGTGACGACAAGCGGCGCGCACGCCTCAACGTGATCGCGCACTTTCTCAGCTTGATTCCATATCAAGAGGTGCACGAGCCAGAGCTCGAGCTTCCGGACCGGCAGAACAACATCAAATACATGCGGCCGCCGCTGGACGACCAGACCTTCGTTCCCGAGGTGTTCTGAATCAGGCATCGGGTGGATGCATTGCGGCTCGGGTGCTCCGGCCCCACAATCGATGAGCTTGGCCGCGCCTTCCTAACCCTTCCCATGAACTCCGCTTCCCGCCCTCGTCCGCATCGTCCTGCGATCGTCGCCCTGACCATCTTCCTTTTGGTGGCGGTGGGCTGCACTGGGCTCCTTCAGAACCTGGGCGCTCGCTGGGTCACGCGACAAATCGCCACCGAGTTCAATCTCGATGAGGCACAGACGGTAGCCACCCGCGCCGCCGTCGACCGGGTGATGGCTGCCGCCCCGGGGGCGCTCAGCAGTAAGGTCGACATGCTGGTTGCGACCGTCGATGCGGCGATCGCCAAGGGCCTCACTGAGAAGAAGCTCTTGGGAATGGAGCGTCAGGTGGACGCTCTACTCGACGTCATTGCCGGAGCCATCATCGACGAAGCGGCTCCGATCATGGCTACCCTTCGAGACGAGCAGATCGAGTTCGTCGAAGCGCGCATACAGGTGCGCCTGGACGAGGCGCGGGAAGAGCTCGCCGAACCGAAGCAAGAGCGCGCCGAGAAGCGCCAAGATGAATTCGTCGAGGCGGTCGATGACTGGGCGGGAAGCCTCAGCGACTCGCAGGAATCGGCGCTTCGCAAATTCGTCGCCGGACTCCCCGACGAAGGGGCAGCACGACTGACCGCCGACGAACGGCGGGTCGAAAGGATGCGAGTGCTCTTCCACAAGCACCCCGGGGCACAGGCGATTCGCGACGGCATCTGGGAGGAGTGGAAGAACCGCGAAGACTGGGGCCCGGACGCTCGGCCGCCCCAAGCGCGAAGAGCCGAGGGCCGTCGGGCGCTGATGTTCGTCTACGACCTTCTCGACTCGAAGCAAAAGGACCACGCAAGCGAGCACCTACACGAGCTGCACGACAAGGTGAAGGCCTTCCTCGGAGCCGGGGCGTCTTAGGTCTTAACCCTTTGAAAAAGGGGACT
>CALLDH010000053.1 GCA_937998345.1 uncultured bacterium | reverse complement strand
GCTTGATCTTGGTCGCGAGCGCTCGTTCCGCAACACGGACCCCGATCTGCCGGGCCGTCGGGTCGAGCTCTTGCGCTGCCATCTCGAGCATCGTCTGGGCGCAGGTGTCGAGCAGCAGACGAAGCGGGACCGCGCGATCGAGCTGGTAGACCACCGGCGCACTCGAGGTGCCATAGCAGCTGACCAGCACCGAGTCGCCGCGGCGAACCAACGCGTACTCGACTGCGGCCGTGGCTAGTGGCAATAGGGCTTTGCGCTTTGCGCCCATCGCGAGCGCCGCTGCGGCAGCGGTGAGCTCGGCCAACGCCGGTGCTTCCACGTCGAGCTTCCTGCCGAGGAGGAGATGTGGAACGCCGGAACGAGCCTGTTTTCGTGCGTATGAGAGCGATTCGTCCAAGTGGGCGACCATGTTGTCTTTCCAACGCGAGCTGGGAAGAAAATGGTACTTGCTGGCTTCAACTTGGATCCAAAAAAAGGCGTGTTAGCGCATATGTTGACAGTGCGTGGCAGCGATGGGCGAAGAAGCAAGACAATGGGTCGCAGTAACGGTGCTGGTGTTTCGCCGTGATCGGATGCTGTCGATGTGTCGGGCCGCTAGCCAAGCTGCGGGGCCTGGCCTCTGGGAGGCGGTGTCCGGTCGCGTGCAATCGGGCGAGGATCCGATCGCGGCGGCGCGCCGTGAGGTGACCGAGGAGACGGGGCTGACCGTGAGCGTCCAGGCGAGGCCCGTGACGGCCTATGCGGCTTCTCGTCGTGGTGAACCGATGACGGTGATCGTCTTTCGGGCAGAGCACGAAGAGGGTGAGGTAGTGCTCTCCGAAGAGCACGATGCGTACAGATGGTGCGTTCTGGCAGAGCTCAGCGAGCTCGGGGTGCCTGAACAACTCGTCGATGCGGCGCGGGACGCGTGGCCCTCGGGCTAGCGTCGGGCTCGCCGAGGAGCCCTTGCATCGCGACCATGTAAGCCTCGGCCGAGTGATGCGTCGCGAGGTATCGGCGCGCCTGGCGGGCGACCGCGGCCGCGGCCCGATCGTCCTCGAACAAGCGCCTCGCCGCGGCGGCCAGGGCGTCCGGATCGTCGTCCGGCACAGCAACACAAGCGTTCCCAAGCGGAAGCGCCGCCGTCGCGCGCTCCATGGCCACCACGGGAAGCTCCCGGGCGAACGCATCGAGCATCTTGATCGGGAGCCCGCCCTCGGTACGCCTGGGCACCCAGGCTAGATCGCTTGCGGCGTGGGCAAGCTGGCGAGCCCGTTCGCCGTTGATGCGGCAGAAGTGAATGGAATCGGAGATGCGTTGTCGCTCGGCGCGCCGCCGGGCCGGTGTGGGGTCGGATTCGGTGGCCACGAGGAGACGCGATGCCGGGTCTGCGCGCTTCAAGATCGCAAGGGCGTCGATGAGGTGCTCCCATCCCTGATAGCGGTCGAGGTTGCCAGCGTAGAGGCAGACGTGTGCCTCGGCGGAGAGGCCGAGAGCGGCGCGCGCTTCATCGCGTGCCGCGGCAGGTGCTCCAGGAAGGGGCCAAGGGACTGGCATGTAGCGAGTGCCCCGTCCGAGGAGCTGGGCAAGCGAAGGTGCGACTGCGGCCACGCCCGCGGCACGTGAGCAGACGAGCTCCTCGATTTGCTTTGCTACTCCGCTGACGAAGCCGGTTGGCAAGGAAGGGAAGTACACCGGAAGCTCGCGGGCCAGGCAGGTGTGCGCGACGTAGTAGACGGGCGCGACCCGTGCCGCGAGCGCTGCGAGCGCTGCTTCGATGTGATGGGCCACGATTGCGGTGGGTTGAATACGTCGTGCCAGGCGGCGGGTCTCGGCGATGCACCGCGCGTCGAGCGCGACCTTGCCCGAGGAGGGCCCGGAGCGAAGCGAGCGCACCTTGGGGAAGTTTGGGATGCGGTGGATCTCATAGGGCGGGTCGAGCTCGTACGCTGCCTTTGAGTAGGTCAACACCTGGGTTTGCCGACCCATACCTGCGGAGGCTTCCAACATGGCCCCGAGCGCTGCTTGGGTTCCCTGATAACTCGGGAAGGGGAGGCAAGCGACGTGCAGAATCACTCGATGTACCCCAGTGCGCGGAGCCGCGATTCGATGAGACCCTCGTTTCGGGTTGCGCGTGACGTGACGGGGCTGGCTTTCGGGAGCGCCTGTGCCGATGCGTCTCGGTCGTTGCATAGGGCCTCCCAAAGAACCCGCCCTTTGAAGGAAGGCGGGACCGAGAGACCCAGCCTCGAGAGGAGCGTCGCGGTCATATCTGCGATGTGTGCATCGAGCTGCCCCGCGGCCCGCACGCTCGGTCCGGCCAGCGTCATGAATCCGTGCGATCGATGGCTGCCGGGGAGGCTTCGGCCCTTTTTTCCGAGCTTCTCGTGTTCAGTGAGCTTTCTGAAGGGGCTGCTGCTGGGTTGGGGCCCCGTAAGGCGGCTTCGCCGCGGCGGGGGCGAGCTTGGCATCAAGTTGTAAGAGAAACCGTTGTCTAGGTGGAGATCCAGGAGGAGATCCGGCGCGCGATCCAAATGCGGCCCTTCGAAGAGCTCTTCGCGCGGAACTAGATCTCGAAACACCGGCTTTCCGCTCCATGGGTCGCGCGTGTCGAGCAATGCCGAGCGAACTCGTAGAATGGTTTCGCGCTTCTGCTCGGGTTGAACTCTGCCCTGCGGTTCCCGCCCAGCGAGGTTGAGATAGATGCCCGGGAAGTAGTTCAGCTCGTCGCTGAACGCGAGCGTGTTTCGCATGTCGATCGCCCCGAATCGCACGTTCGACTCCAAGCGGCTCGGGAGCCAGGCGTTACCGATGCGAAAGAGCCGCTCGCGAAGGCGAGGCGGAAAGTGCCTCAGCGCGATTTCCTTCAATCGAGCGCCGCCCCGGCCGCGCTGCGTTGCAAACCGAAGCAAGCCGTGTTGGGCCAGCAGGCGATTGAGATACAGCACCTTGTCTGATGAGCCACCGGACCCGTGGTCGCTGAGCACCGTGATTTCGGTCGCGTCCCCGCCCGCGGCCTCCAAAAGCGAGCCGACCGCCTGGTCGAGTGCCTCGTACACACGCTGGAGGCCACGCCGCTGTTCCGTCGAGACGCTGAGGGGCCGGCGCGGCGATTCAGGGTCGTAATGCGCCCACAGGTAGTGGGACGCCGTATCGCTTTCGCCGAAATACACTGCAAAGACGTCCCAATCCTGTCGCTCCAACAACCATCGAGCCCAGTCGGTCTTGCGCGCGACTCGCTGCTCGAGTGCATGGGGCAAGCGGTCGACCCATCCGGGCGCATCGGCGTGAAACTCGTCCACGTCGTCGAAGGTCGGGGCGCCAAACCTCTGCACCGTCTCGTCGTAGAGCGACCGCGGCCACATGAAGGAGCGATCCGCTTCGAACGCCACCGGCGCATCCCAGCCGCTCACGAAGATTCCATGCTCGAGCTCTTCGGGAGGCCAGGTCGCCGGAAAGCTCAGACACGCGCACCGAAGCCCGAGCCGATCGAGCTGCCGAAACACGGTTGGCACCTCTCGCGCCGTCCCCGCAGTGAACCGCACCCGGTAACCCTTACGCGTCGTGAAATCGAACACGCCGTGGCGAGCCGGGTCAACCCCGGTGAGGAAGGTGGTCCAGTTGGGAAGGGTGGCCGGGGGTTGTACGGACTCGAGCGCTGCGAAGACACCGCGCGCCATGAGGGTGTGCAGGTTGGGCAGGCACTCTGGGCCGAACTGCTGGACGAGCCCCAGATCAAACCCATCCAATCCCAGCACCAAAGCCCGCGCCGCCACCACCGGAGCCTAGCGCGAAATAAAAGGGGACAGTCCCCTTTTTCAAGGGGTTAATTCGATGGCGCTGGCGCTCGCACTGGCGGGTGTCGCGGTTACTGGGTCCAGTCCCGGCCCAAGATGTCTGGGGGCCTTGGCACCCCGAATGCCCCCAGGATTGTCGGCGCGACGTCGTAGATCTGCGCCCCCTCGACGTATCCCCGTCCCGTCGTTCCTCCGCCGCTCATCACGAAGATCCCGTCCCAGTCGTGGTTGCAGCCGTCAGGGCCGGCGTCGTTTTCAGTGACAATGAGGCGGCCGCCCCCGATCGATCCGATGGCGCGCAGTTTCAGGTCGTCGAAGTAGACCATCAGGTCGGGCGGGAAGCCCCGGGCTTGGCGGTAGTGTTCTTCGGGTACTCGCACGGACGTCGGTACTCGATTGCCTCCTTCGTCCGATGCGTCCTCGAGCTCAGCGCGCAGTCGGTCGCGAACGGTGCGGACCTCCGCGGGCGCGACGAGTCCGCGGGGTTCGCGGCCGGCGACGTTCAGGAACACTCGGGCGTAGTAGCCGCCCTCGGCCCAGGCGGTCGTACGCTTCCAGTCGATCAGCGCCTGGTCGAGCGGGGACGCAGCGGCGGGCGCCTCTCGAAGCACCAGGTATCCCTTCTCGATCAGCCATTCGTTGATGCAGAAACCGCCGTGCATCGCGCGCGCCCCGTGGTCGCTGACCACCACCACCGTGGTGTCCTCGTTGGTCGCGGCGCACAGCCTTCCGATCTGAGTATCGAGCAACCGATAGTACTCGCGGCCCAGGTGTTCGAACCGGTTGCCGGCTTCATGCCGGGGGTGCTCTCGATCGATGTGGCGCCAAAACGCATGATGAAAGCGATCGACGCCGATCTCGACCATCATCATGAAGTCCGGCTGCTTCGCCTTCCAGACATGTTCCGCGACTTCGACGTGCTGTTCGGTCATCGTCAGGATGTCTTGGTAGATGCGGTCGAGGTCATCGGCGCGGAAGTTCTCGACATCCGCGCGATAGGGTCCGAAACGATCGACGATTTCGGCTTCGAGCCCTCTTGGAAAGCACCAGGCTGCATCGCCGCCCGGCCACATGAAACCCGACACCATCTGCCCGCGCACCGGCGTTGGCGGCGAGCTGAGCGGAACGAAGAGCGGGGCCACTTGGTAGCCGTGCTCCCCCAGCCAATCCCAAACCCGCTTGACGCGAACATCGCTGCTGTCCGCCACACGGAGCCCGGTCTCGCCCGCGATGCGGTTCCGAAATCCGTAGAGTCCAAGCTCGCCCGCGTCCCGTCCCGACAGCATGCAGGTCCAGGCCGGCACGGTGATCGGCGGCTCCGAGCTTCGAAGCGAGCCCCAGGTCCCATTCTCCATCAAGGCTGACAAGTTCGGCATCGCGTCGCGGTACCGATCGAACACCAATCGAGGCGCGGCGCAGTCGAGCCCGATTACCATCATTCGGGGCCTACCCATGAGTCATCTTCCAGCCTGAAACCTTCCCCCGGACGCCTTCGGCCGCAATCTGTCCCGCCCCACCACCCCCGCGCGAGCGCCTGCCCTTCTTATTTGGGATCGACGATGTCGGCGGCTTCGTAGATGGTGCGCTCTAGGTGGGTGAGGTCGAAAGGCTTTTCAATTCGGAGGTTTGGCACACTTTGGAGGAAATCACGGGCGCGCTGGGTGAAGGCGCCTCCGGTCATGAAAACGATTCGATCGTTCATGGGGGTCGCTCTTTGGAGGGCAGCTCGATAGACATCCATGCCCGTCATCTCGGGCATGATCAGGTCGCATAGAATGACGTCGTAGGCGTTCTGCCCCATTAGGGCGACGGCCTCGCGCCCATCGTGCGCCGTCGTGACCTCGTGATCGACGAGCGCCTTCTGAATGAGTCGCGCGATGACGGGCTCGTCATCGACCACCAAGACCGACAGTCTGCCTCGGGCGGCGCGCCGTATCGCGCTCATCGACGGAGGTGGCACCGTGAGCGGGCGCTGCGCGGGTGCGGCTCTCGGCAGTACGACACGGGCCACGGTACCTTGTCCTGGATGACTTTGGATCTCGATCGTGCCTTCGAGCGAGTGCACGATTCGGCGACAGATCGAAAGCCCGAGGCCTGTTCCGCGGCCGGCAGGTTTCGTCGTCACGAAAGGGTCGAAGATGCGCCGTAGGAGCTGAGCCGAAATCCCGGGGCCGGTATCCTGCACCTCGACGCACACGCGATCCTTGTCGGTGCTTCGCGCCCGGACGGTAATCGTGTTCTGCATTCGGTCGCCCGGGTCGATGGCCTGAGCTGCGTTGACGATCAGATTGAGAAACACCTGGCTGACACGCGTTCGCGAACCGCGAACGTACAGGTTACTTTCTTCATACTCCCGGATCACCGTGGCCCGATGTTGCATCTCGGGCTGCGCCATTCTGATCACCGAATCGAGCACCTGTTTCAGATTGACCGTCTCGATCTCAGCGCCGTCCCCGCCATGAGATAAAACATTGATTTCATTGGAAATTACGCGAATTCGCTCTGCGCCTTCGTAGGCCTCGCTGAGGAGCTCGGCTGCCTCGTCGGACGACACCTCGCCCGATTCGCGAAGCGAACGGAGATGATTCCAAACGAAGGTGAGGGGGTTTTTGATCTCGTGAATGATGCTTGCGGTCAGCGTACCGATCGCGGACATGCGCTCCGCCAACAACAGGCGCTGCTGCAGCTCTCGCTCCGCGGTCATGTCGACGACCGAAGCGATGGCCCGCTCAAAGCGGCCCCCCTCGCTTTCGACGAATCGCCAGTGCACGCGAATGTCTCTCGGTTCATGCGCGCAGGTCATGATCGCGGTTTCGAGATGGACGTCCTGCTCGTTGCGAAAGGCAGCCATCAGCACGCGCAGGAAATCCGCTTTCGACTCCGCAGTCAGCAGCTCGAGCGAGCGACGGATGCACTCTTCTTCGCTCGAAGCGCCGACCAACGTAACGGCGCCTGCGCTCACTCGATGGACCCGCGTTCGATTGAGGCACTCGGTCAGCGCCCTCGGGTCGTTTCGCATCAAGGTCTTGAACTCATCTGCATTGCGGCAGCCCTGTGCTTCGATCCATTCCAGTGGACCCCGAAAGTCCAGGTCCCAAAGGGCGCTCGGCAGCAACCCCCAGCCGCGATCATCGCGGTCGGGCGTCGGTTCCTTCGATTGGCGGATGAGACGAACCATGGGCTTGGCGGCAAAGGGGCCTTCGGGCCGAAGGCACCCGGATCCTAGCCAAGAGCGGGCCGCCCGCCCAAAAGCCAGCAGAGGCGCCCCGCGATATCCGTGAATTCAGCGGTGATAACCGTCGAGCACGCGCCGCGCGTCCGTCACTAGACCCTCGACCTGGGCTCGCGCGGTGTCCGCGGCGGAGCGTGCATCGAGGTTCGGCGGCAGCGGGCTGCCCAGGTGGATCGCGATTTGGGTTGCCGGGCGCGCAGCGATGTTGGCGATGTGCTTGGCGAACGATTCGTTCTCGAAGGCTACTGCGGGCGAGTACGCCAGGCCGACCGGGATGATCGGAACGCCAAGCGATCGCACCGCGGCAAAGGCACCGGGGTGAAACTCGTGAACCGAATCACCGGGGAAGGTTCCCCCTTCCGGGAAAGCGACGACGGTGCGCCCCTCTTTGGCCCGTCTGCGGATCTCGCGCAGCGCTGCCGCACCGCTTCGCCGGTCCTCCCGGTTCACGAAGATCGTATCGCCATGCTTCGCCAATCGACCGAGCAACGGCCAATCGGCGACGTCGTGCTTGCTCAGCATCACGCCCTGAAAGAGCGAGAGCATCACAGCGATGTCGAGCGCGCTTTGGTGGTTGGCGACCACCAGCGCCGCGCCTTCGTGCGTGTGCTGCCGGTGCACCAGAAGCTCCGCGCCGAAGACCTTCAGAAGGCCGTCGGTCAAACGCGCGAGGTACCGGCTTCCGAGTTGTGCCTGCCCCGATTCGGAGGTGATGGCGCGTCTCGCTTCATAAGCCGCAAGGATGGCCGCCGAGAAACCGACGAAGGCTCCGGTGCGCAGGAACACCCGCACTTTGCTCATTTTTGCGGCTCCCGACTTTGGGCTCGCGAGGCTTCGGATTTGGTGGCAGTCTCGGCTCGTGGTTGCATCACTTGCACCGGGATTTCTCGTCGCGGCACCTTCGATGCGGTGCCCGTTTTTCAATCATACGCTGGTGTTGCTGATCGATCACGGCGACGAGGGCTCTTTTGGCTTTGTCCTCAACCGCGTGACCGACCTCGACATTGAAGACGTCTTCCAAGAAGTCGGGGTTTCCGGTGAAGCGGCCGGTACGGTGCGAGCGCCCGTCATGCTTGGTGGACCCGTCTCCCCCGAGTCCGGTTGGATCCTCTACGACGCAGAGGGAGTTCCGCAGCCTTCGTCCGGGCGAACGATCGCGGTCGGCCAGCGGATCGCGTGCAGTGCTTCGATCGAGCTGTTGGAGCGCATCGCGCGAGGCGACGGCCCCGACACCTGCGCGATGATGCTCGGCTACTCCGGCTGGGGCGAGGGTCAGCTCGAGAGTGAGATGAAGCAGGGGTCCTGGATTCCGGTAGACCTCGACTACGGCCTGGTGTTCGACACACCGGTTGACCAGCGCTGGGAAGCGGCGCTTGCCTCGCTCGGAATCGACCCGGCTCGAGTCATCGACAACCAAATCGCGAGCGCGTGAGGCCGCCAGCGCCCCCGGTAGGCGCGTCGCCTTGTTTCCGGCGGAGCCAGAGGCTACCTCCGTGCGCGATGGGGTTTCGCCTCGACAGCTTGGTGTGGACGGGTCTGCTCGTGTTCGCGATGGCGTGCGGCGGCTCGGCGTCTGGGAGCGGCAAGAAGATGCTCGACCCCGACGATGATGCGCGCACCGGCTACGAGAAGGCGCTGCTCGATTTCCGCCGTGGCGATTGTCTCTCGGCCGAGCCGATGTTCAACGAGATTCGACGGGAATTCCCCTACAGCCGTTTCGCAGCGCTGGCGGAGCTTCGGATCGGTGATTGCCAGTTCAAGAATGAAGCGTATCCAGAGGCGATCCAGACCTACCGGCAATTCGTTCGCATCCGTCCCTCGCACAAAGAGATCCCCTACGCGCGATTCCGCATCGCCGAGGCTTACTACAATCAGATCCCAGGTGGCTGGTTCATGACGCCGCCTGCGGCCGAACGTGACCAGAGCGCTGCCCGGGACGCGCTGATCCAGCTGCGCCGTTTCGTGGTCGACTACCCCGACGATCAGCGCGTTCCCGACGCCAACAAGCTCATGGAAGAATGCATGAGCCTGCTCGCCGCACACGAGTTCTACGTCGCCCGCTTCTATCTCAAGCGAGAGGCGTATCGCGGTGTGATCTCGCGGCTCAAGGGCTTGCTCGCTTCCTATCCAGGCAGCGGTGTGGAGTCCAAGGCCCTCCTCCTGCTTGGAGAGGTCTACCTGAAGACCAAAGACGTCGAAGCGGCCCGGGAAACCTTCAGCGAGATCGTCCAGCGCTTCCCCGAGAGTGGCGAGGCCAAGAAGGCCCGCGCCCTGCTGGGCAAGATCGGCTGAGGCAACTGGTTACGCGCGTGGCGCGGATTTCTGGCCAGCGATCCGGCCAATCGCTACCTTCGGGCCCATGGCTCCTTGGGCTCAACAGATTCTGGACGCGGCGAACGAGCACTACGATCGCGCCGAGTACCCCCTCGCTCAGCCGTACTTCGAGAAGCTCGTGCAACAAGGGCTCCGCTATCCCGACGTGTTCAATCGACTCGGGGTCATCTATCATCTTGGCGGCCGGCTTTCCGAAGCGCGCTGGTGCTTTCAGCAGGCTCTCGAGGTCAACTCCGGCTACCTCGAGGCAGCGCTGAACCTCACGGTGACTTGCAACGAGCTCGGCGAGTACGGCTCGGGCGTTCGCACGCTGCAGAGGGCTCAGCGCCACTCAGATTCATCGAACGACGCCTACCGCCGTGGCAAGGTAGCGAACCTCCACCGGGCGCTCGCCAGGGCGTATCTCGACTTGGATCGTCCGGAGGATGCGATGCACGAGTTCGGGCGTGCACTCAGGCTCTGCCCGAAGTTCCACGACATTCGACTCGAGCTCGCCAAGCTGCTGAGGCTCCGCGGGAATGCCCAGGGGGCGCGGGAGGAGTTGACGCTCATCCTGCAACTGGACCAGGAGCACCACGACGCTCGCGCGTTGCTGGGTGTGATCGAGATCGAGACCGGAGACCGCAAAGAGGGTCTGCAGCACCTACGAGACGTCGTCGAACGGTGTGCCGACCACCCGGTCGCCCAGGCGTACCTGCGGCGGGCGGACTCCGACTACCAGCGCGCCTCCTGAGCCCGCTGCCTGATCGTTTTGTAGGTGCCGCAAACGGTGCCACAATGGCTCCCACGTGCCCCCGACTGTTCTCCTGCTTGATGATGACACGCAGTTTCGATCGAGTGTCACCCCGGCGCTCGAAGCGTTCGGCCTGCGCGTATTGAATGCGACCAAAGGCAGCATCGCCCGCGCGTTGCTCGAGGAAGAACGACCGTCATTGCTCATCGTCGACGGTTTGCTTCCGGACACCAACGGCATCGTGTGGATTGAGGAGCTTCGTCACGACGGTATCCAAGTCCCGATCATTTTCGTTTCTGCGTTCTACAGAGACTTGACGACCTTCAAGCATCTCACCCGCGACCTCGACGTGATTAAGGTGTTTCACAAGCCGGTCGCGGTGGATCGATTTGCCCGGGAAGTGGCAGGCGCGGTATCCGCGCCGATGAGCTTGACGCCTGCTGCACATCGTCGGGCTGAGGATCCTGCGGACCGAATCCTCTTTCCTGACGAGCCGTCTGAACCTGGGGTCGATCCCGAGCGGGCCAAGGAGTCGTATACGAGTCTGCTTCCGATCGCGGCCGATAATCTGACCGGCGCGATCCAGCGGGTGCACTCCGACGCGGACCGAAGCAGCGTGGTCGCCGAAGCGCTGCGCCAGGCGCATGACCTGCACGGAGCCGCGCAGACGCACGGGTTCGCCGAGATCTCCGAGGCGGTGGGCCGCATCGAGACCCAGCTTCGTCATCTTCAGGAATCGGGCCGACTCGATTGGACAAGCATGTTCGAGTCCATCGACGAGGTTCGAGGCCATGCCGCAGCAGCGGTCGGTCGGCCGGCGGACACGGGGTCAATGGCGGCGGCCCCGCCCTCGGTCACACCGGCGGCGTCCTTTTTCCTGCACCGCCCAGTTCCGAAAGATTTCGTTCCGACCTTAATGGTGCTCGAAGACGATCCCGCAATGATCGCCTATCTGCGGTCAGCCCTCGATGAGGTGCTGGTGCACCTGAGGCCTGTTTCGACCGTCGACGAAGCGCTCAAGATTGCCGCCCGCAATCCGCCCACCGCGACGCTCGTCGGCTGGCCTCTCGAGGATCGTGAGGCGCTGCCCCGGTTTATTCAGATGTTCCGCAGCTTGCACGGCTGCGCGGAGGTGCCGGTCATCCTTCTGTCCGTCGACGATGATCCACACACGCGGGCCCTCGCCGCACAGCTTGGCGTCGACATCTTCTTGCCGCACCCCATCGAGCTCGTTCGGCTCCATCACGCGATAGGCACGGCGGTCGAGCGCGCGATGACCCCGAGTCCCAAGGTGGCGGTTCTTCGTGACCCCGACGCGGCGCGGCAGATCCAGGAGGCGGGCATCGAATGCTTTCTCTACTTCAGCTTCGATGAGCTCTTGCGAGAGATCGACATGCAATGCCCAGACGCCATCTTGCTCGGGTCCGGCGTGACCGGAAAGCAGGTTCCAGCGATCATCCGCATGTCGGCGTGGGATTCGGACTTCTCTCTGATGTGCTTTGACGACTCGCCGCTCGCCGGAGAAGACGAAATCAGCGAGCCGCTCAGTCGCGCGACAGGTTGGCTGGCGAGCCTGCATCGTGAGGCCGAACGGATGGCGCGACTCCGCCGGCAGCAGGTGCGCTGCAGTCAGACCGGGTTACTCGCCCGACCGGGAGCGGTTGCCGCGCTCGAATCCGGTTTGGCGTCCGCTCAACGCAACGGACACACGTACTCCCTCGGCCTCATCCAGGCGACGGGCCTCGACGGGCTCGATCACGTCCGGGCGCGGCGCCTGCGAGCCCACTTAGGCCGCTTGATATACGGCAGGTTCCGCCGGGAAGACGTCAGGGGACGATGGGACGAGAACACGTTTGTCGTCGGGTTCGACGGTGCTAGCGCCCGTGCGGTCGTCGAGGTGGTTCGCAGGCTCCAGGAGGACCTAGACGCCCAGCGCACCAGGAATCCGGAGGAGCTCTCCTTTCTGCACCTTGCGGTTGGCCTGGCCTCGTACCCGCTCGACGGGGATACCAGCCGCTCTCTAATCTTGGCTGCCCACGAGCGCCTCGAAACGGCGGTCGAACGCGAACCCGACGCCCTGGTCTGGCGTTAGCGTTGCCGCTCGCGCCCCATCCCGGGACAGGCTAGACTTCCAGCATCGAACCCACTGCGCAGCGCGGCCCCGTGGAGGCTGATGTAGCCGCCGACATCGAAGTCGCCGATCCCGGTCTACTCCTCAAGCTCACCGGCCCCGGTGGCTCGAACCTGCGCACGCTCGAGGCCGAGCTTGGCGTGTCGATGGGTTTGCGCGGTTCCACGATTCACATTCAGGGCCCCAACAGCGATGTCGAGCTGGTGGAGCGCGTGCTTCACGAGCTCATCGACGCGCTCCAGTTCCGCGAGCTCACCTCGCTCGAAATGGCCCGTGCCGCTAGGACCCTTCGCTCCCATCCGCAGATGAGGCTTCGCTCGCTGCTGGACGATGTCGTGCTGACGACCTCCAACCGACGAATCGTTTCCCCGAAGGGCGTCGCCCAGCAGACCTACATTCAGGCGATCCGCAGCCGCGACATCGTGTTTGGAATCGGGCCGGCCGGCACCGGCAAGACGTATCTCGCCATGGCCATGGCGATCCGGGCGCTCCAGGAGCGGCAGGTCAAGCGCATCATCCTGACCCGTCCTGCGGTCGAGGCCGGCGAACGACTTGGCTTCTTGCCGGGTGATTTGGCCGAGAAGATCAACCCTTACCTGCGGCCGCTCTACGACGCGCTGCACGACATGATGGACCCAGCCCGCGGTTCCGCGTTAATCGAACGCGGCACGATCGAGGTTGCACCCTTGGCCTTCATGCGGGGCCGGACGCTGAACGACAGCTTCGTCGTGCTCGATGAGGCTCAGAATACAACGCCCGAGCAAATGAAGATGTTCCTGACCCGCCTCGGGTTCGATTCGAAGACGGTCATCACCGGCGACGTCACCCAGGTCGATCTCCCAGGTGGGGCGCGCAGCGGGCTTCGTCACGCCCAAGCGGTACTCTCCAAAATTCCGGGCATCGAGTTCATCTACTTCTCGCACGCGGACGTGGTGCGGCATCCACTGGTTCAGGAAATCATCCAGGCCTACGACGTCCATGAATCAGGCTCTTCCAACGGTGACATCTAAGCGCCGCCTGGTATGCTAGCCGCCAGATGACGGATCGAATCTACGACGGCGCGCTGGACCTGATCGGCCACACTCCCTTGGTACGCCTCGCGCGAATCACCGGTGATAAGGGCGCCGAGATCTGCGGCAAGCTCGAAGCGAGCAATGTGGCCGGTTCGGTGAAGGATCGCCCAGCGATTTCGATGATCCTTGCGGCAGAAGAGTCGGGGACGCTCGCTCCGGGCTCGACGGTCGTGGAGGCGACCAGCGGCAACACTGGCATCAGCCTCGCGATGATCTGTGCGGTCCGCGGGTATCGCTGCGTCATCGTCATGCCTGAAGACATGAGCGCGGCACGACGTTACTTGCTGAAGTCGTATGGCGCCGAAGTGGTCTTGACGGCGGCCGAGGACGGGATGGCCGGCGCAGTCGAGCAGGCCGAGCGCCTGTTGAAGACGACCCCCGGCTCACTGATGTGTGGTCAGTTTGAAAACCCCGCCAACCCCGACATTCATGCGAAGACCACCGCGGAAGAAATCTGGGAGGCGACCGGCGGGAAAGTCGACGCATTCGTTGCCGGCGTTGGCACCGGGGGCACGCTCACCGGGGTTGGCCGCGTGCTCAAAGAGCGCAATCCGAACTTTCGGGTGGTCGCCGTCGAGCCGCGGGCGAGCTCCGTGTTGTCCGGCGGGAAGCCAGGGCTGCACGGCATTCAAGGGCTCGGCGCGGGGTTCATCCCGGCCGTGCTCGACACGGACCTGATCGACGAGGTGATCACCGTCACCGACCTCGCGGCGGAACGCATGACCAAGCGTCTCGCTCGCGAAGAGGGTTTGCTGCTTGGGCCATCTTCGGGAGCGAACGTCCACGCCGCGTTCGAGGTGTCGCGTCGGATGCAGGCGGGAGAGCGAGTCGTCACCATTCTTTGCGATGGCGGCGAGCGCTATCTCTGCTGATCGCGCATGGCCGGGCTCGTCAGAATCTCCCGCGCGTTGAGCCGCGCGGTGTCAGAGCTGGAGTTCAGCGAGCCAGTGACCCACGTCTACAACCCACTACAATACGCGAAGCGGCCTCATGAGCTCTACCTGAGCCGCTTCGGTGCCAGCCCGAAGGAGGCTGTATTCGTGGGCATGAACCCCGGCCCGTTCGGAATGGGGCAAACCGGGGTGCCGTTCGGCGACGTTGGCTTCGTCCGCGATTGGATGGGCATCGAGGCGCCCGTTGCTCGCCCACCGGACGAGCATCCGAAGCGCCCAGTGCTCGGTTTCGAGTGCGAGCGTTCCGAAGTCAGTGGCTCTCGTCTCTGGGGATGGGCGAAGGAGCGGTTCGGTACGCCGGAGAAGTTCTTCTCGCGATTTTTCGTCATCAACTACTGCCCGTTGCTCTTCATGGAATCGACCGGGCGCAACCGAACGCCGGACAAGCTGTCGGCCGCCGAGCGCCTCCCTCTGCTGTCTGTGTGCGACAAAGCCTTGCGTGCGGCGGTTGAGGCCCTCGACCCGAAGCTCGTGGTGGGCGTGGGCGCTTGGGCGACAAAACGCGCGAGCGCTGCGCTCGGCGACGACGGTCCTGCGATCGGCACTGTCCTGCATCCGAGCCCCGCCAGCCCGAAGGCCAACCGCGGATGGGCGCCACAAGCCGAGAACGATTTGCGAACTCTGGGCATCAAGTTATAAACGCTTCGAGTGCGCGCATGCGTTATGCTCCGCGCCGGGGGTCCAGCCGATGCCGAAGAAAGTCGTCCAAGTCGCGGCCGTCATGGCGCTCAGTCTGCTGGGGTTGGGGTGCGGCCACGAGTCCGCCGCCACGCAACAGGTGCGAAGCGCCGCAGCGGTCGATCTCGACTGTGACGCGTCAATGATCGAGTTCGTCGACGACCAGGCCATGGTGAAGCGCGTGAGCGGCTGCGGCCGCACGTTGACCTACATGTCCAAGTGCAACCCGACCGCGGGCGGTGGCCAGGACTGCCGCTGGAAGCCGGTCCGAGACGACCGCAACAAGCTCAACTAGCCCGCGTCGGGCCGCGCCGCGAGTATTTGCTCTCGTAGCTCGGCGACGTCTGGGTTGCTCGAATCGAACGTGCTTGCGCGATCGAGGGCTGCGGCGGCTTCGGTGAGATCCCCGCGCTCGAGGGCGGCGCGCGCCCGTCCGAGCTCGTCCTTGGCAGCTTCCTCACGCTCGTGCGGGGACAGAGAGTCGGGGCCGGCATCGATGTCAGCGCCAGCATCAGTGCCGACGCCAGTGCCAGTGTCGGCGCCAGTGCCAGCGTCGGGGTCAGGGCCGGCGACCTTTGGCTCACAGTTCTCCACGGCGACCCACAATGCGAGCAGGACGCCGAAGGTCAGCGTCATCACGAGCGGCAAGCTCTTGCGCTTGCGTTGCGCCGTTGGTGGGCGCCGTCCGTCGTAGGCTTCTTTGAGTGCAGAGACGAAGGTGCGCGTGCTCGCGTAGCGCTCGGATGGGTTCTTTCGGAGCGCACGGAGAATTGCTGCGTCGACGGTCGTTGGAATTGCAGCGCCTCGATTTGCCTCGCTCGGCGGAACGGGGTCCTTGCTCATCACTTGGTGCGCGACGGCCATCGCCTCGGCCCCGGGGAACGCTCGTTCGCCACACGCAGCTTCGTAGATCACCGCGCCGAACGAGAACAGATCGCTTTGCTCGCTGTACTCCCCGCTGCGCAGCGTCTCTGGAGCTGCATAGCAGGGGGTGCCGAGGAACTGCCCTTCCTTGGTGAGGTCCGCGTTGGGTACGCGCGCGATGCCGAAGTCGGCGAGCTTCACCTGCCCGTTGTCGGTGATGAGCAGATTCTCGGGCTTGAGGTCCCGATGGATCACTCCCGCGAGGTGTGCCGTTGCAAGCGCATCGCCAACATGTTGGGCCAGGTCGAGCAACTTGTCGCGGGAGAGAGGGCCCCGCTTTTTGAGCTCTTCTTTGAGTGTGTGTCCGTGGACGTACTCGAAAACCAGGTATGGGCCGACTTTCGGGTCGTCGCCGACGTCGAATATCTGAACGATATTGGGGTGATGAAGGCGCGCGGCGGCCCGCGCCTCGTTCTGAAAGCGGCCGAGGAACACCTCGCGCATCTGTTCATCGAGCACGAGGTCGCGCAGGGTCTTGACCGCCACCGGCCGGTCCAGATCCGCGTCATGGGCCAGATAGACCGTTCCCATCGAGCCCGACCCGAGGAGCCCGTCGATTCGGTAGCGTCCGATCTGTGGAGGCAGTCCTTCCATCGACGCCTTCATCTACTGCATCGGAGCGGGTGGGGCCAGGGCCGATCAAACGCGATCAAACGCGATCAGACGCCTTGAAAGCGTGATCAACGCTGTTCAGAGATGCCTACAAACGATGGAGCTTCAGTGTGTTGGCGCGTCCTGAGGTGGGCCAGCCTACCACCATCGCGAATGCTTCCCCGCTTTGGCAAAGCTTCTCACGCACGAGCAGGGAGGTCGCGATTCGTAGTGTCTCGTCGAGCGATTCGGGGGGCAACTCGAGCCGCGGGATCACGCCCCACTCGAGGGAGAGCCGTCGAGCCACACGCACGTCACTGGTGACGGCAAGAATCGGCGCTCGCGGTCGGTGCTCTGCGAGCAACCCAGCTGAACGGCCATCTTGCGTGAACACCACCACGGCCTTGAGCGGCAAATGGGTCGTCAACACTGCGGCCGCACGCGCCGCCGCATTCGAAAACGGCCAATCCTCGTCGCCGACGTTCTTGAGTTCCCTGAACTCTCGCGCGAGATCCTCGACGTAGTCCGATTCCACATCGCGAATGATCGCACCCATCATCTCCACGGTCTGAACTGGGTAGCGGCCCGCAGCCGTTTCGCCACTGAGCATGACCGCGTCGGTTCCGTCCATCACGGCATTTGCGACGTCCGCTGCCTCCGCGCGCGTCGGCCGTGGGTTCCGGATCATCGAATCCAACATCTGAGTAGCCGTAATCACGACCTTACCGCGGGCGTTGGTCTCCCGAATGATTCGCTTCTGGACCAGAGGAACTTTCTCCGCGCCGAGCTCCACGCCGAGGTCTCCGCGGGCAATCATGATGCCATCCGCCGCGTCCACGATCTCGACGATCTCGGCGACGGCTTCGGGGCGTTCGATTTTGGCGATGACCGGCACATCCCCGGCCAGGGCCTTGGCTTCTCTCACATCGTCTGCCGACCGCACGAAGGACAGGGCAATGTAGTCCGCCTCGAGGACGGAGATCGCAAAGGCCAGGTCGTCGCGGTCCTTGTCGGTCACGGCCGGCGCGCTGATGCTGACCCCCGGCAGATTGAGTCCCTTGTTGTCGGAAAGCGGCCCGCCGTCTTCGACCACCGTGTGGACCGTGTTGCCTTCGATGCTCTCCACGCGGAGGCGAATCAGGCCGTCATCCAATGCCACGGCATCACCGGGCTCTACATCGGCCGCAAGCGAAGCGTATGTCACCGAGACGATCTCTCGGTTGCCCTCGACGTCGGCTGTCGTGAGTGCGAACCGATCCCCGGGCGAGAGCTCGATCGGACCTCGGGCAAATCGACCGACGCGCATCTTGGGACCTTGCAAGTCCGCCAAGATCGCCATTGGGAGCCGCGCTTCTGCAGCCGCCTCACGAACCAACTTGGCCACGGCCGCATGTGACGCGTGGTTGCCGTGGGAGAAGTTGAGGCGCGCACAGTTCATGCCGGCCTGCACGAGCTCGCCGATTCTAGCTTTGGTGTCGCTCGCGGGCCCAAGCGTGCAGACGATCTTCGTGCGTCTCACAGCGCGGTTGTAGCCGGCTTCCGCTCGCTGGCCAAGCTACTCGTGACGGTACCTTGGCGGCTCCCACCTGCTGAGCTTCGACTTGAACCCCAGGCGCACGACAAACGTCGCGTAGAGCGTCCACTGGGTGCGATCTTCGGTCGGCTGGGTGTTCCGATAGGATGGGTCGGCGTTCACGTAACGGGTGGCGATGCGAAGCCACAGGCCGCGCACGGTAGTGAGCGGCCTATACAAAGGAAGGCCGAACCCAAAGCCGACGCCAAGCCCGGTGCTTCGGTTGCCGTCGAGCAAGAACGCTGGCCCGATCTCGAGAAAAATCGATTGCAGCAACAGGTCGGCAAACTCGTTCCAAGTTTGCTTGTAGAGAAAGAAGAGTGCTGGAAAGAGGGGGCGAAGGTCGACGCCAAGGAACAAATGCTGGCCAGAATCGGAGCCCCATCGTCCGGCGAGCACGACCCCGGCCACGTCGGCCACCAAGAACCGGGCCTCGCCCACGACATTGGGGTCGGCCTTTCCGTTGAGCCATGTCGCACCTGCCCCAGCGCCGAACGAGAGCGTCAGCCCGCGATCCCAACGGCCATAGAGCCCGTCTCCCTGGCGTTGCGCACCGGCAGAAGTGCCAAACGACGAGAGGACCAGGATCGAGCCGATGATCACCCCGAAACGGGCGCCCCGTGTCATGATTTCCCCATGCACCGGCCCGCGTGGCAGGTCAAGAGACTGAGGCTGTAGACTATATTCATGGGGCGTCCGTTCGGCTTGGGGCTTCGAAGCCAGCTCATGCTCGCGCTGATCGTCGCGTTTGGGGGCGCATTCGTGTTGTTGAGCCTCGTGACGGCGCGACTCGACGAGCGCGAGAACGCCGAAGAACAGCGCACGCGCGCGGCGGGGCTGGCCCAGGCGCTGGCATCGGGTGCCGGTTCCGGAGGCGGCGGACTGGGTGAGGAGTCGATCGCCAGCATGATCGACGACGGCTTGGTTGAACGCATAGAGATTCACGGTGATGACGGATCGCTGAGGAATTGGGGCGTGAGCGATGGCGGGCCCGATGCCACGACGAGGACGGGAAGTGGCGCCGAGCTGCGTGTATGGGTGCCGGCGAGCGGACGCGGCGATGCGGCTCGGCGAAGCTTGTTCCTGTTCTACCTCGGTCTCACCGCCGCCACGGTGCTTTTGTTGAGCTACGTCTTGCTGACCTACTTCATCGTGCGCCCGATCGACAGGTTGCGATTGGCTTCCGAGCGTCTCGCAGCTGGCCGCCTGGGCACCAGTGTTCCGGTGCAAGGCGCCGCCGAGGTCGCACGTCTTGCGGCCACGTTCAATGAAATGGCCGCACTGCTTCGCGAAGACCGCGCGGCGCTTCAAGAGCGCCTCGAAGAACTCGAGCGCACCACCGCTGAGCTCACAGCAGCTCAGGAGCAGTTGGTTCGGAGTGCGCGATTGGCGGCCGTCGGTCGGCTGTCCGCCGGCGTTGCGCACGAGATCGGGAACCCTCTAGCGGCGATTCGAGGCTTGCTCGACCTCATGCAGAGGGGCGACCTCGAGCCCGAGGAAGAAAAGGAGTTCGTGGGCCGCATTCAGCGCGAGGCCGAACGAATTCACCACACGATCCGCGACCTGCTGGACTTCTCGAGGAACGAGCCTGGTAGGGTGGGCCGCATCGAAAGCTCAGCCGATCTTTCGGAGGTCGTATCCGACACCATCAAGCTCATCGACCGCCAGACTCGCTTCCGCGACATCGACCTCGCCCTCGACCTAGACGAGGCGCTGCCGCGCGTTCGCGGGGACCACGAACGTTTGAGGCAGTTGCTGCTGAATCTCCTCTTCAACGCCGCGGACGCACTTGGTGGCAAAGGGCGGATTGAGATCCGCGCCGCCAATGGTGAAGGTGTGGTACAGCTGATCGTCGCGGATGACGGGCCCGGGATCGATCGGGACGTTCTCGAGCAGGTCTTCGACCCTTTCGTGACGACGAAAGCACCGGGGCAGGGCACCGGGCTTGGGCTTGCGGTCTGCTACACGATTGTCGAGGGGCTGGGCGGGTCGATCGCGGCAGCCAACCGGCACCAGGGCGGGGCGGCGTTTGAAGTGACGTTGCCCGCGGCAACTTGACCGAAACCGGGACCGGCAACCGGGACCGAAGGACCGAGCCCGAGCACCGAGACCGAAAACACCGGCCCCGGCCTCGGTCCCCCGGCCTCGGCCTCGGTCCCCCGGTCCCCGAACCCGCCCCGGCCTAATCCGACTGAAAGGCGTTCTCAATCGCGGTCTCCTCCGCGCTCTCCGCATCCGACCCCGTTGGCCCGTGGTCTCCCAGGCTCGCCTTGATCGTTTTCGCTTGCCGCGCAGTCGCCCCCGCCTCGATCAACTGATCTTCCGTTGCGGCCAACACCTCACGCAGCGATCCCAAATTCCGCAACAACTTCCCGCGCGTTTTCGGCCCGACCCCGGGCACCGCGTCTAGCTCGCTTCGCAGCCGCCTCGTGCGTCCCACCTTTCTCCGCAAGGTGTTCGACGCTCGGTGGGTTTCGTCGCGTGCGAGGAGGAGCAGGGATAGCGCCGAGTTCACTCTCACCGGCATCGCGTTCTTCTGGCCGGGGCGGAACACGCGGTCTCCTTCTTCTTCGCCGGTTGCGGTCACCCGTGGCTTCGCGACCGAGGCGAGCTCGAGGTCGGGGACTCCGATGTCCTCGCGGGCGCGCACCGCGACGCCGAGCTGTCCTTTTCCGCCGTCGACGAGCAGCAAATCCGGCAGCTCCCAGCCATCTTCCTGGTTTTTCCCCCGGCGCAAGCGCCGCATCAGGACTTCATACATCGCCGCGTAGTCATCGCCGCCGCCGACCCCTTTAACGCGGAAGCTTCGGTACCGGTCCTTGGCAGGCACGCCGTTCTGTAGCGCGACGAAGACCGCCACGGTCTCCTCGCCACCGGTGTGTGAGATATCGACGCACTCGATTCGGCGGGGCACGACCGGCAGGCGGAGCTGCCGCTGAAGCTCTTCTAGCCGCGCCTCGACATCTTCACGTGCGCGTTCCTTCTCGTCGAAGGCGTGCTCCGCATTTTCGCGCGCAAGGTCTAGCAACTTCGCCTTGGCACCGCGCTTCGGTTCGACGATCTGCACGCGGCGCTTCCGGTTCTCGCTGAGGAGCTCCTCGAGGGCTTCGCTCATTTCGATCCTTACTGGCACCAGAATCTCGTCCGGTAGAGACGTCCGTTGAGCATAGTGCTGGTGGAGGAACGCGCCGAGCATCTCGTCGTTGGGCACCGCAACCCGTCGCAGCGGAAGGGTGCGCACGCTAAACAAGCGCCCGCCGCGCATGCTCAGCACCGCCACTTCCACCTGGTCGCCCTGGCGGTGAAAGCCGATCACGTCTTGGTCCGATTTCTGCACACCAGAGACACGCTGTTCCTCTTGGGCGCGCTCTACGGCGCGAAGCTGATCGCGATAGATCGCCGCCCGTTCGTACTCGAGCTCGCTCGATGCACCTTTCATTCGGCCGTCGATGTCGCGCACGAGCTCGTCGTGCCGCCCGTCGAGAAACCGCGCGACATTCGCCACCTGCGCGCGGTACTCCGACTCGTCGACTGCCAGCACGCAGGGCCCCGGGCACCGTTTGATTTGGTGCTGAAGACACGGCCGGGATCGGAGCCGGAACTCGGTGTCCGTGCACGTCCGTAGCTGAAAATAGCGGTTCACGAGCCGAAGGGTCTGCCGCGCCGCGGTCGCCGAGTGATAGGGCCCAAAGTACTGTGCGCCATCTGGCTTCGGCCGGCGAACGACTTCGAGCCTCGGCCAAGGCTTCTTTGCATCGAGCCGCAGCGATAGGTACTCCTTGTCGTCGCGCAGCTTCACGTTGTACTTCGGCTGGTGCGACTTGATCAGCTGGTTCTCGAGGAGCGCAGCTTCCTTATCGGTGTGCGTGACGAACGTCTCAATGTCGGTCAGCTCGCGTTCGAGACGACTGACGAACGCGCGCAGATCACTCGACCCCGGTTGGAAGTAACTCCTCACGCGGTTTCTGAGACTCCGCGCCTTGCCGACGTACAGGACCTTCCCGTCCGCGCCATGAAAGACGTAGACTCCCGGCGACACTGGGAGCCCGTCGAGCTTTCGCTGTGCTACCTCTGCAACCACGCCGAACCTATACCACCACGGCCGCCCCGGAGCGCCCTGCGGTTCACTCAGCGCGAATCACGCGCTCATCCGTGACGACGAGGTCGACCGCCACGTCGAACGGAAGCTCGGGCACTTCGGAGATCAACTGAAAATCGTAGGCGACCGCACAGGTGCATGCGTGTCCCAGTCGGGGGATCAGCTTGTCGTAGTAGCCACCACCGTACCCGATCCGGTAGCCGCGTGGGTCGACCGCCAACGCAGGAACCAGCGCGAAATCAACCTCCTCGGGCTGTACTTGCGCGGCCGTCTCCAGCGGCTCCCGCACGGAAAAGGCCCCCTCGACGAGCACGGTGTCCGAATCGACGAAGTGAAGTTGCAGTTCGGCGCCAAGCACTCTCGGCAACGCCACTCGCTTGCCCGCGGCCCATGCCGCTTGGATGCTCGGCTGCGTCCGCACTTCGTTGCCAATCGACGCGAAGGCGAGAACAGTCTCCGCGCGGTCGAGCTCCGGGAGCGCGCAGAGACGTTTGGTGATCTCGCCAGAACGCAGCTCGCACGCCGATTCTGGAAGCGCGTCGCGCACGGCGCGCATTCGGTTGCGGAGCGCCAGCTTGGCGTGTTGACGGAGCTCGGTTTCGGCGCGCTCCGTTTCGCCCGCGCTCACGGCTCGATTTGCTGCGCGAGCTCGGCGTCCGCTTGCAGCCGCTGATCGATTCGTCGAATCGCGGTGTCGACCACCTGGCGCGTTCTGGCCTCGAGGCTTTCCCGTCGTTGCTCGGACGCGTCGAGATCTTCAGCGAGACTGAGCGCGACGACGGCGAGAAGCTGTGCGGGTGTTGCCGCTCGTGCCGCCTTAGGGCCGAGGGCTGCCACTCGTTCATTCACGATATCGGCCAGGCGTTGTAGGTATGCTTCGTCGGCGTCCGAGGACATGCGATAGCGGGCACCGGCAATTTCGATCTGAACGTTGCGCTTCACGGTTGACCGGAAGGTAGTCCTCCAACTCCTCAGGCGTCAAGGTAGGACATACACACTCATCCCCTCTACCTTCCGCTGCGATCGGAATCAGAGTACGAGGGTTTAGGGGACAGGGGGCTGGCGTGTTATCGTTGATCCCCGGGGGACAGTAGGGGTCATGATCAAGGTTAGTTGCCCGTCATGTAATGCGTCTTACGACGTGGACGAGCGCCGTTTGCCCGAGGACGGGCTTCGAATGCGGTGCCCACAGTGCAGCGAAAGCTTTCAAGTTCATCGCGATGGCTCGACCGCGAAGAGCGGGGGTGGAGCTGCGCCAGCGACAAATAAGCGCTCGAGGCGTAAACCGACACAGGTCGGGCTCGGTCCGCAAGCGCCGCCGGCCGCCCCGGCGGCGGCGATCAAGTCACCGCCTTCTGATTTGCCAGCTCCGACGGGGGAGGTCGATCTACCGGCGCCGTTCAGTGGGGGCGATTTCGCAGATCTTCCTTCACCGAAGAAAGGCGGGCGTTCTCTCGATTTCGATCCATTTGATGATCCCGGGGTTGCCGACCTTCCTGCGCCGAAGGCCCAAGCGGAGCCGTCTGGTTTTGATCCATTTGCAGACATGGACCTGCCCGCACCGCTCGAGGGACCGGGCGGCACCGATCTACCCGCGCCCATGTCTGCCGCTTCAGGAACCGAGATCGACTTACCTGCTCCCATGGGCGGCGCACGCGCGACAGAGATCGAGCCGATCGGTGGAGAGATCGATCTGCCGATGGCCCTGACCGACGCTGATCTACCCACGCCAAGGGCGGGGTCTGCGGTTCCAGCACCTATCTCGCTCGACTCCGAGCTGCCCATGCCGTTCGATCAGAAGGATCTGCCGATCGCCCGCGACGACTTCATGGACCTCGACCTCGACGGTCCAGAGCGGGTTCATGGCGGCGGACCGATCGAGCTGGATCTCCCCGACGGCGTGGACCTCGACCTCGAGCTCGACGCGCCTCCAAGGGCCCCAGGACCCCCACCGCCCCTTGGCCAGCCTTTCGGAGCGCCAGGCGGAGGGCCGCCGGGTGAGATGCCCAGCCCAGACCGTATCAGCCGCGATTCGGCCGAGCTCAAGCTGCCCGAATCAGACGAGCTGGAGTTTTCGGGGCTTCCGGGTGAGGGCGAAGACGGCGTGCACCGCATGCCCAACCCCGGTGGAGCCGGGCCGAACGTGTTCACCCCGTCCGAGGGCAAGGTCAAAGTCCAAGGGCTCAAGATCAAACGCCCACCATGGCTGATGAAGGCGGCGGCGGTCGTCGCGGCCATCGCCGCGGTACTCGGTGCCGGCTTCTATCTCGGCACCACCCAATACGGCCTCTTTGGGATTCACCTGGTGGAGCCGTTCCTCCCCGCCTCGGGCGACGCAGTGCTCGTCGCGCAGGCGATCGAAGACGCCGAAATCATCGCGGCTGCAGATACCTACGGGGCGACGCGGCAGGCGCTAACGAGGCTCGAGGTTGAGCGACGCGGGGCGAGTCTGAATCGCTCGCTGATAGCGAGGAGCCTCCTGCATGAGTCGTACTATCAGGTGCGCTACGGACAAGACGCCGAGAGCGCCGCCACCGCCGATGTGCTCCGCGTGCACTTGCAGCGCCGGGGTGACGATGCGCCACGCATTCATGTCGCGCTCGCGGCGGATGCGCTCCGCAACGCCGACACGGTCGTCGCGACCTCAGAGATTGCGCTCGCTGTGCAAGAGGAACCGACGGACGTCTACGTGGACTTGGTGGCCGGGGAGACCGCGCTCAGAGGCCGTGATGGACAAGCAGCGGTCGACGCGTTCGACCGCGCCATGAAGAAACACGACAGTGCTCGCGCGCAATGGGGCCTTGCCCGTGGCTACCGCCTGCTCGGGGCCCACGACCAGGCCGCCGCCGCGGCCAAGGCGACTCAGAAGCTCAGCCCGAATCACGCCGGCGCGCGCGTCGCGGTCGCGGAACTGCTGATCGAAGAGGGGCAGATCGACCAGGCCTACGAGCTTCTTCAAGCCCCCGCGGGCCTTGCACCGATCGAGGGCGCCACTCTACAAGTCGCGCGCGCGGACAAGTCTTCGGTCCTCACCCTCATCGCGCAGATCGAGGAGCACCGGGGGCGCCTTGGGGCCGCACGTGAGATGTACGAAAAGGGAATCGAGCTCGACACGAGTAACGCCGACGCGACCCTCGGGGCGGCGCGACTCGTCCTGTTGGAGCGCGACTACCCAGACGCCTACGCCCGTTTCCAGACGGTGCTCCGGTCGGAGGTCCGACCTGGCGCCGAGATCGATGTGACCGGAAAGCCCAGAGTCGTGGTCGATGCCAAGCTTGGCGCTGCCGAGGCGCTCCTGGCGATGGACAAGGCGGACGAAGCCAAACAATTGCTCGCCGACCTCAAGACACCCGAACCGGTGAGCGCAGAGGTCGAGCTCTGGCAGGGGAAGGTCGACGAAGGCCTGGGTTACACCGAAGAGGCTGTTCGTCACTTCCGAAACGCGATCGCGCTCGAGCCGACGGGATTCCGCGCGTACATGGCGCTCGCCCAGCATTACCGGGCGACGAAGCGCCCCAGTGAAGCGGTTGGTGTTCTCGTCGAGGCGCAGAAAAACGTCGAGATCACTGCCGAGGTGCGGCGCGTCTTGGGTTGGGCTGAGCTCGAGCGCAACCGTGTCGACGCGGGGATCAAACAGTTCTTGCAAGCACTCGAGATGGAGCCTCAGGATTCAGCGTCCCAGTTCGGGCTTGCCGTGGCCTACCGACGCAATGGCATGCTCGACGAGGCTGGTGTGGAACTCGAGAAGGTTCGGGAGTTGGACCCGAAGTTCCCGGCTCTTGCGCTCGAGAAGGGACGCCTCGCCGAAGCGACGGGCGACATGGACGGCGCGGTGGCGAGCTACCGCGAAGCGCTCGAGGAGTCACCCAAGGATGCCCTGCTGAAGTCGCGTTTGGGTGCCGTGCTGGTCATCACCGGTCAGCTCGAGGAGGGAGAGAAGCTGTTGCTCGAGGTGATCGAGGCTCAACCATACTCTGCCGAAGCGGAGCACTATCTCGGCCGCGTGGAGTTGGAGCGAGGTCAGACGGAGCCTGCGCGGCAGCACTTCCTTCGCGCGGCTCGTCTCGAGTCCGACAGCGGTCTCTATCGGATGTACGTTGCCTGGGTGGCGCTCGAGTCGAACGAGATGACGACTGCGCTGCGTGAGCTCGACACCGCGCTGAAGCTCGATCCGACCCTCGGAGACGCCTATTGGCTCCGCGCGCGAATTCGGATCCGCGCCGGCGTCGTTCGGGATGCCCTCGGCGACCTTCGCAAGGCCATCGAGCTCAACCCCGAACGGGTCGATGCATGGGCAGCCATGGGTGAATGCCACTACCAGCTTGGCCAGATGAAGGAAGCGATCGTGGACTTCGAGAAGGCTGTGGCGGGCGATCCGGAGCGTGGGTACTGGTGGTATCGCCTGGGGCGCCTGCAGCTCGACGAAGGCCGTCGCACGGAGGCGCTGACGTCGCTCGGCACGGCCACCTCTCTCGGCGGAGATGACCCGAACCGCAAGGCCTGGGTTGCCGATGCCCACCGGTTGACCGGCGATATCTACTACGCACAGAAGAAGCGCCAGGACGCCGTCGTGGAATATGGGCGATACCTGGAGCTGGCGGATCGCGACGCGATCGACCGGGTGGAGGTCCAAAGGAACCTACAAAGGATCGCCGAGGGCCTCGACTGAACGCGCATCAGTCGAGCTGATCGCGACCAAAGGCGTCGGGTAGGAGAGACGAAAGGTCGTACTCCGCACGCGCGCCGCCCGTGTAGCTCCGGATCGGAAGGCTTGGGGTTAGCTCGGCCAGGCATTGCCTGCAGATGCCGCAAGGTGGGGTGGGGCTTTTCGCCCCGGAAGCGACCACGAGCGCCACCAGCTCACGTTCTCCCGCCGCGACCGCAGCCGCCAATGCCGCACGCTCCGCGCAAATCGTGGCGCCGTAGCTCGCGTTCTCGACGTTGCAGCCCGTGAATACCGCGCCGCTCTTCGTTTGGACGGCCGCCCCCACCGTGAACCCAGAGTACGGGGCGTAGGCGTTCGTGCGAGCGTCCATCGCGGCTCGCCTCAAAGCATCCCAGGCTCCTTCGTCTATCACATCGACTCCAGCACGCCGGAGAGCAGCGACCCGAACCGCGACCGAACACGGCCGGCAGTCGCCTGCACTTCTGCGTGACTCAATGGGCCTTTCGAGATTCCGGCGGCGAGGTTCGAGACACAAGAGACTCCAAGAACGCGAAGCCCCATGTGACGCGCGGCGAGCACCTCCAGCACGGTGCTCATCCCCACCGCATCGGCGCCGAGCGTCTTGAGCATGCGAACCTCGGCAGGGGTTTCGTAGGCGGGCCCCAGCAAACCAGCGTAGACACCACGCTTGAGCTCGAACCCCAGGCCGTTCGCCACGCTGCTCGCCGTTTCGATGAGCGCCGGGTCGAACGCCGCGGTCATGTCGAGAAAACGCGGCCCGCGCTGTGCGTCGTTCTCACCCACGAGGCTGCTCGCTCCCGTGAGGTTGAGCTGATCCGTGATCGCCATCAGGTCGCCCTCCTCGAGCGCCGGCGAAATTCCTCCCGCTGCGTTGGTTACGATCAAGGTCTCGGCGCCGAGAACTGCCATCAATCGAACACCAAACGCGACCTCGTCTGGGGAGTTGCCTTCGTACAGGTGGGCGCGTCCCTGCATCGCGATGATCCGTTTGCCAGCTTTTTGCCCGGTGACGAGGTTGCCCGCATGCCCCGGCACGCTAGAGAGCGGCATGTGAGGGATTTCTCCGTACGGGATCGCTTGGGCGCCCTCCAAGCGGTCGGCGTAGTCGCCGAGCCCGGAGCCGAGAACCATGGCGATGTCGACCTTTCCAGTCCGATCGCCAATGGCTTCTTTGGCTTGGTCGAGTGCCTCCATCATCGCCCCCGCATTGTACGCTACCTCGGCTATAGTGCCTGCCGGATGCCGAGACGAGTCGCCATCACCTGTTTGATGCTGTTGCTCGCCTGCTCTGGCAGAGGCGCTGACGGACCCGCGAGCGAGACGGCTCGTGAAGTCTCGGAGACCGACGAGGTCCCGAGCGTCGTCGAGCCGCCCACCCTGGTGTCGATCGTGCCCATCGCAACGGCGGAGGAGGTCCCGCGTGATTGCTCCAATCCGGTCGAAGAGTCTTGCAACGCGATCGACGACGACTGTGACGGCGTGATCGACGATGGCTGTGGGTATGGCACAGGCCTCATGCAGGTCACCGCATCGTGGGACACTGGTGCAGATATCGATCTGTACGTTACGGGCCCGCTCGGGGACACGCTGAGCTTCCAGCGACTGTCTACCCCCTCCGGCGCGCGGGTGGATCACTCCGGACGAGGCGAATGCGTCGGCGAGATGCCGAACCCGCAGATCGAAAACATCCGGTGGGTCGGCACGCGCCCGATGGACGGTATCTACGAGGTCGAAGTCCACTATTGGGGTGAGTGCGTCGGCAGCGGCGGTCCGACCAACGTGACCATCTCGGTTGCAGTTGGGCGTCGAATCGCTGGTCAGTACCGCCACAGCTTGCTGCCCGGCGAGCGGATTCGCGTCGTCCGGTTCGTCGTCCAATGAGAGTCCGCCGGGACGGTGCGCTCTTCGCCCTATGCCTGACCCTACAAGGATGCATCATCGGTGGGGTAGCCGTGGCCGCACGGTCCGGCGGTTCGCCATCCACGATCGTCACCGGGTTGGCACTGTGCTTCGTTCCATACGCGGGAGCCATCCACTTCTCCCGTTCCGTGACCCGCAAGCGAGTCCTCGACCGGCTTGCGATCGGGACGGCGCTGCTCTTCGGCGGAGCTTTTTTGCTGGCACCACCCCTCCTGTCAGACGACCTCTATCGCTATCTCTGGGAGGGGCGGCTTTGGCTCGAAGGGTTCAACCCCTATCGACTGTCTCCCGATGATCCGGGGCTGGCGCAGCTTCGCGACGACCTCTGGGTCCGCATCAACAACAAACCACTGGCCACCATCTACCCACCGCTTTCGCAGCTCATTTTCGTGGCCGCACAGTGGCTCGGAGGGAAAGTCTGGACGCTCAAGCTCTTGGCCCTGGCCGCCCATGTGCTCTCGGTCGTGGTCGTCGCACGCCTCAGCACGCTTCCGAAGGCATCTCTCGGGCTGGCGCTCAATCCCTTGCTGCTCAGCGAAGCGGCGCTCAACGGTCATTTCGACATTCTGTGCGGTGCTGCGTTGCTCATCACCGCCTGGGCCCTGGCGCAGCATCGCTTCCTGCAAGCTGGCATCGCCGCCTGCGTCGCAGTCGGGCTCAAAATGGTGGGGCTCGTCGTTCTCCCGCTGTTCGTCCGGCGGCCCAAGGCCTTGGCCGCGACTGGGTTAGGCTCTGCGCTATTGCTCGTGCCCATCGTCTGGTCGCGGGCGCCCACGGATCCAGTCTCCGGTGCAGGACAGTTCGCCACTCGCTGGCGCGGCAACGAGAGCCTGTTCGCGTTGGTCGATCAGTTGAGCCGGCAACTATGGGAGTCGGATTCTGCTGATCTGATCGCCCGCTCGGTCGTGGCGGCCGCCTTGCTCGCGCTTTGCGCCCTGGCCGTGTACCGCCGCCTGCCTCCGTTGCAGGCGACCCGTGCGCTCGTCTGGGCGCTCCTGCTCCTGTCACCGCAGGTTCATCCCTGGTACCTGGCGTGGCTTCTTCCGCTCGAGGTCGCCGCCGCCGGCGCCGCCGGCCTGGTCTGGAGCGCGGCGGTGCTGTGTGCCTACGCGCCACTCGACCTCTGGGTCGCCCAAGGTGTCTGGGAGATGCCGCCCTCGGTGCAGATCTTCGAGTACTCGCTCGTAGCCCTCGCCCTGATCCTCGATCCGCAGCGTCCGAGCTTCCGGATGCCTGGGCTTCGGGGGAGATTTCCAGCATGATTCTAATGGGTTAGCGCAGTATCATGCTTCGGCGTCCAGAGGGTTCGGTTTTGGCTTGCAGGGTGGGCGCGAGCCCTTAGACTACGCGCCCCTGAATCCCAGGGACAGACGGATTCACCATGTACGCGGTCATTCAAACAGGCGGAAAACAGTATCGGGTTGCCGAGGGCGACACGATTCGCGTCGAAAAACTAACGGGCGATGTCGGCTCCAAAGTGGAGTTCACCGATGTCCTGATGGTCGGTGGCGAGAAGGTCGAAGTAGGCAGGCCGCACGTCGGTGGAGCCAAAGTCACGGCTGAGATCGTAGCGCAGGACCTCGCCAAGAAAATCATCGTCTTCAAGATGAAGCGCCGGAAGGGCTACCGGAACCGTCGCGGTCACCGGCAGCCGTACACCGAGCTCCGCATCGACAGCGTGAAAGGCTAGGGGAGCGCCATGGCACACAAGAAAGGTCAGGGCTCATCCCGTAACGGCCGGGATTCGAAGCCGCAGTACCGCGGCGTCAAGGTTTTCGGTGGCCAGGCGGTCCCTGCAGGCAGCATCCTGGTCCGCCAGGTCGGGCAGACGTTCCACCCCGGCACAAACGTGGGTGTGGGCAAGGACTACACGCTGTGGGCCAAAGTGGACGGCGTGGTGACGTTCGAGCGACGTGGCCGAACCGGTAAGCGCGTCAGCGTCTATCCCGCCGACAACTGAGCGACTCCTTGCAGGAGCGTTTCCCCGCGCCCGAGTTCGACTCCCCCACGGGGAGCGTCTTTCCGCCACCCGCCGGGCGTAGAGTCTACTGCAACCGAAATCTGAGGCTCGATCAGGTCAAAGCCGTTGGCTTCGACATGGACTACACGCTTGCGATCTATCGCCAGGCGGAGATGGATCGGCTCAGCATCGAAGCGACCGTTCGCAAGCTGGTCGATCGAGGCTACCCCGAAGAGCTCCTCTCGATGCAGTACCGGACCGACTTCCCGATCCGGGGGCTGTTGATCGATCGGAAGCTCGGCAACGTGTTGAAGATGGACCGCTACCGGTACGTCAAGACGGCCTACCATGGGTTCCGGAGGCTCACTCGGGAAGAGCGCCGCCGGGCATACCACACCCGGCGGCTCCGTCCCGGCACCGGGCGTTACCACTGGGTCGACACCTTGTACTCGCTGTCCGAGGTGGCGGTGTACGCTGCGGTCATCGAGCATCTCGAGACCCACGGAGGAACGCTCGACTACGGGCAGCTCTTCTCCGACGTCCGCGAATGCGCCGACCTCTCCCATCAGGACGGCTCGATCCTCGACGTGGTGCTCGAGGACCTGCCTCGCTACGTCGACCGTGACCCGGACCTCGGGCAGCTGCTCCACAAGCTTCGCAGCGCCGGCAAGCGCGTGTTTCTCGTGACGAACTCCGGCCCGGAGTACACCGACGCGATGATGTCGTACCTGTTGGACGACGGGCTCGACGAGTATCCGAGCTGGAAGAACTATTTTGACTACGTGTGCAGTGCCTCCCAAAAACCTGGCTTTTTCACTGGCAAAGACCCATTCGTCGAGGTCGAATCACAGGAGGAGACCCGGGACCTCTCACGCGGTCGCATGTACACCGGAGGCAACATCGGCGACCTCCAGCGAGCCCTGGGCTTCGCCGGCGACGAGGTGCTCTATGTGGGGGACCACATCTACGGCGATGTGCTTCGAGCCAAGAAGGAATCCACTTGGCGCACCGCGATGATCATCCAAGAGATGGACGATGAGCTCCGGGTTTTGCGCGAGTACTCGCCCAGCTTCGCGCGCGCCCACTCGCTCGAGCAGATGCGAGACGCCGTGCAGGACGAGCTCCGCGAGCACCAGGCGCGCCTCAAGAAGGTCGAACGCAAGCTGAACGACCACGAATCCGGCCCCGAGAGGGCGACCTGGGACGCGAAGCGCGTGCGCCACCGCCGGTCGATCGACCGCTTGCGGGCTCAGCTCAAGGACCTCGATGCGGAGCGAGCGGGGCTGCACGAGGTGCTCGACGATGCGTCTCACCCCTTCTGGGGCTCGGTTTTCAAGGCGGGCAACGAGGTCTCGAGCTTTGGCAATCAAGTGGAGCAGTACGCTTGCCTGTACACGTCCCGCGCGACCAACCTCACCCAGTACTCCCCGATGCACTACTTTCAGAGTCCCAGGCATCGCATGCCGCACGAGGGTGGAAGCGCACCGGGCACCTAGGGACGCGAATTTTTTTGTTCGCAAACCGTTTCGCTTGTCTATACTGCGCGCCTACTCACAACGGAGCGTGCTATGGCGAAAGCTGCCACAAAGAAATCCACCAAGAAGCGGACGGCGAAAAAGTCGGCGTCCAAGAAACCCGTAAAGAAGGCTTCCAAGAAGCCCGCCAAGAAGCGCGCAGCGCCCAAGAAGAAGGCCGCGCCAAAGAAGGCGGCTAAGAAGAAGGCCGCTAAGAAGAAGGCTGCACCGAAAAAGGCAGCCAAGAAGCGTACCGCAAAGAAGACGGTCAAGTCCGAAGCGGCTACGCTGAAGAAGAAGGCCGCGGAGACGAGCGCTCAGGTCAAAAGGAAGTTCAACAAAGCCAAGAAGGACGCCGAAAAAGAAACGGCGTCCCTGAAGCGGAAGGCGAAGAAGACCAGCACCGACATCAAGCGGAAGCTCACGAAGGCAAAGAAGACCGCCACCAAAAAGAGCGCCGCACAAAAGAAGCGAGCGACCAAGGCGATCGCCGACCTCGAAAAGAAGGTCGAGAGCGCGGCCAAGCAGCTGAAGGCGAAGACCTCGAAGAAAAAGGCCCCCGCCACGAAGAAGTAACGCCAGAAAAAGGGGACAGTCCCCTTTTTGAAGGGGTTAACCCACACGTTCACCCGGCGCGCTTGGATTGCAACAAGGGGACAGTCCCCGTCATCCCCGCTGGCGCTCCCGAGTCCCGGACACGGTCCGGGACCGGTGGAGCCAAGGGGGATCGAACCCCTGACCTTCGCACTGCCAGTGCGACGCTCTCCCAGCTGAGCTATGGCCCCAAAGGGAGCCCGGCTTAGCATCCCCCGGGCGTGGCGCAAACGCGCTCTCGGATTTCTTGACGTTTCCCGGTGCCCCGGCGAAACGGAGAAGCGATGCGAGCGGCCGTCCTCTTCGTCATGTTCCTCGCGGCTTGCAGCGGATACGACGACCTCGCGCTGCTCGAGGTGGACACTATCGTGCCGCCTGAGATCGAACCCGGTGGGACGCTTCGGATTCACGGCCGCGGCTTCCCACTCGGACGATCGCCCGACATCGTGTTGCGGGGCTCGGTCTATCGTCCAGGAATGCGGGCCAACAGCGTGAATGCGCGCCTGGCCGGGCATGTGCAGTCCGAGTCGTTGATCGAGATTCCGATCGAAGACGAGCTCATTGAGGCGCTCGGAGGCCGCGCCACAGTAAACGGAGAGCTCCGGGTCGGGTTTCGCACCGCAGACAATCGCCGCGACGTTTTTTCGGTGGAGCAGGTGCGGATCGACTTTCTCCCGGATACCTCCACCCAGTTGCGCGCCGACAGCGCACGTGAGGAGCAGACGGAGCGAGACGGCGCCCAGAGCTTCGGGCTCGAGCTTTCGCGTGAGGAGCTCGGAACGGTGGGCGTGCGCGTGGTAGCAGTCGATCCGGACGGATTCGCTGCCATCCAGGGTGTAAAGCCAGAGGACACGCTCGTTGCGCTCGACGGAATGAACCTCTACAGCTGGCGCGACTTCGCCCCAGACCCGACCAAGAGTGAGTCGACCGTCCTCGTCGCGCGCGACAGGCTTCGCGGTGTTCATGCGCTGCGTTGGCCACATGAGGCGACCGAGCGTTCGGTAGACCCCGTCGTCCTCGGACTCTTCGTCCTCCTCGGACTCTTGCTTGGCTGGGTCTCCCCAGTGACGCTGTGTCTCCGCGCTAGGCCCTCGAAACTCTCATCGTCGGCTTGGCTCATTCGTTCGAGTCTGGTGCTTATCTTTGCCACCCTGTTGCTCTGTGTATCCGCCCTCCAGTGGACGACCATGTGGATCCTGGGATTGGGCACCTTCGCCGCGCTCATCACGCTCGCCTCCAGGTATGGGGCCGGCGCATCCAGTTTCGCATTTGCCGTGATCACGACGCTGACGGTCATGTTGCTCGCGAGGACCGCCAGCATTTCAGCCATCGTTGCAGCGCAGAGCCCGCTGGTGCTGCGTTGGTACCTCTTCCAGTCGCCAGCGTCATTCCTCGCCTTTGGCGCGTATCTCTACGCGCTGGGCGCGGTAAGCTCACGAGCTCCGCTTTCCTCGTCGCTCTATTCCGCCGCCGCCGCCGTGCTGGGAGCCACCTTGTTCCTCGGCGGGTGGCCAATGGCCGGCTCGGTGGCGGGGGTCACCGTCCTCGTTGGCAAAGCAGCCGCGATCATGTTCGCCGCTCAGGCCTTCGAGATGAGCCGGACCTCGGCGATCATGTGCTCGGGGTTGGGTCTCGGACTCGCCGCCGCTGGACTCATCGTCGACCTCGATGCGCTGTTCCCACAGTGGAGTGCGCTTGCGGTCGGATGCGTGTGCGCGGTAGCAGTGCGCGCGCTGGTCCCACCACTCCGCCGTGAGGCGGCCCCCGCAATCGTCTGATCGCCGAGCAGGCTAGGTAGCCTGCTTCAGGAAATCCCTCAGAAGCTCACGCTGCTGCTTCGAGGGCGACAGAAACTGCAACCCCGCTTCGTACCGCTGATCGCCGGCAGGTTTGAGCCAGCGAATCGAGGCGGCGCATTCGAACGGCACCCGGTCGGCGTCCTCGATTCCGTCCTGGGTCAGAAAGAAGCCGACAGTCACGACCTCTCCGACCGTGAGTGGCCGCGCGAATACGATCGCCGCGCCACCGGTGCTCAGGTTCTTCATCTCCGCATGCAGCGTTTGCCCGGAGATGGTGAGCTCGCACGAGACGCGGACGAGGTACCGTTCGTGTTGTCGCTTCTGTGCTGGAACCTGCGTCACGC
The DNA here is from genome assembly GCA_937998345.1 of uncultured bacterium. Lineage (GTDB taxonomy): Bacteria > Myxococcota_A > Polyangia > Polyangiales > Houyiibacteriaceae > SG8-38. The sequence continues at coordinate 5,775 of CALLDH010000053.1, read as the reverse complement.
CTTCATGATGCGGAAGATAGAGCATGTAGCAAAATTGCTGGCATCAGTGAGCTTGGGATCGCCGTGCTCGCGAGCGCGCGCGAATCTCGTTGGCCTCGGCGCTCAACTCGCGATCCCCTGGCTCGTCCCGAAGCAACCCCGCGTAAATCGCAAGCGACCGCTTGAAGTGTCCTTGGTCGGCAAGAATGCGCGCCATGGTCCGCGTCGGGAATGGCTCTTCGAACATGCCGGCGCTCCGGGAGAACACCCCAGCAGGAGGGCGGCTCGGAGGCCCGGACTCGATCGAGCTCTCGGACTCGGTCGCTGGCACTGGCGCTGACTCTGACACTGGCGCTGACACCGGCACTGGCGTTGACTCTGATACTGGCGCTGAGACCGGGACTGGCGCTGAGACTGGGACTGGCGCTGACTCTGATCCTGGCGCTGACACTGAGGCTGTCTCCGGCGCCTCTGAGGGCTGGCTGAATCGCTTCGGCTCTCTCTCCTCGGGCGCATGTTTCTTCGTGGGCTCTTCCTGCGCGGCCTGCAGTGCCCACTTCGCGAAGCCCAGGACCTTGTTGAGAAGACCTTCGGGAGGCTGGCTTCCACTGGCGCGGTTTCGGATTGCGTGGATCAGCTGGCCACGGCTCATCGCGTAGGTGTCGCTGACGCCCATGCGTTCGGCTTCTTCTCGAAGTTCTGGCGTCGTCAGATTGTAAAGTCGGGTCAAATCCATCGAACCAAATCCGGGCCCAGTTGTTGTAGCGCGTTCTTGGCTTCGTCGCAGTCCCGATTGATCTGTCCGCGCAGAGGTTCGAGCCCATCGAATTTCAATTCACCGCGGATGCGAGCCACGAAGCCCACCCGCATGCGTTTTCCGTAAAGATCTCCGTCAAAGCCGAACAAATGCACTTCGACCGAACGTCCGGCATCGAATGTTGGGCGATTGCCCAAGTTGGCGACACCATGGAGCAAGGGGGCCCTGGCCTCGCCAAGCACCCGAGCGACGACCGCATACACGCCGTCTTTCGGCAGGACCAAGGGCCCCACTTCGAGGTTGGCGGTCGGAAATCCGATCTCTCGGCCCCGCTGATCGCCTTGGACGATGTGTCCGGTCGCTTCGTGCACGCGGGTCATCATGACCGCTGCATCCTCCACGTTGCCGTCTTCCCGAAGGATTCGGCGAAGCCTCGTTGAGGAGACGGCCTCGCCCTCGAACATGACCGGGTCCACCAACTCGACCGTGAAGCCCTCTCGCTCGCCCCATTGCCGCAGCGTCGCGATATTACCCGAGCGCTTGTAACCGAAGTGGAAATCTGGGCCTACGACGACCCCCTTCGCATGACAGGCCTCCAACACGACGCGCTCGACGAACTGATCGGGGGTCATCTTCGAGAACTCGCTGTCGAAGGGCAGGACCACCACGTCGTCACAGCCGGCCCCCTTCAAGATCTCGACCCGGCGCTGCATGTCGGTGATCAGCACAGGTGCCCGTTCCGGCACGAGGACGGCCGTCGGATGTGGCTCGAAACACATGGCGAGCGTCTGCCAGCCATGGGCGTCGGCGGTCCGCTTGGCCGCGTCGATCAGCGCCCTGTGACCCAGGTGAACGCCATCGTGGTTGCCAGGGGTGACGACAGAAGGGGATCGGCGCATCAGTTCAGGGGCCCGGGAGCGTGAACGTGCTCCTCCTTCACTCACCTACAGCGCCCTCGGGGACACTTCAACTCGAATGCGCCCGATATCCACGTTGGTGACGAAGGGCTTTAGGTGCTGTATGGTTGAAAACATGGGGAAATCAAAGGGTCGGGGTGGTCCTGCAGACGAGGCTCCATTCGAGGAGGTCATGGAGCGCCTTCAGACGGTCGTGGAACAATTAGAAGAGGGAGATTTGCCTCTTGAGGCGTCTCTGGCGATGTTTGAAGAGGGAGTCCGCTTGTCGCGGGCCGGAGCGAAACGACTGGATGAAGCTGAGCGCAGAGTAGAGGAGCTCCTCGCGGCCGGAGACGAGCTGCAAACGAGTCCTCTTGAACAAAGCGAAGCGGGGGAATAATGAGCCAAGTCCTCACGGTACCGACACACTTCAACGACCTCGGAGAGCTCTCCGAAGGTTTTCTCGATCGGGTCGAGCAAGACACCTTGATCCTCTACGGGCCCGTCGCCTACGAAGACGGTTCCGAAATCGAATTCGCGGTGCTGCTAGCCGACGGTTCGCCGGCACTCGAGGGCACGGGGCGTGTGCGTGCTGCTGTCGATGGTGGCGCCGATCGCGTTCCGGAGACTCGCTATGACGTCGTCGTCGAAGCGCTGGAGCTCGACGGCCGCTCAGGAGTGGTGTTCGAGCGCCTCGTTCTCGCGCGCCAGGCGGTGTCTGAACATCCGGCCGCCGACGATCCGGAGGCGCCTACGGGCGACATGGATGCGGCGCCGGCCGATGACGAGCGAGTCGCCAATGAGCCGGCACCCTATCTCGATGACATCGAGCTAACAGCGGACGAGGTGTTCTCGCTGCCGCCCGACGAGGTTCAATCCATTGCGCCTGAAGACGCAGAGCCGGTGACGGTTCCACCCGATGAGGAGGCGCCGGATACCGTGCCGCCAGAGGCGTCAGGTGACGAAGATGAAGACGACGGTGACTACGACGAAGAGCCGGCCACGGTGATTGCCGCGGTAGACGCCGCCGCGATGATGGCGGAGGCGGAGGACGTGACAGCGTCAGAGTCAGTGACAGCGTCAGAGCCAGTGTCGGCGTCAGAGCCAGTGTCGGCGATGGAGTCCGAGCCGGGGCCCGAGCTGGAGTTCGGTGAGGAAGAGGACGTCGCGGCTGAACCGTCCATGGGCGACGCGTCCGACTGGGACGTGGAACCATCGGCCGAGCTTTCCGTCGACGGTGCCTCCGACGATCAAGAAGATCGCGGATTCGATTCCGAGTACGCGTTCGAGCATGGCATCGCCGCGGAGCCGCAGGTCGGCATGCCCGTTCCCATTCCTTCGATGGCAGCGCCTCCGGAGGCGCCGCCGGCGCCGCCCACGCTCCGCCTTGCCGAGCCTCCCGAGGGGCTTACACGGCCGTCCCTGGCGCAGGCCGAGGAGTCGCTGTTCGCCGTGGATGGTGAGGTCAGCGATGTCCACACGACGGGCCTTTTCGTCTACGAAAACGGGCTTCCGATTCCGTCGCGGCCGCCGCTGCCGGACCCCAATGGGCCTCGGCTCGCGACTACAGTTGAAGCTGCGGACGGTTACGACGTCGAAGAGTCGGAACCCCCCACAGCTCATGATGACGAATACGAAGAAGTTCGCCTCAGCGATTTTGCTGAGGCAGCCGAAGAGGGGTGACGCCGGATGAAACGCGTCGCTGCCATCGTCGTTTGCGCACTGAGCCTGATGGTGGCGACGCAGGTCAGGGCCGACGCGGTCGTCCACGTCAAGGTCCGTAGCGCCGATAATAAGCCGGTCGACGGCCGTGTGGAGTTGAGCGGCGACGGCGGCACATTCACCTGCACAACCAGTCAGGGGAGCTGCACGCTGCGCTCGGTGCCAGGCGGCCGATACCTCGCTGTATTCAAGCCGAAGAGCGGTAGCGCCACCGCGCCCAAGAAGGTGATGATCCCGCCGGACGGCAACGCGGATCTTCACATCGCCGCCAAATAGCCCGTCAAGTTGGCGTTGGGCGCCCGCAAAATGGCATCATTTCGGGTGGGGAACAGGCGAGGGGAATGCGTAGGAGCTGGATACTGCCCTGTCTCGGGGGCATCGTGGCATTGGCATGCGTCGCACCGGTGCATGCGCAGGCTGACCCAGCGTCCGGAGCGAGCGAGCGTGAAGCTCGTCTCGCCGAGGTTCAGAATAGCTTCAGCGGACCGACGGGTGGCATTCGCATCATCGATGCGGCGTCGGGCCCGAAGGGCACCTTCCGTCTAGCGCTCAACACCGAGTTCTTCATCATCAGCGACTTCTTCGTTCCTACGGATGAGGCCCATCACTTCGCAGGCAACCTCTCGTTGAGCATTACGCCGACCGAGTATCTGGAAGTATTCGCAGCCGTGGAGGTGACATCTGCATGGGACGACTCCAACGACCCCCTGCTAATTCAGCGCGTCGCCGATGTGCTCCTGGGTCTCAAAGGCTTCTATCAGGCGAAGCCCTGGGTCGCCGTTGGTGGTGATGCGAGCATCGCGTTTCTCGGGGGTGTGGGCGACGCGGGAGCGACCTTCCGCGCAACGAGCTTCGGTTTTCGCGGCAACGTGACCTTGGACTTTCGCGGCTACGAGCGCCGCAAGATCCCGCTCGTGGCGCGCTTCAATGCGCAGTACTGGTTCGACAACTCGGCAAAGCTCACCGAGGGGATCGAAGACAGCAGGTACGACGCACTTGGTGGTATCGTCCCCCGTCCGTTGGAGACCCGACACCTGCTGACGGCGTTCGAGCGCTTTGCGTACGGCGTGGACCGCGTGGATCACGTCCGCCTTGCGGCCGGTCTCGAGGTTCCGCTCGAAGCCCGCAAAGTCGGGCTTCACCCGATGCTCGAATGGCAGTGGGACATTCCGGTCAACCGGCAGGGGTTTCAGTGCGCCGACACTGCGATCCCGAACGGTGACAGCTGCCTATCCAGCGAGAAGCTCAAGGCCTTTCCGATGATGCTCTCGTTAGGCCTGCGTATTCTGACCCCGCCCAAGGGGTTGGCTTTCACGGTTGCCGCCGACGTCGGGCTCACCGGGACCCGCGATTTCGTCCGAGAGCTCGCGCCCACGGCTCCGTACAACGTCATCCTCGGCATTGCCTACGCATTCGACCCGCGGCCCGCGGCTCCCGTCAAGGTCGCCACCGAACAGGAGCCTGTCACGCCGGTTGCGGCGACTGGTCAGGTGCGCGGCCAGGTCCTCGAGCAGGGAAGCGGGCGGCCGGTTGCTGACGCGGTCGTCGCCGTGGTCGGCGAACAGGCTTCTTCGCAGGTCACCGACGCTTCGGGATCGTTCGTCACCTACGGGCTTCCCGCGGGCGAGGTCTTGCTCGAAGTGTCGCATCCCGAATATGTGACAGCGCAGTGCGCTGCCCCCGTGCCGTCAGACACGAGTTGCGAGCTCGTGCCTTCGAGCCTCGACGGGCGGCTTCGGGTGCTGGCAGTCGGCCGGGAAGGCCAGCCGTTGCCCGGGATCGCCATTACAGTTCGAGGCCCCTCGGAGCATCTCCTGATCTCCGATGAAGCCGGCGCGGCCCTGGTCGAGGCGCTCGAGCCTGGGGCATACACCGCTCACGTCGACGACCCGGTCTACCTGATCGCAGTCGCCGATCTCGACGTTGTCGCACGCCAAGAAACCACCGTGCAGCTTCGTGTCCTGCCCAAACCCGCCCGTCCGCGTGTCGTGGTCAAGAAGAGGGAGATCACGCTTCGGCGTCAGGTCAGCTTCGCTACGGGGAGTGACGAGATCCTGCCGAACAGCGAGCCTATCCTCCTCGAGGTCGCCGACGCGCTTCTCCGGAATCCTGACATCGAGCTCGTCGAGATTCAGGGCCACACCGACACCAGTGGCGATCGCGCGCTGAACATGCGGCTGTCACAGCAACGCGCAGAAGCTGTCGAGCGATGGCTCATTCAGCATGGTGTGGAGCCGACGCGGTTGATGGCGAAGGGCTACGGCTCTACCCGTCCTATCGTGCCCAACATCACGCAGCAGAACCGCGCGCGAAACCGACGTGTTCAGTTTAGGATTGTGCGCCGCGTCGGTCTGACCGCCGCCGCAAGACCGTGAGCCCGAGCAGCGCCGCAAGAAGAGCCGCCCAGGGGGCGTCAGCAGG